>JBIQNJ010000057.1:0-17143 GCA_044462445.1 Truepera radiovictrix | reverse complement strand
AATACCCTTTAACCGCTCTTCCCTCGACCTTTGCTCGAGGAACCATTACTTTGTCGGCTGCCCGTAGTGATGCGTGACTGCCGGCCCATGCTGGGTTCAGACGGTACGGACCTCACCCCACCAGATAAAGAAGCTCCATGAGCGCCCCCGGGATGTCGGCTGCCTTGAGGCCACGCTTCTTGATGCTGAACCCGGGCGGGTAGGTGGTGGGCTCGACCGAGAACGCCAGCTCCTTCATGCGCTTGGCGTCGTAGTCCAGCGCATCGAGCGCCGCGTCGAAGCTCAGCTGCACGTCGGTCATGTGCTCCTTGATGGTCGCCACGCCCTTGGCGCTGGCCAGCAGGCGGAGGCGCGCCAGGTCGATGAACGCCTTCACCTCGGGCGGGAACGGCCCGAACGACTCCCGCATCTCACGCGCTATGTGGCTCACCTCGGCCAGGCTGATGGTCTCCGCCAGGCGCCCGTAGTAGTTGATGCGCACGTCGTTATCGTTGATGTACGTGGGGCTCAGGCGCGCGTCCAGGTCCAGGTCTACCGTCACCTGCGGCAGCTGCGCAGCGCGCTGCTCGCCCTTCAGCTTGGCGATCTCTTCGGCCAGCATCTCCGTGTACACCTCGAGGCTCACCGCACTGACGTGCCCGTGCTGCTCGGGGCCTAGCAGGTTACCCACGCCACGTATCTCCATGTCCTTCTCAGCCAGCAGGTGGCCGCTGCCGAGGTCGTTGAGCTCGGCGATAGCGTACAGGCGCCGCTGCGCCTGCTCCGTCAGCCGGCCCGGGTAGAGCATGTAGGCCCACGCCTCCGTCTGCCGCCTGCCCACGCGGCCGCGTAGCTGGTAGAGCTGCGCCAGACCCAGGCGGTCGGCACGCTCGATGACCAGAGTGTTGGCGCCGCTGATGTCCAGACCCGACTCGACGATGGTGGTCGAGAGCAGGATGTCGTAGGCGCCCTCCTCGAAGCCGATCATGATCTCTTCCAGCTCGCCCTCGTTCATCTGACCGTGCGCCACGCCTATGCGCGCCTCGGGAACGAGCTGGCTTAAGGTGCGCGCCCGCATGCCGATACTGCCGATGCGGTCGTGGATGTAGAACACCTTGCCGCCCCGTTCCAGCTCTGTCAGCAGCGCCTCACGCACCACCATGGGGTCGTAGGGCTGCAGCACGGTCTGGATGGGCTTACGGCCCTCAGGCGGGGTGGCTATCTGAGAGACGTCGCGCAGCCCGACCAGGCTCATGTAAAGCGTGCGAGGTATGGGCGTGGCCGAGAGCGACAGCACGTCGAGGTTGGCCTTGAGCCCCTTGAGGCGCTCCTTCTGCCCCACGCCGAAGCGGTGCTCCTCGTCTACCACCAACAGCCCGAGGTTCTTGTAGACGATGGACTCGTTGAGCAGCCGGTGCGTGCCGACCACGATGTCTACCGTGCCGTCCTTGAGGCCGGTCAGGATGGCCCTGGCGTGCGAGTCCGAAGTGAAGCGCGACAGCATCTCCACCCTCACGGGCAACCCCTGGAAGCGCTCCTGGAACGTCAGGAAGTGCTGCCTGGCCAGCACGGTGGTGGGCACCAGCACGGCCACCTGGGAGCCGCTACCCAGCGCCCTGTGGGCGGCGCGGATGGCCACCTCGGTCTTGCCGAAGCCCACGTCGCCCGAGACGAGCCGGTCCATGGGCACTGCCCTCTCCATGTCTGCCAGAACCTCGACCACCGAGCGCTTCTGATCGGGCGTGAGCACGAACGGGCAGTTCTTCTCGATCAGCTCGTCCCACTCGGGTTGCGGCGGGAAGGCCGTGCCCTCGCTCACCTGGCGCTGAGCGTAGGTCTTGATGAGCTCAGCCGCCAGCAGCTCGGCGCTGGCGCGAGCTTTCTCGCGCGCCCGCGCCCACTCGTTGGTGCCCAACGTAGACAGTCGGGGCGGGTCGTCGGTTGTGCCCGGATGGCGCCTCAGCAGTGGCAGAAGCTCTACCGGCAGGTAAAGCTTGCCCTCCCCCGCGTAGCGCAGGTTGAGGTAGTCGCGCGTAACACCAACCACCTGCCGCGCCTCGAGACCCATGAAACGTCCGATGCCGTGGTCAGGATGGATGAGGTAATCGCCCACGGTGAGCTGTGAAGCGTCGGCCACCCTCTTGCCACCTACATGCCGCGGCTTGCGGTCGCCCTGGTAACCGTACAGCAGCTCCTCGGTTACCACCACTTCCTTGTTTCGGTCGTCCTTGTAGCCACCCAAGGGCCCACGCGCGAGCACCAGCGACGCCTGCCCGGGGTGCGGCTCCACGCGGTTGCGCCAGTGCGAGTCCACGCGGTCCAACACCCGCTCGCGCAGGTAGCGGCCCGTGCGCTCGAACTTCAGGAGGAGCTGTACCGAGTAGCCGTCCTTGAGCCACATATGCACGTCTGCGGTGAAGTCGGAGAGCTTGCCCCGGTAGTAGCCCAGCGCCTCCATGGGCGGCGTCTGCTCCGGCAACGGCAGAGGGTCACGACCGAACGACACCGTCTGCCGCTCGGCCAGGTGCTGCCACAGCCACTCGGCAGAGCTCTCGGAGGCCTCGCTCGGGTACAGCTCCGGGGCGTCCAGGTAGACGGCTCCGGGGAGCTGCTCGAGAAGGCGGGCGGTCCACTCGTCACGCTCCAGATGCTCGAGCGTTCGTGGCGCCAGTACGAAGCTCTGCGCCTGCTTGCCGTTGACGGTCAAGGCGTCCAGCTCGTCGCCGAAGAACTCCAGGCGCACCGTGCCCTCAGGGTCGGTCACGGCGGCCGCTTCGGGCTCGTCGCCTCCAGCTCGCGGGCCTTCCTTCAGGTAGAGGACAACGGTGTCGCCACGCACCACGAAGCCCGGCGCCTCGTCGCGCTCGAAGCCGTAGGTGACGAGCCGGTCCAGTAGGTGGCCGCGCTTGTAGTCGCAGCCCTTCTCGAGGGTAAGGGCGTACAGTTCGGGACGCGCGGGGAAGCTCCTCAGCGCGTGCTCCAGGCTCAGCACCACCTTCTCGTGCTTGTCGTGCCACTCACCCAGTTCCGGGTTGACGCTGCGCAACGCACCGAACACGTGCGTGTCGGAGTAAAGATCTAGCCGGCTCTCGGTGGTCAGCAGCACGGCCGGGCCGGCGTGCCGGGCGAAGAGCGCCAGGCGCGCCACGCTGGGCACGCCGAGCATGCGACATGCCCCCGGGAGGGCCGCCACCGTTGCCTGTGCCGCGACGTCTGCAGTTAGTGTGTTGATGCCTTCGGTGCTCACGTAAGCCCTACGTCCTCCGGCCGGCGCGTGAGGCAGAGTGCTTGACTCGCGACACGGCCGGGCCACGGAACGAGCTCCCTAGCGCTCGTCCGCTTCAGGTTCTGGGTGTTCGAGCGCCAGGCGGTACGCCTCGTTGCGGGGCGCGCCGAGGGCGCTCAAAGCTTCACGCAGAAGCCTACCCCGAACGCCGGCCGCCGCCAGTAAGGTGGCTGTCTCGTCGTGCCCCCCGGCGGCGTCCCGCTGGGGAGCCGGCCCGAGCACGACCACGATCTCGCCGCGCGGGGCGTGCTCGCCGAAGTGCTCCACGAGCTCAGCCACCGAACCTCTCACCGTCTCGTGGTGCAGCTTGCTGAGCTCTCTACCGACGCTGGCGGCGCGCTCCGGGCACAGCTTCTCCAGGTCCTGCAGCGTGGCCACCAGGCGGTTGGGCGACTCGTAGATGATCGTAGTAGCAGTGGCCGCCACGATGCTGGTGAGTCTCCTGCTCCGCTCGGAGCCCTTGCGTGGGAGGAAGCCCTCGAAGGTGAAGCGCGCGGTCGGCAGGCCGGACTCTACGAGCGCGGGCACGAACGCCGTGGCCCCCGGCAGCACCTCGACCGCGAAGCCCAGCTCTAGTGCGATCTGAACGAGCTCAGCGCCCGGGTCACTTATGCCGGGCGTGCCGGCATCGGAGACGTAGGCCACGCGGTCGTAGCGCTCCAGCAGCGACCGGGCACGGTGGGCGATGGTGTGCGCGTCCAGCCGTTCCAGGCGGGTCGTGACACCGTAGCGGTCGAGCAGGGTGCGGCTGTGGCGCGTGTCCTCTGCGGCCACCACATCCGCGTTGGTCAGCACCTCCACGGCCCTGTACGTCATGTCGGCCAGGTTGCCCACCGGAGTAGGCACGAGCGTCAACCGCTTGGCGGGCTGCTGCTCGCTCAAGCTGAGCGGCCCACGCGCACTCTGTATGCGGGTACCGGCGAGACCTGTCGGCGGTTGCCGCGCCTGAGAGCGGCGGCCAGGCTGGCCCGTATGAGCTCGGCCTCACCTACGGTGACCGTGACTACGGCCCCGTCGGGCAGTTGAACGCCTTCGGCCAGTTCGATCTTGCCATCTTTAACGATGCCTTTGAACGCCCGCATCGTGCTCCTCCACCGGCAACGCCGCGGTCCGCAAGGTTGTCTCGGTGCCGGCTTCCGCGGCAACGGCCTGCACGTCGCCCCCCGTTTCGGTCATTCTACTCCGCGCCCGGGCAGCCCTTCTGAGCGCGGCCGACCTGCCGCGTACAGACTTCACGTACCAGGCTGCCGCCGTGGCTGCGGCGATCATCAGGCTCACACCCACCCCCAGGTTGCGGTGCAGACCCAGCAGCTCCGCAAGCCTGGCAAGCAGCGGCAGCGTGAACGCCCCAGCCGCTACGACGCCCAGCAGAGCGGCGTAGTTCACCTCGTGCCCCTGCCTGATGAAGCCAGCCGTACCTTGCAACGGCGGCACGCCGTGGCGGTGCCTGTTCGCCTCACAGGACAAGCATAGCCCTAACGGCCGTCTGCGACGAACTGCGTGAGGGAGGTGCTGGGGTAGTAGTAACTGAGTATGCGGCCGTAGTCGTAACCAGACTGTGCCAGGGCGCGCGCGCCGTACTGGCTCATGCCTACGCCGTGGCCCCAGCCGTCTCCCCTGACCGTCAAGCCGCTCTGGACGGTGAAGCGGGTGGACTTCAGACCCCAGCTCCTAGTCAAAGACGTCAGCTGGGTGCCGCTCAACACCTGCGAGCCCGCGTTTCCGGTCACCTGAAGCTCGACGACGCGGCCCGACTCGCTTAGCCTCACCACGCGTAGCGCGGAGACGCTGCCTACGCCGAGGCCCAGGCCGTTCATGCTGGCTGTCAGGCTGGCAGAGTCGAGGGTGACGACCCAGGAGCGGTGCGGCGTGCTGGTGACGGCGTCGGCCCGCGCCACCAGGTAGGGCAGCGCTGCACCCCAGACCTCCTGGCTCGAGGCGATCATGCCACCCGAGTCTGCATGGTAGTAAGTGCGGGCCGTGGCACCGCCGTACGTGACGACCACACCGGCGGTGGCGAACACGGCGTTATCGGTGCGCACATGCTCTACTTCGACCCCGCGGTACACCTGGCACTCCACGGTGGCGCACAGGTCGTACTCGGCCTGCGGGTTGAGCGAGGTGAGCGTGTAGCTGCGCGCCGCCACTGCCTGCGCCTTCAAGGCCTCCATGGGCCACGAGGCAGACATCTCTGAGGGAACGACGCCCCGCAGGTACGACTCCATGTCTACCAGGTTGATCACCTGGACCTGATCGCCCTGCGCGGTCAGCTGGATTGACCCGCGATAGCGGTTGCCGTTGACCCTCATGAAGCTGCCGTCCGGGTCGAGCAGCAGGCGTGTACCGATGCGGTTGCCGTCGACGTACAGGTGACCAGTGCGAGCCGTGACCGGCCAGTCGAGGTCTGCGGCGGTCCTGAACCGCGGCGCCCCGTCTACCGACCCGGAGTGGGGGCCTGTGGCGCCCACGGTGAGCGCTTCAGTAAGGTCGAGCAGCACGCGCACCGTGCGGTTGACGGGTTCCAACGCCAACGCCGGAGTAGCGAGCATGAACACCAGGAGCAGGATCAGGCCGCGGAGGAGGACGCGTAGGGGTAGCGGCATCGCCTGAACAGTATGCCCCAAGTCGGCCGGCCGTGCAGAAGACAAACTCCACAGGTGGCCCCGGCGTGCAACCATGAGCCATGTTCACAAGTGACCTGCTTCAAGACAAGGTGATCTTCGTCACGGGCGGCGGCAGCGGCCTAGGCCTCAGCATGACGCGCCGCTTCCTGGAGCTGGGGGCCAAGGCGGTGATCGCCAGCCGGCGGCTGGAGCTACTGGAGGAGGAGGCCCGGAACCTGCGGCGGGAAACGGGCGGCACGGTGCTGCCGCTGCAACTGGACGTGCGCGAGCCGGACTCTGTGACTGCCGCTTTGGACGCCGCCGAGGCGGAGTTCGGGCATGTGGACGCACTGCTGAACAACGCGGCCGGCAACTTCATCTCCCCCACGGAGCGTCTGTCTCACAGGGCGTTCGACGCCGTTCTGAACATCGTGCTGCACGGCACTGTCTACACCACACTCGAGCTGGGCAAGCGCTGGATCAAGGCCGGTCGCCCAGGCACAGTGCTCTCCATCGCCGCCACGTACGCCGAGAAGGGCTCCGGCTACGTAGTGCCGTCCGCCGTGGCCAAGGCTGGGGTCGTCAGCCTCACCAGGTCGCTGGCCGGTGAGTGGGGTCGTCACGGCATCCGCCTCAACGCCATCGCGCCCGGACCCTTCCCCACCGAGGGGGCCTGGAGCCGGCTCATGCCCACCGAGCACATCCAGAAACTGTTCGAGAACCGCATACCCCTAGGACGCGTGGGCCAACATGAGGAGCTGGCCAACCTGGCCTCTTACCTGCTCTCCGACTACGCGGCGTACATCACCGGCGACCTCATCTACATCGACGGCGGCGAGTCGGCCTATAACGCGGGCGAGTTCAACCTGTTGGACCAGGTGACCGAGGAGCAGTGGGACATGCTGGCGGCCATGCGGGGCAAGGGTTGATGCCAGCCGGTCGTCATTAGCCGGACCCCGCTCTAACGCTATGAAGAAGCGGCCCCGAAGGCTCTCGCCCGGGACCGCTCTTGACGCTCGTTCGGCCTTACGGTCTTAAAGGTCTACCCCGTTAGGCATGCCGAGCCTGAACAGCCCTGTGGCGTCCGTGTACGTCACGTAGACCGTGTAGATGCCGCCGCCGTTCTCGAGCAGCCGATCGAACGCTATGCGCTGACCTTTGTTCCACGTCTGCTCGAACACCACCTGCTCTGCAGAGCCGGCCGCGCCGGTCTGGAAGCTGCTGGGGCGCTGGTAACGAACCTCAAGACGAACGCTGCCGCGCTGCACCTCACCCGAGAACGACACGGGCATGTCCGAACGGCTGACGGTGCGGCGCTGGGTCTGGGCAACGTGGTCCTTCTTGTAGACGAAGATGGGGGTCTGGCTCGGAACGCCGAGGTACCAGCCGCGGGTCTCACCCACGGCGAAGAAGACGATAGCGAGTATGACTATGAAAGTGAGAAGCCCGCGCATGGCAGAAGTATAGCCATGCGCGGGCTGTTGTCGGCGTGCAAAACCCGTTAGTCCTTAGGCAGTGGCTTTCGCGCTCTGGTGCATGTTCCTGAGCACCGTGTGCAGGATGCCGCCGTTGCGGTAGTACACCACCTCCACGGCCGTGTCCAGGCGGCTGACCACCTGGAACTCGACCTTACTGCCGTCCTGCTTGACAGCGGTCACGCTCAGCGTCTGACGCGGCTGCACGTCGTCGTTCACATGGATGGCGTAGGTCTCAGAGCCATCGAGGCCGAGGACGGTGGGGTTCTGGCCCTCGAGGAACTGCAGCGGCAGCACGCCCATGCCCACGAGGTTCGAGCGGTGGATGCGCTCGAAGCTCTCGGCGATGACGGCCTTGACGCCGAGCAGGTAGGTGCCCTTGGCAGCCCAGTCACGGCTGGAACCCATGCCGTAGTCGTTGCCGGCGAACACGATGGTAGGCACGTTGGCGGCGATGTAGTTGCGGCTGGCCTCGTAGATGCTCGACACCTGGCCGGTAGTGAAGTCGGTGGTGAAGCCGCCCTCGGTGCCCGGCGCCAGCTGGTTCTTGAGCCTGATGTTGGCGAAAGTACCGCGGGTCATGACGCGGTCGTTGCCGCGGCGCGAGCCGTAGGAGTTGAAGTCCTTCTTCTCCACGCCGCGCTCCTGCAGGAAGAGGCCGGCGGGCGAGGAGGCGGCGATGGAGCCTGCGGGCGAGATGTGGTCGGTGGTCACGGAGTCGCCCACTTTGACCAGCACACGCGCCCCCTCGATGGGCCTGATGGGTGATGGGCTGTCGGGCATGTCGATGAAGAAGGGGGGCTCCTGGATGTAGGTGCTTTCCTCGTCCCAATCGAACAGCTGGCCGCCCTTGACGGGGATGGCGTTCCACTGCTCGTTGCTCTTCTCGATGCCGTCGTACATGCGCTGGAAGGTCTCGGGCTTCATGGCCTGCTCGAGCAGGCTGGTGACGTCCTCATAGGTGGGCCAGATGTCGCGCAGGTACACGGGGTCGCCGTTCTGGTCCTCGCCCAGCGGGTCGTTCACTATGTCGATGTCGACCGTGCCGGCCAGGCTGTACGCCACCACCAGCGGCGGGCTGGCGAGGTAGTTGGCCTTGACGTCGGGGTTGATGCGCCCCTCGAAGTTGCGGTTACCGGAGAGCACCGAGGCAGCCACGAGGTCGCCCTCGTTGATGGCCTTGGTGACGACGGGCGGCAGCGGGCCGGAGTTGCCGATGCAGGTGGTGCAGCCGTAGCCCACCACGTAGAAGCCCACCTGCTCGAAGTACTGCAGCAGGTCCGTGTCTTTGAGGTACTCGGTGACCACCTTGGAGCCCGGCGCCAGGCTGGTCTTCACCCACGGCTTGGCCTTGAGGCCGCGCTCGGCGGCTTTCTTGGCCACCAGACCGGCGGCCAGCATGACCGACGGGTTGCTCGTGTTGGTGCAGGAGGTGATGGCGGCTATGACCACGTCGCCGTGGGTTAGGTCCTTCTCGACGCCCTTGAAGCTCAGGTGTCCGGTGCGCTTAAGCGCCTCGTCGCCCAGCGCGAAGCCGCGCTTGTCGATCGGCGCGCGCAGGTCGTGCTGGAACTGGCGCTGCATGTCCGTGAGCTCGATGCGGTCCTGGGGGCGCTTCGGGCCGGCCATGCTCGGCACTACGGTGGAGAGGTCCAGTTCGAGCGTCTCGAAGAACTCGGGGTCGGGCGTGGTGTCGTCGCGCCACAGGCCGTTGGCGCGGCTGTAGCGTTCCAGGGCCTCCACCTCGTCGGGCAGGCGACCCGTCTGCCGCATGTAGCGCAGCGTCTCGGCGTCCACGGGGAAGAAGCCCACAGTGGCGCCGTACTCGGGCGCCATGTTGCCTAAGGTGGCGCGGTCGGGCACGGTCATGCTGGAGACGCCGGGGCCGAAGAACTCCACGAAGCGGCCGACCACGCCCTTGCTGCGCAGCAGCTCGGTGACGGTAAGTACCAGGTCGGTGGCGGTGGCACCCTCGGGCAGGCGGCCGGTCATGCGGAAGCCCACCACCTCGGGGATGACCATGTAGTAGGGCTGGCCGAGCATCACGGCTTCGGCCTCTATGCCACCCACGCCCCAGCCGACCACACCTAGGCCGTTGATCATGGTGGTGTGGCTGTCCGTGCCCACGAGCGAGTCGGGGTACACCACGTCCTTGCCGTTCTGCTGCTGCCACAGCACGCCGCGCGCCAGGTACTCGAGGTTGACCTGGTGCACGATGCCCGAGGCAGGCGGCACGACGTTGAAGTTGTGGAAGGCGGACTGGCCCCAGCGCAGGAACTCGTAGCGTTCCCGGTTGCGCTCGAACTCGATGGCGGAGTTCCTGATGAGCGCCAGCGGGTTGTCGTACTCGTCCACCTGCACCGAGTGGTCGATCACGAGGTCGACCGGCACGTGCGGGTTGATCTTGTCGGGGTCGCCGCCCAGGCGCTTCATGGCGCTGCGCAGCGCCGCCAGGTCTACGACGGCAGGAACACCGGTGAAGTCCTGCAGGATGACGCGGGCCGGCTTGAAGGGGATCTCGTCCTGATAGCGCTGCTTGGCGTCGTAAGCGGCCAGGCGCCGGATGTCGTCGGCCGTGACCAGGAAGCCGTCCTCGTTGCGCAAAAGCGACTCGAGCAGCACCTTGATCGAGTAGGGCATACGGTCGATGTTGCCCAACCCGGCATCTTGTAGCGCTTTCAGGCTGTAGTAGTGCGCCTGCCCGGAACCTGTGTCGAAAGTGCTGAGGGCGCCGAACGTGTTGGGATTAGTGCGCTCTGTCATGCTGTGCTCCTCTGTGGTCTCGTGAGGCCGTCTTCCGCCCCGGCGCCTAACGCTATGTGCCGGGTGACCGTGTCGTGACTCCAGTCTGCGACTACCCTAGGTGATATGTCTCGACCCGAATCACGTAGAGTTCAGACCGTGGCCGTAGATTCGCCCACCACCATCACCACGCCCCCTCCAGGTACCCTACTAGACGCTGATGAGGGCAGGGTCGGTTCGGGGCCTACGCTGATGGTCACGGAGCTAGCCGCGGCAGAGGCGCTCACCGACCCCACCACCCTCAGGCACCTCGCCCCGTTCCTCGGGCGCACGCTCAGCGTGGCCGAGGCAGCACGCGAGAGCGGGGAGAAGCCGAACACCACCTTGAAGCGCGTACAGCGCTTCGTGCAGCTCGGTCTGCTGGAGGTAGTGGACGAGAGGCGCCGGGCGGGGCGCTCCATCAAACTGTACCGCACCGTGGCCGACGTGTTCTTCGTACCGTTCGAGGCCACCCACTCCGAGTCGCTGGAAGCGGCCCTGGCGGAGCGCGACGCCTACTGGGAGGCGATGCTGAGGCGCAACGTGGTGCGCGCCAGGAGTGAGCGGCTGGGCACCTGGGGCACACGCTTCTACCGCGACGCCCGCGGCCGGCTGCAAGTGCAGACAGCGGTGACGCCCGACGTCAACGCCACCACGCTCGACACAGACGGGCCGGCCGTGCTGTCTTTGTGGCGCGACCAGCTTACCCTCGACTTCGCCGACGCCAAGGAGCTGCAGCGCGAGATGTTCGCCCTCGTCCAGCGCTACAACCGGCGCCACGGCTCGCAGCGCTACCTGGTGCGCATGGGGCTGGCCCCGGTGCTTGAGGAGGGCGACCCATGAACGCCCTTGCCGATGAGGTGCCTCCAGGCGCCCGGTGCTTGAGGAGGGCGACGGCAAGGGCTGACGCGGTACCATTGACACATGCAGACTCTTGCCGTGCGACCGAACAGAACCGCTCTCTACATGAGGTACGCGAGAGGTGTAGTCGGGGCCATCATGCTGGCGCTGTTAGTGTCGGCCTGCGCACCCGGGGCGTTCGGAGGCGCCAACCCCGACGACCCGGTGGTAGCCGAACTGCAGCGCGCCGCCGAGGTCATCTACCACCGCATGGAGCTCGGCCGCCTGGAGCTGGGCGCCTACACCACCACTCCCCTTGTCGACGCCAAGATCCCCGAGGGCGCCACCCTGACCCTCGTCCAGTACGACGCGGAGAAGGGCAGCACGTACACGTTGCTCCTGTCGTCCTCACGCTTCCCGCAAGGCGCGTGGCGCATCACCCCACGCGGCGTCAGCCGGGTAGCAGCTAGCTGACAACGGCACGCCACTGATATAAAGCGCGCCCGGCCTGCGTTCAGGCCGGGCGCGCTCGTCATGGCGTATGCGCTTTAAGAGACGACGGGCAGGTACTTGGAGAGCCGCTGCTGGTAGGCGTTCTTGCTCTGGGCGCCGATGATGATCTCCACCGGCTGGGAGTCCTTGAGCAGTATGACGGTCGGTATGCTCATGACGCGGAACTGCTGGGCGCTGACCATGTTGTCGTCGACGTTGAGCTTACCCACCTTGACCTTGCCGGCGTACTCGTTGGCCAGCTCCTCGATGATCGGACCGACCACGCGGCACGGGCCGCACCAGGGCGCCCAGAAATCTACCAGCACGAGGCCCTCGCGGGTCTGCTCGCTGAAGTTCTCGTCGGTGAACTCTATGAGGTTGGCCATCGGACTCTCCTTGGGTGACCGCGCTGCGGACTAAAGCGCTACGTGCGACCTGTTGAGCGGCTGGTCGTGCGCGCGCCTTCGGGCGCCGGCAACTGACCCCTAAGTTACCCCTAAGCCGCGCCACGGGTTGCTACCTGGCGCACGCTCAGCGCTCAGCGCCACACCACCAACTGCTCAGCCTGAGCACCGCGCAGCACCTGGGGTGGCGTGAGCCCTAGCGCCTTGTAACCGCCCTTGACGGCCGCCCTGACCAGGTCGCGGGGGTTGGCCGCGGCGCCGTGCATGGCGCGGGCGACGGCCACCTCGGCCGTGACGTCGAGGTCGGGGCTGGAACCGCGCGAGTCTGTGCCCACGGCTACCTCGACGGAGTGCTTGTTGAAGAGCTGCCACGGGAAAACGCCGCAGCCCAGCGCCAGGTTCGAGCGCGGGCAGTGTACGACGACGCAGCCATGGCGTGACGCCAGCCGCACGTCCTCCTCGTCTACCTGCACCATGTGAACGAGGGTGGGGCCGCCGTCGAGCGCGCCGATGTCGTTCAGGTACCTCACGGGAGAGACCCCGTGCGCGCGCACGGGGAAGCCGGCTGCGCTCAGACCCTGCGCGATAGGGCCGGTGCCCCGCAGGCTCAGTTCCGTCTCCTCCGGGGACTCGGCCACGTGGATGGCCACCGGCACCCCCTCCTGCATGGCCCAGCGCGTCAGCCGGGCCATAAGCTCCGGGCTGACCGTGTGCGGCGTGTGGGGACTCAGGCCCACACGCACGCCCCCCGGCCGCTCGAGCGCCCGGAACCCGGCCAGTTGGCTCACCGTGGCATCGAAGACCTCGGCGGCACGTTCGCTGGCAGGCGCCACCACCTCCCAGTACGCCACGCCCATTACATCCTGCTGGGAGAGCAGCAGCCGCATCACCTCCGGGTCGGTGACGATGTCGCCGATGACCGTGGTACCCAGCCGGCGCAGCTCCGCCAGGCCGGCGGCGGCGGCCCTCACCCCCCGCTCTCCCGACCGGCCATGCGCTATGACCCGCCGGATGAAGTCGGAGTAGCCGGACTCGGCGAAGCTCATGCGAGACAGGTCCAGGTGCGTGTGGGCGTTCACTACCGGCGGCGAGACGGCGAAGCCGCCCTCCACCCGCCGCGCCTCGGGGAACGCTCTGGCCGTACCCTCACAGTCCCGGATATCGGCCACCGTCAGTGAGCCGGCGCCTATGACGCCCGCCTGCTGCAGCAACACACCCCCGTGGGCGCGCGGCATGCCCAGGCCGTTGTAGACGACCTCGGCACAGAGCAGCAGCCGCTCGAAGGTGGCCTCCGAGCCCTTGCCCGCCGCGCCCGCTATGGCGCTGGTAACCGGAACCGTGGGCACGCGCTAGGCCGACTGGTTAACGAGCCGCGGCGCCTAGAACAGGCTGTGTGCCTGGTGCCTGATGGCCCGCCGCAAGGTCTTGGGCCGGCCGGTGCAACGCGGTCTCGTACTCGGCCAGCACCTGCGCCGGCGGTTTGATGATCTCGTAGAGCGAGCCGCGCTGGGCAGGCTGGTAGCCCGCGTCCACTATCTGCCGCACTATCTCGATCTCGGGCGTGTTCTGGTGCTTGGCCCCCGCCTGCGACACCACGTTCTCCTCGAGCATGGTGCTGCCGAAGTCGTTGCAGCCGAAACTGAGCGCCGTCTGCGCCACCTTGTAGCCCATGGTGGGCCACGACGCCTGGAAGTTGGGCACGTTGTCGAGGATTATGCGGCTGGCGCCCACGTTCTGCAGGTACTCGTGCGGGCCGGCGCCCGGCACCTTCTGCTCGATGCGCACACCCTCCGTCTGCAGCGTCCAGGAGATGAACGCGGAGAAGCCGTTGCCGTGCGTGGCCAGGGCCCTGTCTTGCTGGTCGCGCACGCGCAGCATGCTCTGCACGCGCTGCGCCGGGGTCTCGCCGAAGCCGATGACCATGGTGGCGGTGGTGTACAGGCCCAGCGACTGGGCCTCGCCCATTATGCGTATCCAGTCGTCGGCCGAGATGCGGCCGGGTGAGATGTGCGGCGCGTGGCGCACGTCGTCTACGAGCATCTCGCCGCCGCCGCCCGGCAGACCGTCGAGCCCGGCGGCCTGCAGCTCCTTGAGCACCTCCAGGCTGGTCATGCCCGTGAGCTTGGCCATGCCCTTTATCTCCTCGGGACTGAACGCCTCTACCCTGATGGTGGGGTGCTTCTCCTTGAGATGCTTCATCAGGTCTAGGTACCAGATGAAAGGCAGGTAGAGGTTCACACCGCCCTGCATGAGGATGCGGCTGCCGCCCACCGCCTCGAGCTCTACGATCTTCTGGCTGATCTGCTCGTACGTGAGCGTGTAGGCCTCGGGCTGGCGCCGCGTGCGGTAGAAGCCGCAGAAAGAGCATGCCACGGAGCACACGTTCGAGTAGTTGATGTTGCGGTCTATCAGGTAGGTGACGACCTCTGGATCTGTGCGCTGGCGCCGTACGCTGTCGGCGGCGGCGGCCACGTCGAACAGGGGAAGGTCGTAGAGCGCCACGGCCTCCTCGGCTGAAAGTCGTTGTCCAGAAGCGGCCTTGGCTAGCAGGCTCATGGCACGAGCATAGCACCGCGTAAAGCTGTGTACTTGTTAACCCCGAGTCGGTAAACTAGGCGTATGTCGACCACCCGTACAGCAGCAGGCAGCCCCTGGCGGCCGATCTTCGAGGAGGTGCGCCAGGCGGTCGGCCATCGCCGCGATGAACACGGTGTGGTCGGCAGCATCAACTGGCTGCGCCACGCCATGGAGTTGCACGGGGCCAACCCCAACGTTGTGCGCAACATCATCTACCGAGACAAAGGGCGCCTGCCTGACAAGCGGGCGCTCTTCCTTATCCTAGACGAGCTTTGGCGCGGCGCGGGCAACCCGCCCCTCAACATGCCGGAGCTCGAGGCGCTGCTCTCCCCCAACGCCAGTGCGGAGCAGGAGGTGCTGCAGCTCTTGGGCCGCGACAAGCGCAAGGCCTATAAGGCGCTGCTGGGCGGCATACGCGCGGGGGAGATGCCCAAGGTGCTCGTCACGGGCCGACCGGGTTCGGGCAAGACCCTGCTTACCGACTACGTGCAGCACGGCCTGGAACTGGCGGGGCTCAATACCGACAACTGCGTGCGCCTGGAGTTCGGCTCCGTCGACCTGGCTACCTCCCTCGCCCGCCTAGGTGTACAGCTAGGGGTGCCGCCAGAGATCACCGAGTCTCGCCTCGTCCGCATAGCCACGGCCAGCGCCTACGCCGTGCAGGCCGACGCCCAGGCCGAAGTGGCGCGCGTGCTCCTCGAAGCCGTGCGCTCGCGCACCGAGCCGCTGGTGCTGCTGCTGCACATGTCACAGGGTCTAAGCGGGCAGGACACCCTGGGTCTGGCTCCCCTGCGCCTGAACACCCCGGAGGTGCCGCGCGTGAACGGCCCGGAGTGGCTGTGGGTAACGCTCATAGAACCGCTGGCCCGCCAGCCGCAGACGGCGCTGTTCGTCACGATGACGGACCTGCCGGCACGCGCCATGCAGCGCCTCGGGCCCTTCACCGATCCCATCCGTCTCACCCCGCCCACGGCGGCCGATGCCCGGCGCTTCGTGAAGGCGCGCGTGCCCCATCTGGCGCCAACGCACCAGGAGGACATAGTTCAGCGCGCAGGCCGCTCCTTCGAGGAGCTGCGCACGCTCACCCTGCTGGCGCAGGCGCGCGCCCCGCATGGCGCCGGCGCCGGGGCGGGCGAGGAGTACATCGAGCAGCTCGGCCGGCTGGTCGAGCAGACGGGTGACCCCGACCTGCGCGCCTTCCTGGCCGCGCTCGCCGTGTTGTCGCCACCGGCCTTCCCCATCTTCTCGGCCAGCGTTCTGCGAGAGGTCCAGGGGGTCAGGCGCGAACTAGGCCCCTTCGAGCTGTCGTTCCTGGACGCAGTACCAGGACAGACAGATCAGTACAGGAGCTTCTCGCGCCAACTCACGCGCGAGCTGCAGGCGCGGCTAGTCGTAAGCGACCCTACCTACTACCGCCAGGTGCAGCGTGCGGCTGCGGGCGCCTACCGCACGGCCGCACAGCAAGATCCGAAGGGCGAGGTAGCGGCCCGCTTCCTTCATCACCTGTTCGAAGCCAGGGACTGGCGCGAGCTCACCGACTGGCTGGCCAAGAACGCCGTGCCGCACGCGCAGGTTCGCAACATCTGGCAGGCCGCGCTGGCCGAGCTTCAGGGGCAGCCCGAGCTCGACCTGCTGGCGCGCGAGGTGGCCGGCCACTACGTGAAGCTCGGTGCTTACGAACACCCGGACGCCCTCCGCGCTTTCGAGACGGGCGCCGCTTCGTCAGACCCGTGGCTGCGCGCCTGGACGCTCGTACGCCGTGCGGAGGGCGAAGTGCTGGCCGGCCGCTACGAGCGCGCGGAGGTGCTACTCGACACGAGCCCAGCGATAACGGACCCGCTGATACGCGCCGAGGCCGCCCTGACCCGGGCCAGCATCATGCGTTGGCGCAGCGAGCTCGCCACGGCTGCAGAGCTCGTAACCAACACCGTGCGGCCCGAGCTCAAGCGCCTCGAAGGCACCGCCCAAAGCGTGCAGGCGCAGCTGGCGCTCACCAAGGCCACCGTCTGGGAAGGCCTGATCTTCAAGGACCGAGGTGAGCTGGAGCATGCGCTGAAGGCGTTCGACACGGCGCTCGCCTCCGACGACCTCGTGCAGGCACGCGTCGAGTTCCAGCGGGGCGATACCAACCTGCGCCTGGGCCGGCTCGACACGGCCCTCGCGGCACTAGACAACGCCGTCGAGCTGGCGGACCGTTCGGAGGCCCTGGCCCAGGAACAGGCGCGCTACCTGGCCCGCAGGGGCAGTCTGCAGCGCCTGCGAGGCGACCTGGCCGCCTCCCGAGCAGACTTCAGCGCCGCCCGCACCCTGCTGGAGCAGGCCGAGCTGGCCGAGGACGACCGCGACTTCCTACGCGCCAAGATAGACGACGAGTCTGCCTACACGGCGCTGGCGTTGGGCGAGTTCGAGGAGGCCACCTTCCTCGTCACCCACGCTCTGGCCACGTTCCGGGCGTTCGCGGCCGCGGCGGGCACCAGCGCCACGTTCCGGGTGCTCAGGGGCACCTTGCACCTGGCAACGTCCTACGCCTGCCGCGGCCTGGCGCAGCCGCTTAGGCTGCCCTTCCCCGTGCTGCGGGAGGGCATCGACAGCCCCGACCTGCGGCACGCCCGCCAGCGCATAGACGAGGTCATAGCCGCCCTGTCGGACGCGCCGCGCTTCCAGGCGGACCTCCACCGTCAGGCGCTGCTGCTGGCCAGTCAGTTC
>JBIQNJ010000056.1:0-17426 GCA_044462445.1 Truepera radiovictrix | reverse complement strand
CCATGTCGGACTTGGCCACCATCTCTGTGACGGTGTGCACGTAGCGTGACGGAGTGGAGAGCGTGATGGAGGGCACGCCGCCGCGGCTGCGCTGTATGGCGCCTGCGTCGGTGCCGCCCAGCGGGAGCACCTCCAGCTGGTAGTCCACCTTGGTGCGTTCGGCCATCTCTATGAAGTGGTCGAGCAGCCAGCGCGTGGTGATCATGCTGGAGTCCATGACCTTGAGGCCCACGCCCTTGCCTAGCTGGGTCACGCGCAGGTGCTCACCGATCTCGGGGGTGTCTACCGCCAGAGTGGTGTCGAGCGCTATGCCTACGTCGGCCTCGCCGTCGAACGCGCTCGTTACCGCGCCGCGCAGCCCCACTTCTTCCTGCACGGTGAACACCGCCACCAGGTCGGCTTTGTGAGCTTTCTTCTGCAGGCGCTTGATGGTCTCTAGCAGTATCCAGCAGCCGGTGCGGTCGTCCAGTGCCTTGCCCGTGATGATGGCGCCCAGGTCGTAGGTCTGCTGGCGCAGCGTGACCATGTCGCCTATGCGCACCTTGGCTTTCACCTCTTCGCCCGTCATGCCGAGGTCGATGTAGAACTGGTCGAGCGTGGGGATCTTGTTGCGCTCTTCGGGTGTGCTGATGTGTATGGGCTTGCCGGCCGGGTTCATGACGCCGACAAGCTCCTCGCCGGAGAGCGAGGCATGAACCGTCACCTGGCGCGCGAACAGGTTGCGGGTGTCGAAGCCTCCTACGGAGTGCACGCGCACGAAACCGCGGTCGTCGATGTGGCGCACGAGGAAGCCGATCTCGTCCATGTGGGCGGCCACCAGCACGCGCGGCGCGCCCTTCTTGCCGCTGCGCTTCACGGTCACGAGGTTGCCCATGGCGTCAACGCTCATCTCATCGACCTTGCCCTTGAGTTCGGCCTGGATGATGGCGCGGATCTTCTCTTCGCGGCTGGGTACACCGGCCGCCTCGGTGAGCTTCTTGAGCAGCTGATAGTCAGGTGTCATGAGGGAGAGTCTACCGCCTGGGCGTACTTTCCCACCATCGGGTAAGCGCGTCCAGTAGCGCGTCGGGGCACTCCAGCTGCGGCACGCGGCCACAGGCGGGCAGGCCGAGCAGTTCTACAGAGGGCAGCTCCTGAGCCAAGCGCGCGGCGTCAGCTGCCGTGGTGGCGGGCAGACCCTCGCCAGTTAGCACCAGCGTCGGCGCCGTAATGGTCGCCACGAGGCGGGTGATGTCGTTAGGTTGGCCCACCCGGCTGATCTGCCATAACGCCTGGTCCCAGTCGTCTACGCTGGTGGTAACGGCGTGCTTGGCACGTATCTCGTCAGTCACCAGGCTCTGGTCGGCGAAGGCGTTGAGCAGCAGCTGCTCTCCCGGCCCCTCGCTGAGCTGCCGCAAGAACACGGGGCCGAGCCGCTTCATGTGCGGGCTGTTGAGGAACCAGGAGGGCGCGCTGCGTCCGTCCTGCAGGTACACGGGGGTGTCTATGAGCACCAGTCCGGCCACCCGGTCGGGCTGCGCCAGGGCCACGTCCAGTGCCACGCGCCCGCCCATGCCGTTGCCGACCAGGACCGCCTCGTTGGCGCCTAGCTGGTCGAGGAGCGCCAGGGTGAGGACCGCCTGGGCGTCGGCCGTGTAGGGGTCGAAGCCGATGTCGTACTGGCCGTTCACGGGGAGCGGCCGCTGGCTGAGCCCGAAGCCGGGCCGGTCGAACGCCACGACGTTGCCCAGCCGCGCCAGCTGCGGCGCGAACTGCTCGAAGGTGTAAGAGCCGAAGGCGTAGTCGTGCAAGAGCACGAACCATGTGTCTGCGGCGTCCGCTGAGGCGGCCGGGTACGTCGTGACGTGCAGGTCTATGCCGGCCACGTTCATGTACTCGGCGTCTCCGGCCAGCTGGGCGAGGGGCCGCGTGTTCGGGGCGGGCGGTATCGGTACCAGCAGGGGCACGACGAGGAACAGCACCGCCAGGAACAGCAGCACATAGAGTGAGACCTTTATGCGAAAGGGCACGTCAGGTCAGGGGCTCAGTGCCCTTTGAAGTCGGGCGCGCGCTTGGCGAGGAAGGCGCTGGTGCCCTCCTTCATGTCTTGCGTGGTGGTCACCATACCGAACAGGTCGGCCTCTATCTCCAGCGCCTCCGGCAGCGGCAGGTCGATGCCGCGTACGATGGCCTCCTTGGCCAGACCCAGCGCCACCGGGGCGTTCTTGGCGGCCAGGTGCGCCAGCTCCAGCGCCGCTTCCAGGGCGTTCTCGGCCACGCGGTTCACGAGGCCCATCTGCAGGGCCTCGTCGGCCGTCACGTGGCGGCCGGTGAAGATGAGTTCGAAGGCGCGGCCCTTGCCGACGAGGCGGGGCAGGCGCTGAGTGCCCCCGTAACCCGGGATGAGCCCGAGACCCACCTCTGGTAAGCCGAGCCGTGCACCCACGGCAGCCACGCGCATGTCGGCTGCGAGGGCCAGTTCGAGCCCGCCACCGAGCGCGAAGCCGTTGATGGCCGCCACGGTGGGGAAGGGGAGGTTGGCCAGAGCGTTCATGACGGACTGGCCCGCGAGCGCGGCTTCCCTGCCGCCCATGACGTCGCTTATGCCCTGCAGTTCCGAGATGTCGGCACCCGCCACGAACGCGCGGCCGGCCCCGGTGACGACGAGGGCGCGCGTCTCGGCGTCGGCCTCGGCCAGCTCGAAGGCGAACGCCAGCTCCTGCAGCAGCTCCTGGTTGAGGGCGTTCAGGGCGGACTGACGGTCGATGGTGATGACGGCCACGCTGTCATCGAAGTCGAAGCTCAGGTGCTCGAACGACACCTCTTCGTGCTCGTGCTCATGGTCGTGCTCGTGTTCGTGTGTCATGCGCGGCTCCTAACCGTCACTTGTCGTAGGTGAAGAAGCCCTCGCCGGACTTGCGTCCGAGCTTGCCTGCGCGGATCATCTGACGCAGCAGGGGGGCGGGGCGGAACTTGGGGTCGCCGAACTCCTTGAGCAGCGACTCTCCGGCGGCGAGACACACGTCGAGGCCGACCAGGTCGGCGAGAGCCAGGGGGCCGATAGGCATGTTGGCGCCCAGCTTCATGGCCGTATCGATGTCTTCGGCAGAGGCGACGCCCTCAGACAGCGCGTGCATGGCGTCGTTGATGTACGGCACCAGGAGGCGGTTGACGATGAAGCCCGGCTTGTCTTCGCACACTATCGGGCTCTTGCCGAGGCCCAGTACGAACTCCTTCGCCTCAGCCAATGCTGCGTCATCTGTGCGCATGCCGCGCACCACCTCGACCAGCGCCATCACCGGAACGGGGTTGAAGAAGTGCATGCCGACCATGCGCGGCTCGCGGCCGGAGAAGGCGGCGATCTCGGTGACGGACAGGCTGGAGGTGTTGGTGGCCAGCAGGGCGCCGTCTGCCACGACCTCGCCCAGCCGCCGCCACACGTCCTTCTTGACCTCCACCGACTCGAACACGGCTTCTATGACGACCTCGGCCGAGGCGGCGGCCTCGTAGCCGGAGCTGGTGACCACGCGGCCCAGCGCTGCGGCCGCGTCCTCCGCGCTGATCTTCTCGCGCTTAACCAGCCGCTCCAGGCTCGCCTTCATGCCCGTCTGGGCGCGCTCGAGGGCGCCTGGGAAGGTGTCGACGACCACTACCTGATGCCCGGCTACGGCACACGCCTGCGCGATGCCCGAACCCATGGTGCCGGCGCCTATGACCGCGACTCTCATCGCTGACCCCCTTCGGCGAGCTTCACGCAGGCGTCCAGCGTCGTGCGGATCATCTCGAGCACCGCGCCGTCCAAGACGCTCTTCTCCACGAAGCTGGAGTCGCCGATGTTGTTGCTGGCCACCAGCATGCAGCCGGTGCGCACCTTGCGGAGCTTGCCGATGAGGAAGAGCGCCGAGGCCTCCATCTCCACAGCCAGCACGCCGCGTTCGGCCATGGCCGGAACGTCGTCTGGGCCTACTGCGTAGAAGGCGTCGTCGGTCTGGATGAGGCCCACGTGCGTCTGGAACGAGGAGCCGGCGGCAGCATCGGCGAGGGCGCGGGTGACCTCGAAGTCTGCTACGGCGCTGTAGGGCTGGCCCTTGAGGTACTGGCGGCTGGTGCCCTCGTTGGCGATGCTGGCGTTGGCGATGACGAGGTGGCCGGGCCGCACATGCTGCGCCACGGCGCCGCTGGTGCCGATGCGGATGAGGGTGCGGGCGCCGAGGCGCACCAGCTCCTCGGCCGTGATGGCCAGGCTGGGGCAGCCCATGCCGGTGGCCTGCACGCTCACCTTCACGCCCTTGTAGGTGCCCGTGTAGCCGTACATATGGCGGTACTCGGTGTAGCGGCTTGGAGAATCGAAGAAGTGCTCGGCCACGAGAGTGGCGCGGTCAGGGTCACCCGGGAGAAGCACTATGGGCGCTACCTCGCCGGGTTGGGCTCGTATGTGTAACTGGCTCATCGTGCTTAAGAGTACCAGTTGTGCATGTATGAACAGGCTTACGGAAAGGCCGTTCGGGAGCGTGCTACAGTGCCGCCGTGACGGATCTGGAGGACATACTCGCGGGCCTGGTCTCCCGCCTGGGGGGCTGCCGCGTGGCCGTGGTGGCCACCATGGACGGCCTCTTGGTGGAGCGTTACCCGGCGACCTCCGAGGGCAACGACGCCCAGCGCTCGGTGGGCGGTTCGGAACTGGAGCATGTGACGGCAGACATGACCTCTGCGCTGCTGCTGCTCGCCGGCCAGATCAGTCACCAGCTAGGCAGCAGGGTAGACGAGCTCATCGCGCTAGGTGAGAGCGGCGGCTACCTGGCCCGGCGGGTGGGCGACGACTTGTTCTGCTTCGTCCTCGCGAACGCCTCCGCCGACCTGGGCAGCATGCGCAGCGAGGTCGAAGCCGTATGCCGTGAGCTGACGGTGGTCTTCGCATGAACCTTCGGGACACGTCGGTCCACGATACGGGCACCGGCGAGTTCTGGGTCGGGCCGACGAGGTCCGGCGGCATAGACCTGAACCCGCTGCTGGACGAGATGCTGACCGTGCGCGGCGCCACGGCCGCCGCGGTGGTCACCTCCGACGGTGAGGTGCTGGCGGGCCGCAGCGTGGACCGGGCCCTGCTGGAGCGCACGGTCGACATCATCACCAGCGCGCTGGCCGCCGGTCAGGCGCTGGGCGAACTGCTCGACGGTCAGGGCTTCGGCGACGAGGACGCGCTGGAACAGGTGACGCTCATGTTCGGCGAGGGACCCATAGTGCTCAAGCCGCTGCACGCCAGCAGGCGCGTGCTCGTGCTGGCGCTCGCCAGCGAGGGCGACCTCGGGCGCGCCCGCCTGGCGCTTCGCAACCAGCTCGCCAAGCTGGCACGGAGGACGCTCTCGGCCTGAGGAGCCTCGGCTCGGCGCCTGCCGCAGCCGGGCGTGGCGTTCACGCAACACGGCACATCTGCGCAACCTCACGCACCGACGGGGTACCCTTCTTAAGGTGAAGCCCATGAACCCGATGAACCCGCTCAAGTTCGAGATCGACAAGGAGACGGCCCGCGGCCGCCCCACCAACGGCGCCGTGCTGGCTCACACGCCCGACGAGTTCCTCTTCGACTTCGTGCTGGCCGTGCCTGGCCAGCAGCCGGTGATCACCGCGCGGCTCGTCACCAGCCCGCGCCACGCCAAGGCGTTGCTCCGAAGCCTCGAGGACAACATCCAGCGCTACGAGCGCCGTTTCGGCCTCATCCCGGAGCCGCCGAAGCGTACCGCGGGGCAGGGTGCGCCAGGCGCGGATGACGCTGAGGACACCAACTGACACTGAAGGCGTGACCACGGCCGGTGTCATGCCCGCTACGCCTGATTCAGCCAGGTAGTGCTGTCATTGCGGCATGCCCGAAAGGGTCACCGTCTACTTCGACTACTTGTGCCCGTTCTCCTGGCGCGCCGCGGAGGTCTTCGAGCTGGCCGCCGAGCCGCTCGGCCTCGACGTCAACTGGCAGCATTTCTCCCTCTACCAGTTCAACTACGAGCTAGCCGAAGGCGTGGGCAGCTGGCAGCTCTGGAACGAGCGCCTGGACAGCACAGACGGCAACGGCTGCAAGGGTCTGCTGCCGTTCATGGCGTCACTGGCGGCCCGCAGGCAGGGGCGCAAGGCGCACGACACGTTCAGGCTCGAACTGCAGCGGGCCGTGCACCGCGACTACCGTCAGCTGAACCTGGCTACCATCCTCGACGTGGCCGAGGGGGTCGGGCTGCAGCGCGCCCGCTTCGAGGACGACCTGGCCAACCCCGAGAACCGCACCATGCTGGCGCAGGAGCACGCCCGCGCCGCGGCTCACGACCTGTTCGGCACGCCCACCGTGGTGTTCCAGGCCGGTGGGGCCGCTTACTTCCGCCTGGGAGAGGTGCCGAGGACGCGTTCGGAGGCCGTGGACCTGGTGCAGCACACGCGGCAGATGCTCGAGCGCTACCCGTACCTGCAGACGCTGAAACGCCCACGGGCCAAGGGTAACTGACGGCTATCACAGTGTCCTCATGAGGAAATAGCCAAGTCCACAACCCGGATGGGCGTGCCGCGGTAGAGTGACCCCGTGCGGCTCGGTCAGAACGTGGGTCACGGCTCCGACGTGGGGCGCGTGCGACCTCTAAACGAAGACTTCCACAGGGTGTGGCAGTTCCCCGTTCCTGGCGGGTACTTGACCCTCCTTGCCGTGGCAGACGGTATGGGCGGGGCCGCAGCGGGTGAGGTGGCCAGCAAGCTGGCCACTGAAGTGCTCGACGAGTCGTTCTCGCGTTACGTGGAAGAGATGCGCGCGGGCCACCCGGTCGTCGGTATAGACAAGCTGCTCGACAAGTCGCTGCGTCTCGCCAACCGCCGCGTGTACGCCGAGGCGTTCGGCCAGCAGAGCAAGCGCGGCATGGGTTCGGCCCTCACCTGCGTGGCCATACTCAAGCGCCGCGCGTACCTGGGCCATGTGGGCGATTCGCGGGCCTTCCTCGTGCGTGGCAAGAAGATCTACCAGTTGACCAAGGACCACTCCTGGGTGGAGGAGCAGCTCGCTCGCGGCCTCCTTACCGAGGAAGAGGCGGAGAACCATGAATGGCGCAACCTGGTCACGCGCGTGCTGGGCACGCGGCCGACGGTCGCGCCAGACGTGATCGAGCTGGAGGTTCAGGTGGGCGATGTGTTCGTTCTCTCCACCGACGGCCTTCACGGTCTGGTGAAGCCCGAGGAGATCCTGGCCGAGATCAAGCGCACGGATAACCGCCAGAGCAACGTGGAAGTAATGCTTGCCCTAGCCAACGAGCGCGGTGGGCCGGATAACATCACTGTAGTGATAGCGGAGATAGACGCATGATCGTGCTCCTGGCGCTGGGCGCGGTGCTCGTGGCGGTGCTGCTGCGCGCGCCCGTGTGGGTGCTCGGCGTGCTCATGTCGCTGTCTCTGGTGCTCGCCGTGGGCGTGGTGCTCATAGGCGACCTGGAGCGCGGCATGGCGCCACTGCTGCTCACCCTGCTGGCGCTGGGCCTGGTGATGCCGGGCGCCGTGAAGGCGGCCCGCAGCGCCCGCGTGGCCCCTGCTCGCCGCAAGGGCAAGCGCAACGCCACAGAGGTGAAGGGGCCCAAGGGCTCCAAGGTGTCCAACTTCGACGTGGCGGACGTGCCGGGTTACGAGCTGCTGGAGAAGGTGGGCTCGGGCGGCATGGCCAGCGTGTTCCGCGCGCGCCGCGTGTCGGACGGCGCCGTCGTGGCCCTGAAGATCCCGATGGAGCAGTACGTGGCAGACGCCAAGTTCATCCGCCGCTTCCACCGCGAGGCGGAGGTGGCGCAGCGCCTCAACCACATGAACATCGTGCGCACCTACGAGCACGGCGCCAGCGGCGTGCAGCACTACATGGTCATGGAGTTCGTCGACGGCCGCTCGCTCGAGAGCTACATAGAGGCCAACGAGCTGGACATCGAGCTGTCGGTAGACATCATGCAGCGCGTGGTCAGCGCCCTGCAGCACATCCACTCGGCGGGCATCATCCACCGAGACATCAAGCCCGCCAACGTCATGATCACGCGCGGCGGCATCAACACCACCGACACGGGCCGGCGCATCAAACCCGACGCCGTGAAGTTGATGGACTTCGGCATCGCCGGGGGCAAGGTCATGTCGCGCCTCACGATGACGGGCGCGCGCGTGGGCACCCCCGTGTACATGTCGCCCGAGCAGGCGCGCGGCCTCAAGATCGACCACCGGTCCGACATCTACAGCCTAGGCCTCGTGTTCTACGAGATGCTGACGGGCCAGACGGCGTTCAAGGGCGGCTACGAGGCTATCGTGCACCAGCAGATCTTCCAGACGCCGCCCCCGCCGCGCCAGGTAGACCTGCGGCTGCCGAAGTCGC
Source organism: Truepera radiovictrix (assembly GCA_044462445.1). GTDB lineage: Bacteria > Deinococcota > Deinococci > Deinococcales > Trueperaceae > JAAYYF01. The sequence continues at coordinate 9,082 of JBIQNJ010000056.1, read as the reverse complement.
TCGACCAGCTGGTCATGCGCATGATCGCCAAAGATCCGGACGAGCGGCCCACGCTGGACGAGGTCATCGAGACGCTGGAGCATGTGGACTTCGAGTCTGAGGAGGAGGCCAACCTCCCCACCCGCCTGCTGCTCACCGTCAGCGCCCGGCAGGGCGTACTGCGCATCCTCGACCCCGAGGGCAACCTGCACACCTCCATCGGCGACATAGGCGTGGGCGGCGGCAACTTCTCTGCGGCGCCGCTGTCTGTGGCGGTCGACTCGCGGGGCGACCTCTTCGCTGCCATCTTCGAGTACCGCGTGGGTGAGCAGGACCACCGCATGATCCATAAGCTCGGGCCCGACGGCGCGCCCAAGATGTCGTTCGGCAGCTACGGCATGCAGCCGGGCGAGTTCCTCTACCCCGTGTCTATCGCCGTGGCGCCCGACGACTCCGTGTACGTGCTGGACGGCGAGACCCACCTGGTGTCGCGCTTCACCAACGACGGTCGCTACCTCACCAGCTTCGGCGGCCGGGGCAAGGGTCACGGCGAGTTCAACGACCCGCGCGTCATCCAGATAGACGGCAAGGGCCAGGTGTACGTTCTCGACTACGGCAACCGCCAGGTGCAGAGGCTCGACGCCGACGGGGTTTACCAGACCCGCTGGGCTTTCAAGGTGGCGGCCGACCGCCCCGAACTGCGCCAGCTTGACGGTGTGGCGGTAGACCAGGCCGGCAGCGTCTACATATCGGACGTCACGGCCAGCAAGATCCGCAAGGTCACGGCCGACGGCAAGGTGGGCATGTCGTTCGCGCTAGAGGCGCGTCAGGGCGAGGCCACCGATACGCTGGTGGACCTGGGCGTAGACGACACGGGCCACCTGTACGCCGCGCGCCGCACCGGCCACCTCATACGCAAGTTCGACCCCGCCGGCCGCCTGCTTCAGACGTTCGAGACGTACGCGCCGATCGTGCAGATGATGGTGGACGTGCGCGAGAAGTACGACGTGCCGGCCGCGGCCCTCGACTGACGCCGGCTGCCGCTAAAGCCCGGGTATCAGGCTGATGATGCGCCAGAAGACGCCCGCGAACAGGTTCATGATGCGGTTGATGATGCCGGTGGCGCTGAGCAGGAAGAAGAACACGATGAAGCCGAGCACCCCGAACTGAGCGATCTGCATGATCAGGCGCTTGACGTCGGGGTTGCCCCACGCCAGCGCGGCCCGCGCCATGTCGAGCGGCAGTAACGGGAACAGGTTGATGACCGCGTGCAGCAGCGCCGTCTGGGCGGCCAGCAGGAACGCCAGGAACAGGGGCTGACTGCCCATGCGCAGGAAGATGGCCGCTACGAGAAGGCTGACGAAGGCCACGGCTAGGTAGGCGCCTATGCCTGAGAGCCACACCCACGCCTCCTGCCGTCCGCGCCCGCGATAGTTGCGGGAGTTGACCGGTACGGTGCGCGGCCAGCCGAAGCCGAAGATGAGCAGGAAGACAGCGCCGATGATGTCGAGTTGGCGCTGCGGGTCGAAAGCGGTGAAGCCGGCGAGGCGCGGGCTGGGGTCGCCCAGCTTGTTGGCGACGAACGCCTGCACGATGTTGTGGAAGATCAGCGCCATGATCATGACGATGAAGGCTATGACGATAGTGGTGAAGTCGGCCTGCGATCTCAGCAGCATCGGGTCACTCCGGGGTCTCTTCGGTGTCAGGTCGCGCCACGATCTGGCGGGCCAGTTCTAGTTCGGTCTCGAAAGTGCTCACTCGTCCTTCGGCACGGGCCTGCGCTACTTCCTCGAGCACACGTCCAACGGCCGGACCGGGCGGCAGTCCCAAAGCTACCACATCGCTTCCGCGCAGCCTTCTCGGGGGCGGCTGCGCCTCCAGGCGGTCGAGCCGCCCGGCCAGGCTCGGCTGGGCGGCGCGCAGCGCCCAGCGCGCGGGGGCGTCGAGCGCCTCCAGCTCCTCGTCTCGGACGGCCCCGCCCCGCTCACCGTTGCTGCGCGGCTCGTGGCCGAGGATGGTCAGCAGCCTGAGGCGGGTCTGCAGGTGCCTTCGTGGCCAGTTGAACTCCTCGACGTGGCGCTCGGCACCGTTCGCGTCTACACCGAGGAGGAGGGCCAGGAGGTACGACTCCGGCGGCACGGCGTGCTCGCGCCGCAGTTCATCGAGAGCCTGGGCCAGCTCGAAGGCGTTGTACGGGCCGCCCGCGGCGCGCAAGCCGAAGATGGCCTGCAGCGCGCCCAGCTCGTCTAGAGCCGCCAACGCCGGCACCACGCGTGGCTCGGCCAGCATGAGTTCGAGCTCGGCGCGCGACCTGCTGTGGCTGACGGTCGTCAGCTGCCCCGAGTCCAGCGCCCCCCGCGCGCGCTCGGCGGTGGCGGGGGCGAAGGTGAACCCCAGCCGCCCGGCCAGGCGGGCTCCGCGCAGCACACGCGTCGGGTCCTCAAGGAACGACAGGGGATGCAACACGCGCAGCTGGCGGGCCTTGAGGTCGGACTCGCCCGAGTACGGGTCCAGCAGCGCCGGCGGCGCCGGGTTCAGCCGCAGCGCCATGGCGTTGACGGTGAAGTCGCGGCGCGACAAGTCCTTGCTGATGCTGCTGGGCACCACGTCCGGCAGCGCGCCTGGCCGCGCGTACGTCTCCTCGCGCGCCGCCGCGATGTCGAGCTCCAGCCCGCTGGGCAGCACTAGCGTAGCCGTGCCGAACTCGACGTGTGCCGACAGCGTGCCCCCCAGCACCGCCTGCAGCTTGGTGCCGAAGCGGGCGGCGTCGCCCGTGATGACCAGGTCCAGGTCTTTCACGCCTGCGCCCAGCAGCAGGTCTCGCACTGTGCCGCCCACCAGGTAGAGAGCGCCGCCCTCCGCCAGCTGCCTGGCATGTTCCAGGGCCTGCCTGGCGTTAGGAGGCAGCCGCTCCAGCAGCGTCGCCGCGCGGTCGTCGGCGGGCCGATGATGGCGCACGCCGATGAGGTCGGTGCGCGTGACGATGCCGACGAGGTTGCCGCCGCCCACCGTGTCGTCGACTATGGGGATGCGCCCGATGTTATGGCTGAGCACCAGGTCCTCGAGCTGTGAGAGGGTGGCGTCGGGCGGGGCGCTTACGACCTCCTTGCTCATGAAACCCGTTACGCGGCTGGCGCCGAGGCCGTGCCTAAGCGCACGGTCGAGGTCACGCCGAGAGACGACGCCCACTACATGGCCGTCGTCGTCGAGCACGGGCATGCCGTTGTGGCCGTACAGAAGTAGGCGCTCCACGGCCTGGGCCACGGTGTCGCTCTGGCGTGCGCTCTTAACCGGCGAGCTCATGAGGTCGCGCGCCCTGACGGTGGGGGCCGCGTGCCTGGCGAGCGCGCCCAGCACGAGCTGCAGCGCCTGGGCTGGCGGTTCGCTCGTCTTGCCGAAGGCGGCACCCGGATGGCCACCACCACCGATGGTCTCGGCCAGTGCTGCGGCGCAGTCGAAGCGCTCGTTGCTGCGGGCGAACACGAGGGTGGAACCCTCCATACCGCAGGCCACGATGGCGGCGTCCACGGCGTACAGGCCCAGCAGGTCGTTGACGAGGCCGCTCACCGCCGGAACGTACTTGGGGTGATCGAAGGCGGCCGTGACCACCGGCCTGCCTGCTACCTCGCCCGTGGTGGCGTGGCGGAACAGGGCCTCCCGGAACGCCAGCTGGTCTGGTTCCAGCTCGTCGTGGGCGAAGCGCCGCACCACGCCCAGGTTGGCTCCGCTGGCCAGCAGGTGAGCGGCTGCCCGGTAGTCGTCCGGGCTGGTGAGGTCGAAGGTGAGGTTGCCGCTGTCCTCGTGTATGGCCAGCAGTGCCAGCGTGGCCACCGGCGGCGGGATGGTGATGGAGGTGCCGAGCAGCTCGCGGGTCAGCAGGGTGGCGGTGGCCCCCAGACGCTCGACGATGCCGCGCGCGGCCTGGATAGGGTTGGCGGGTGTGGGGTGATGGTCGTACAGCGTCACCGGCACCTTGCCGAGCAGCTGGTCGAAAGGCCGTATGCGGTTCGGATCGGCCGTGTCTACCACCACCAGCTCGGTGACCTTGCTCATGTCTATCTGGTCGTGCGCCTCAAGGTCCAGCTCGTCGCGGTAGAGGTGGATGAAGGCGCGCAGCTGCCTGCTCAGAGAGCCCTGGGTGGTGGCCACGGAGCCCGGGAACAGCAGCTTGGCCAGCGCCAGGCTCGCAAGCGCGTCGAAGTCCGGCTGCTCGTGAGTCACTATGAGCCGCATGGTGGGCGCTTATCTGAACGTGATGCTGCCTGAGCCGGCCTGCACAACCGTGATGTTGATGACGCGCCCTCCGCGCTCGAAGGTGCTGCTCTGCCAGACGCCCGTCTCGCCGCTGCCGCTGCGGCGGCCGAGGTAGTCGGGTATGCGCAGGCGGCCCGAACCGTCGTCCTGCACCTCTATGCGTATGGGTGCGTCGTCAGGCAGGTCGATGTCTACACTGCCGCTCCTGGTGGAGAGGGTGAGCTGAAGGTCGGTGCCCTCGCCGACCGAGAGCCTGGTGGCGCCCGTGTGGGTCTGCAACGCCAGGTCCAGGGAGGCGCGGGCATCGACGTCTAGCGTCATAGAGCCGCTGCCGCCGTCTATCTCCGCCCGGTAGTAGCGGCCGCCACCGGGCAGGCCCATGGTCACGCTGCCGCTACCTGCATCGAGCAGCAGCGCGCTGAGGTCGTGGCTGGTCAGGTCGGCGGTCACTGAGCCCGACCCGCTCCTGAGCTCAAGGGCCAGCGGAAGCGCGGGCGTCAGGTCGATGCTCCACTTCGTACGCCTGAAGTCGAACATGCCCCCGCGCCCACGGCTGAACTCGAACTCCAGGTCTGCGGCGCCAGATAGCTCGACCTTGCCGGGCTGAACACCGTCTAGCTCGGCCTCGACCGCCAGACCTTGGCGTGCGGCGCCGATGGTGGTGGCTATCGACCCGAGCTCTATCTCCGCCGTCAGCGTGCGGGCGCTGGGGGGCAGCGCGTGGCTGTACGTCGTTGGCGCTGCCTGGCGACCCGCCAGCCCGAACACGGCGATGACGAGTATGGCCGCGGCGGCGTAGGCCGTGATAGGAAGGGGCCCGCGCCTGGCGCTGGGCAGCACGATGTCTAGTCCTAGCCCTACGAGCAGCAGGGGCCACCATCCCAGCATGGCGTTGGTCAGGCTTTGTGGCACGAAGCCTATCTCGATGAGGAGCCAGAGCGCGCCGAGTGCGAGGAGGGCGTAGGCGAGGGTTTGGCGCGTTGCGCTCACCGTCAGCGCTTCCCGCCTTCTTGGTCCTGAGTGGGGGGAAGCGGCGCGCCGCTAGGGGGTGGGCCGACCTGCTGTGGGTGGCTGGTGGGGGTGACCGGTGCCTGCGGAGCCAGTGGCCTGGTTGTGGTGGGCTTGCGGCTACCTTGATAGAGGAGCCAGCCGCCGGCGCCGAGCAGAGCGATGGGGATGATCCAGCGGAGCACGGCGCTGAAGGTGCCGAAGATGAAGAGCTCGAAGATGAGGCCGAACGCCACGAACAGTATGAGACCGACGAGGGCTGTGCGGCTGCCGGCCTTCTTGAGGCTGGCGGAGTCGGAGATGCTGCCGTACATGTAGGTGCCTGCTCCGGCGCCCGCCATGACGAGCGCCCAAGCGTACGCCCAGGCGTCCATGCGGCCTATGAGGTTGAGTACGAGGAGTATCAGACCGGTGACGGTGACTATGGCCCCCGGCACCGCGAGCGAGCCCTTGCCCACGCTGCTGGTGTAGGAGATGAAGAGGAGTACCACGCCCGGGATGATGACGAAGAAGGGCCACCCGAACGCTTGAAGGTTGAGTGACGGGCCGAGCAGGAACACCAGCCCCAAGACCACCAACCCTATTCCGATTGCCATCTCTCTGCGGTTCATGCCCGGTACCTCCTGCCAGGTAGTGTACCGGGCGGTTGTCATGTGTGGGTGGGCGAAAGACCAGTGACGTGGGAAGTCAGTGAGTTCATGGCAGCGCGCGCATGCAAGAGGCCGTTCTCGATGAACACGTCTGAGGTGCGGTTGCCGAACCCGGCTGAGCCGACGGCGTAGATGCCCGGGACGTTGGTCTCGAAGGTTACCGGGTGTAGCTGCGCCGCCTGGGTGTGGGGGTCGATGGTGACTCCCGCCGAACTAAGCAGCTGCGGCGGCGCGAAGTAGCCGGTGAGTGCGAACACCCTGTGGGCCGGGATGCCGAAACGGTGCCCGCCGTTGACCACCTGGACCTCGTGGGGCGTTATGGCGGCAACGGTGGTGTCGAAGTAGGCCGTGATGGAGCCTTCCTTGATGCGGTTCTCAAGGTTGGGCCTGATCCAGTACTTGAGGCTCTTACGTAAGGTGTCGCCGCGGTGAACTATGGTCACCTTGGCGCCGGCCCGGTAGAGGTCGAGCGCGGCGTCTGCGGCGCTCGAGCCGGCCCCGATGATGACGACGTCGAGGCCCATGTACTGGTGGGCCTCGTCGTAGTAGTGGGAGACGTGGGGCAGTTCCTCCCCAGGCACGCCCAGTGGTTTGGGGTTGTCGAAGTAGCCGGTGGCCAGTACGACGGTGCGCGTGGGTACCTGGCCGGGCTGGCCCTGGGCGCCCGACGGCAGGTTGGGCGCGGTGAGCACAGTGAAGCCACCTTTGGCTGCACGCTTGATGCTTGTGACGCGCGTGTAGGTGTTGACGTTGAGGCGCTCGTTCTGCACGACCTTGCGGTAGTAGTCCAGCGCCTCCTTGCGCGTGGGTTTATCGGTGGCGGTTATGAACGGGTGGCCGCCGACCTCGAGCCTCTCTGAGGTGGTGAAGAACACCATGGACGTGGGGTAACGGCGGATGGCGTCGACGACGGCCCCCTTGTCTAGCAGTACGTAGTCGAGCCCGGCCCGCTTGGCAAGGATGGCGGCCTCGATGCCGATAGGGCCTGCTCCGACGATCACGACGTCCAACATGGGTCAACGCTACCAGGGTGCTGGCCGGGAGGGGCCGGGTGGCGTTACTCGAACCCAAAGGCAGTAGGCAAGAACCAAACCGGCCGACACGCCGCCCTACTCGACCGGGCAGGATGGGCACATGGAACAGAGAGTGCAGGTAGAGCAACTCGGTTTGCGGGCGTGGCACACGCGGCGCCCATGGAATATTAGGGCGTGGTGCACGAACGTCCAGTCACACGGCTCGAACAGGGCCATGAGGTCGGCCTCCACCTTGTTCGGATCGGTGGCGCGGGAGAAGCCTAATCGCCGCGATACGCGCCCTACGTGCGTGTCTACCGCTATGGCCGGCACGCCGAACGCGTTGGAGAGAACGACGTTGGCCGTCTTACGCCCCACCCCGGGCAGGCATACCAGGTCGGTCATGGTGCCTGGCACCTCGCCCCCGTGCCGCTCGACCAGGATGCGGGCAGTGGCCACGGCGTTGCGCGCCTTGGAGCGGAAGAGGCCGATGGTCTTTATGTACGGCTCTATCTCTTCTGGGGTGGCTGCTGCCAGGGCGGCGGCGTCCGGGTAGGCGGCGAACAGGGCCGGGGTGGCCAGGTTGACGCTCTTGTCTGTTGCCTGAGCCGAGAGGAGCGTGGCTATGAGGCACTGGAAAGGCGAGGTGAAGTCTAGTTCGGTGTGGGCGTCCGGGTAGAGCCGCTTGAGCTCAGCGAGCACCAGTGCGGCGCGCTCGCGCTTGCGCGCCTTGGACTCTCTGCCGACCTTCATGCCAGGCATGCTAACGCTAGGAGGCAGCATCGGGTGGTGGCCTGCTGGATCAGAGACAACATCAGAGACAACGTGCGAGGTCGAGAAAAGTGAGCGATTTGCCAACTGTCGAGATAGCGGATTGGGTAGGCTGACGAACAGCTTGGGCTAGGTCTCGTGTCTTCGGCTTCGCAGCACAGGCTTCGCTCAGGTTGATGCGCTAGGAGGCAGGATGGCGGTTTTCGACTACAAGGTGCGCGATCGCGCGGGCAAGGTGATCACCGGTACTACCGAGGCCGCGTCGCAGCGAGAGGTAGCGAACGCCCTGCGCCAGAAGGGTTACTTCGTAACCGAGATCAAGGCGCCCAAGACGGGCCTCCAGGCCGACATAAAGCTGCCCAAGTGGCTGGATCTCGGTAGCATCCCCAACGTTCGCGATATCACCATCTTCTCGCGCCAGTTCGCCACGGTCATCAACGCCGGCCTGCCGGTGGTGCAGAGCCTCGCGATCCTCCAGCGCCAGTCGGAGAAGCAGGGCCTGAAGGACGCGCTGAAGGCTGTGCGTGAGGACGTGGAGACCGGCCTGCAGCTGTCGGACGCTCTGGCCAAGCACCCCAGGCTGTTCAACAAGCTGTACATCTACCTGGTGCGCGCGGGCGAAGCGTCAGGCAACCTCGACGGCATCCTCGACCGCATAGCCGCGTACATGGAGAAGCAGGCGGCGCTGCGCGGCAAGATCAAGACCGCGCTGACCTACCCGACGGTGGTGCTCGTCATCGCCCTCGCCGTCACCTGGTTCCTGCTCACGGGCATCGTGCCGCAGTTCGCGCAGATCCTCGATCAGTTGGGCGGCGACATGCCGGTCATCACCAAGGCGCTCATAGCCATCTCCGACTTCTTGCGGTACCAGTGGTACATCCTGCTGGGCATCGGCGTCTTGGCGGTAGTCGGTACGGGGCTGTTCTACCGAACGCCCCAGGGCAGGCGCGTTATAGACGGGCTGCTGCTGCGCATACCCATCGTGGGCACGCTGGTGCAGAAGACGGCCATCGCCAGCTTCTCCAACACCTTCGGGCTGCTGCTGCGCTCGGGTGTCAACATCATGGAGTCTATAGACATCACCAAGGGCACCTCGGGCAACGCCATCGTCGAAGACATCCTCGAGGAGACCAAGGACAACGTGCAGCGCGGTGAGCAGATAAGCACGACGCTCATCAAGTACCCGCACGTGTTCCCGCCCATGGTGTCGTCCATGATCGCCATCGGTGAAGAGACCGGTGCCGTAGACAGCATGCTCCAGAAGGTGGCCGAGTTCTACGAACGCGAGGTAGACGAAGCCGTTGACAGCCTCACCGCTGCCCTCGAGCCTATGCTCATCGTGTTCCTCGGCATCATCGTCGGCTTCATCGTGGCCGGCATGTTCCTGCCGATGTTCTCGATCATCGG
>JBIQNJ010000055.1:0-17490 GCA_044462445.1 Truepera radiovictrix | reverse complement strand
AGCTTGAAGAAGTTCTGGTACGTGATGGTGGCGAGCGTCTGGTTCTCGCGCTCGATCTTCACGCCCTCCTTGGCCTCGATGGCCTGGTGGAGGCCTTCGCCGAAGCGGCGACCGGGCATGAGGCGGCCTGTGAACTCGTCGACGATGACGATCTGGCCGTTCTCGTCCTTCACGTACTGCTTGTCGAGGTGGTAGTGCTCGTGGGCGCGCAGCGCCTGGCGCAGCATGTGGCCCACTTCCATGTTCTCGGGGGAGAAGATGTTCTCCACGCCGATGAGCTTCTCGGCCTTGGCGATGCCCTGCTCGGTCAGGTGGATGTCTTTCGACTTGGCGTCGGCCGAGTAGTCGCCCGTGGCAGGGGTGTCGCCCTCGGCGGGCTCACCCTTCTCGAGCTGCAGGGCGATCTTGGCCATGGTGTAGTACTTGTCGGTGGCCACCTCTGCGGGGCCTGAGATGATGAGCGGGGTGCGGGCCTCGTCGATGAGGATGGAGTCGACCTCGTCGATGATGGCGTAGTGCAGGGGAGTGTCCTCGCGCAGCACCAGTTGGTCCGGCCGGAACGCCATGTTGTCGCGCAGGTAGTCGAAGCCCAGCTCCGAGTTGGTGATGTAGGTGATGTCGGCGCGGTAGGCCGCCCGCCGCGCCATGGCCTCGGTGTCGTGCTGGATGACGCCCACCTCGAGGCCGAGGCCGCGATAAACGGGGCCCATCCACTCGGCGCCCGTGCGCGCCAGGTAGTCGTTGGTGGTGACCAGGTGGCTGCCCTTGCCCGTGAGCGCGTTGAGCACCAGCGCCAGGGTGGCCACGAGCGTCTTGCCTTCGCCCGTCTTCATCTCGGCGATGCGGCCGTAATGCAGCGCGGCGCCGCCCACGAGCTGAACATCGTAATGGCGCAGACCCAAGAAGCGCTTGGCGGACTCGCGCGTGAGCGCGAACGCCTCGGGCATCAGGGCCTCCAGGCTCTCGCCGCCCTCCTGGTGGCGCCTGCGCAGCTCCTGGTAGGCGGCGCGCAGGTCTGTGGCCTGGCCCATCTTCTCTTCTAGCCTGTTGGTGGCCTCTACTACCTCAGTCTGGAGCTTCTTGACCTCGCGGTCGTTGGTGTCGAACAGTTTCTGAACGAATCCGAGCATGTTAGTTAAGGACCTTTCCGCGCTGCCGGGGCGCGGCTGGGTTGAGCCGGCGACCCAATCGGCGCGTTCCGCCTGCTGCTCCCCTCGCTGTTAAGGCTGCGGGAAAGCAAGGCGGATGCGGAGTCAACAGTGGAGTTTAGCACGGGGCAGTTGCTCTGAATTGTTCGTCTAGGCCTGAGACGACTCTCATGCGACAGAGGCCCCGGCGCGGTCAGAGCGCGCCTGTCAGGGCGCCCTGAGGTACGTCACCGTGTTGGAGCGGCCAGCGGGTTAGCGGTCAGGACCATGAGCCAGATGTGTCACGGTGCCCTGACGTACGTCACCGTGTTGGAGCCGTAGCGCTTGACCCTCGGCTCGGCGGCCCCGAGCGCTGGGGGCGGTGGCGGCAGCTCCATGCCGGTCGGGTGCTGCAGCACGTACAGTCCGCCCGGTGCGACGGCCCCGGACGCCAGCAGGGTGGAGAAGATGCGCGACAGGTCGTCCGGGTAGGGCGGCGCCGCGAACAGCACGCGGAAGGCGGCGGCGTGCGCCGCGGCGTAAGCGAGCGCATCGGCGGTCACGACCGTGACCGGTAACCCCAGCCTGGTGGCGTTGCGCCGTATGACGGCTGCGGCCTTGGGCGCCAGCTCGACGCACGTGGCGTCCCAGCCCCGGCTGGCCGCCTCCAGGCCGATGGCGCCGGAGCCACTGTAGAGGTCGAGGAACCTGCCCCGTGGCTCGAACGCCAGGACGTCGAACAGCGCCTCGCGCAGGCGCGCCGGGCTCGGCCGGGTGCCTCTTACCGGTGTCTCCAGCTCGCGGCCCTTGGCGGTGCCGCCCAGTATGCGGGGCTTAGGCATAACGGTGTACGAGCATAACCGCCCGCGCCAGAGGGTACAATCGTGCCTCGTGATCCGGGAACTGGCAGCCGACGAGCTCGTGTGGTTCATGCATCAGGCGCTCGCCTACGCCGGCCATGCCGACCCCGGCGGGCTGGCCCTGAAGCTGCATCCGCTGCTCAAGAGCCCCGGGCACGACGACTCGGTGAGCTTCGCCCTGCTGGAGGGCGGCGTGGCCCTGGCGGGCGCCACGGCCCGAGACACCCGTAACTCCGACGGTGTGCAGACGCTGCGCCTCTCCAACGTGTGGCACGACGACGCTCCGGAGGCGCTGAGCAGGCTGGTGGCGCACCTCCTTAGCCGGCGCCAGCACGAGGTGGCGGTAGTGCACCTGTACTCGCTGCCCGAGGCGCACTGTTCAGAGCTGGCGCAACTGCTAGGGCCCCTTGGCTTCGCCCGCGAGCTGCACCATGTGTTGAGGTTCGAACTGAGCGAGGTGCCGCCGCTGGGCACGCCGCTCGTTCTCGAGGCGTACCGGCAGGCCGACGAACCGCGCTTCCGCGAGGTGTATCACGAGGCGGAGGGGCTGCCGGCGCGCGGCCCGCAGTGGGCTTACCTCAAGCGCAAGGGCGGCCGCTTCACCCCCGATCACTGGTACATAGCGCGCGAGACGCTCGACCAGGACCCTGTGGGCTACGCCTTCTGCAGCCGCACCAAGGTCGGCATCGACTCCAGCTACTCGCTCGATGGCGTGGGGGTGCTGCCGCGCTTCCGCGGCGACAGCGAGATGCTGAGGCGGCTCCTCCTCTCGTTGCTGCAGGAGCTGTCGGGCATCAGTCCGTTCGGCACGGTCACTGCCGACCTGCCTGACTCCGACCCCAAGCTCATAGAGATACTGGCCTCCTTAGGTTTCGAGACGGTGGAGCGTGTGCCGCTGCTCATGAAGCACCCGGTCTGACGCCGGCCACCCAGGCGACCGGCCGCTGCGACTATCATGGGACCATGAACATCCTGGTGCGGTGGGCCTTGTCGACGCTGGCCCTCTACCTGACCGTCATGTTGGGCGTGGGGCTTCACATGCCGCAGGGCGGCCTCATACCCCTGCTCGTCACGGCCGCGGTCATCGGGCTCGTCAACGCCGTGGTGCGCCCGCTACTGGTGCTCCTGACCCTGCCGCTCACCATCATCACGTTCGGTCTGTTCCTGCTGGTGGTCAACGCCTTAGCGCTCACCATCGCTGCCGCGGTCACCCCGCTACAGATCAACGGCCCGGGCGGAGCCCTGCTCGGCGCGCTCGTACTCAGCGTGGTGAACACGGTTCTGACCAGGCTGCTCGGCCCGGCCGGCCGGTGAAGGCCTGGGTTCGGCCGTGCGCTCGGCAGACAGGTCTGCTGGGGCGCTCCGGCGGCCCGCGCTACGACCGGGCGGGTCGGTCCGGCAGGTACTTCTCCCAGCGCGGGTCGATGTCGGGCATTATGCCGTAGGCGCTCGAGAACAGGAAGCGCGGGGCGTAGGGCTTCCTCAGCAGGTGCATCTTCGCCTCTTCGGGCGTGCGGTCGCGCTTCTTGGCGTTGCACTGCTTGCAGCAGGCCACCACGTTCTCCCATGAGGTGGGGCCGCCGCGGCTACGGGGCAGCACGTGGTCGAGCGTGAGGTCGGGCACATGCTTCGAGCAGTACTGGCAGCGGTGGTCGTCGCGCCGGAAGACGTTCTTGCGGTTGAACGCCACGCGGTGGCGCACAGGCCCCCGCACGAAGCGCTTCAGCCGGATGACGCTGGGAACGGGGAAGGTGGAGCTGGGTGAGCGCAGCACGCGCTCGGTGTCTTCCACCCGCTCGGCTATCTCGTGCATCAGCAGCGCCACCGCGCGCTTGATGGAGCACACGTGCAGGGGTGCGTAGCTGGCGTTGAGGATGAGCACGCGCGAGCTGGTGAGGGTGTCGACCTGCCGAACCCCTACGCCTGCGGACCCGAACTCCGTCCGCGCCAGGTATGCCTCGTTGGTAGCGGCCTTGTCGGTGGCTGTCTCCCTACTACGCGTCCGGCGTTGGGCCAGAGTATAGCAGGGGCCCTTAGCGCTGTTCGAGCGCCAGGTGCACCAGCCTGCTTATCAGCCGGTCGTACGGCACGCCGGAAGCCTGCCACAGCTTCGGGTACATGGAGTGGCGCGTGAAGCCGGGGATGGTGTTCACCTCGTTGAGCAGGAGTTCACCGGTGGAGGGCAGGTAGAAGAAGTCCACGCGGGCGAGCCCGGCGGCGTCGACCGCCAGGAAGGCGCGCCTGGCCAGCTCGCGCAGCCGCTCTACGACCTCGTCCGGCACGTCGGCCGGGATGATCAGCTCGGCGTGCCCGTCCGTGTACTTGGTCTCGTAGTCGTAGAAGCCGGAGTCGTACCTTATCTCGCCCACCACGCTCAGCTCCGGCACGTCATTGCCCAGAACGCCGATCTCTAGCTCCCGGGCGCCCTCCAGGCCCACCTCGACTATCACCCTCCTGTCGAACCCGAGGGCGCTCTCGACCGCCTGCTCCAACTGCTCCTCGGTGGTGGCCCGGCTCACGCCGATGCTGGAGCCGAGGTTGGCGGGCTTGACGAACAGGGGCAGGCCCAGCCGCAGCAGCCCGTCCATCACGGCGGCCTTGGCAGTGCGCCAGGCGTGGCGGGTGACGGGTGCGTAGCCCACCTGGGGCAGGTCGTGGGCTGCGAACACGGCCTTCATGGCCAGCTTGTCCATGGCGACCGCGCTCCCGAGGACCCCGGCACCCACGTACGGTAGCCCCAACAGGTCGAGGAAGCCCTGCACCCTGCCGTCCTCGCCGAACGGGCCGTGCAGCAGCGGGAAGACGACGTCTGCCTGGGACGCGGCCCTGGCCAGCGTCATGGCGCCCTGGCGCCCGCCCGGTTCGGGCGGGCTCGCAAGCCCGGGCGCCGCGTCAAGGGCCGGCTCGGGGTGAGCGGCGTGAACGCGGCCCGAGGCCGCGTCTGCCGCGGCGCCTGCTTCGCCCTCAGGTTCGGGCAGGCCGAGCAGCGCGTGCGACTGCCCCGCGCTGAGGAGCGAGCCGTCGCGCCCTATCACGAGCGGGGTCACTTGCAGGTCGCAGGCGGCCTCCAGCACAGAGCGGGCGGAGGCCAGCGACACGTCGTGCTCGGCCGACATGCCGCCGCAGAGTAGGAGAACCCGGATGCTCACGTGCGCCCTTCCTGGCAGGCGCCTCAGGCGACCCGCGCCGCATGCACGAACATGCGTAACTTACACATGCTACTCAGGTTACTCCTATGTGGGTGGTACTGGCAACCGTGCGTCGTGAGGCTGCATGCCGTGAGGCTCGCTAGCGGTGGTGCCGCTAGCGCCAGTCGGGCTCGCGCTTCTCCAGGAACGCCCTTACCCCCTCGGCCAGCTCCGCACCCGTGCGGGCCTGAGTGTTGACGTCCACCGCCCAGTCCATGCCCTCCTCGAAAGGCATGGTGCGCACCCCGGCCAGGAGCTCCTTGGTGAGCCTGAGCGAGCCGGGTGCGTTCGAGGCCATGAGGTTGGCGACCTCCATGGTGCGCCGCATGACCTCGTGTGCGGGCCTCACCTCGTTGACGAGCCCCATGGCCTGCGCCTCGGTGGCCCGTATCAGCCGGGCGCTGAGAAGCAGGTCGCGGGCGTGCTTGTCGCCGACCTGCCGCACGAGCAGCACGGCCACGAGCGCGGCTACGAAGCCGATGCGCGCCTCCGTGTAGCCGAGCTTGGCGCCGTCGGCCATCACCGCCACGTCACAGGCCGTCACCAGGCCCGCGCCGCCGGCGACCGCGTGGCCGTTCACGGCGGCCAGCAGCGGCTTGGGGAAGGCGACCATCTGCAGGAACAGGTCGGCCAGCGCACGTGTGTCTGAGCGGTGCTGCTCACGTGTGAAGGTGAGGCTCTCTTCGAGCTCCGTCAGGTCCAGCCCGGCGCAGAACGTGTTGCCCGCGCCCGTCAGCACCACGGCCCGCACGTTCGGGTCGGCGGCGGCGGCGGCAAGTGCGGCGGAGAGTTGGAGCCGCAGGGCGCGCGACAGTGCGTTGCGCACCTCGGGCCTGGAGAGGGTGAGCGTGAGCACGCTGCCCTGACGCTCGGTCAGCAGTTCTGCCATGACCGCATGATACCGGCCGGCTCCGACGGGCCGGCGCGCTGGCCGGCCACATGCGAGATTCCTGACCGGTTTCCTCATGTGTGTCACTTACATTGAGCCAAGCGGTGCAGGTGGTAGGAGCGGCTGCGCAGGTCGCTCCGCCCCGCCCGATCGATGGAGGAGACCTTGCATACCACCGTTCACAGCGGCGCCCCTCGGCGGCGCCTCCCGAAGGTGTTACCTAGGCTGGCGGCGGCCGTTGCCGTCGCCCTGGCGCTCGTGTCGTGCGCACCCACAGCCAACGTGCTGGCGGTGCCGACGTTCCAGCTAGACGCCGCCAACTCCGGCTTCGTGCGGATAGACCCGCCGGGCATCGGCGACGGCACCGCCCTCTTCCGCATGGCGCTCACCGTGCGCAACCCGAACGCCGTAGGCGTCAAGCTGGCGGGCCTGGACGGAGCGCTGTTCCTGAGCAGCACGCGCGCCGCCACCGCCACCTTCAGGGGCGGCATAGACGTACCGGCCAACGGCACGGCCGCCCTGCTGCTGGACGTGCGCGTGCCCCTCGGTGCGGCCCCCGCGCTGCTCGACACCATCGCCAACTACTTCGCGGGCAGCGGCACCCCCTACCGGCTGGATGCCGCCGTCACTATCGAGGTGTTCGGCGTGCCGCAGCGCTTCCCCGACTTCACCCTCGCGCGTGGCGAGCTCGCGCCGGCCCGCGGCCTCTTAGCGCCGCAGTTGCAGCTCGTGGGTGGCGAGCTGCGCTTCGAGTCTGTCAACAGCGTGGCCCTGGCCGTGAACCTGAGGCTCACCAACCCCGGCATCTTGGGCATGCGTGTCACGGCGCCCAGCCTGCAGCTCGCCGTCGCCGGCGCCCCGGCCGCCACGGGGTCGCTCACCACGGTGGAGCTGCCGGCAGGTGGCAGCTCGGAGGTGGCGCTGACGTTCAGGTTCAACCCGCTGGCGCTCGGCGCCGCCGTCGCTGCGCAGGTGCAGGCCGCCAGCACGGGTGCGGGGCTGGCTCTGGGCCTGAACGGCGCCTGGCAGCTGGAGGCCCCCGGCATCGCGAGCGTGGCACTGCAGGGCACCTCGCTGCTCAACGACATATTGCGCTAAGCGAGGTCGCTGGGCGCTCCGCCCTCACAGAGCGAGGCGCTGGTCATACGGCTATCCGGGCTTCTCGGTCTTCCGCGGCGGCCGCGGCTGGCCCGGCACCCACCAGTTCCAGCGCCCCGCCAGCACCATCACCGACGGCACCAGCGCCAGGCGCACCAGCGTGGCGTCCAGCAGCACCGCAACGCTCAGGCCCAGGCCCAGCGTGCGGATCAGCTCGACATGGCTGAACATCAGCAGCACGAAGATCGTGATCATGATGGCCGCCGCGCTCGTTATGACGCCGCCCGTGGTGGAGAGGGCCGTGGCCACCGCCTCCTCGTCTGAGAGCCCGCGCTCATGGCCCTCGTGGATGCGGGCCACCATGAACACCTCGTAGTCCATGCTCAGGCCGAACACGATGGCGAAGATGAACAGGGGCGCCGACGTGTCTATGTAGCCGAGGGCCGGGGGCAGGCCGAACAGGGCGGCCAGCACGCCGTCCTGCATCACCAGCGTCAGCACCCCGAACGCCGCTCCCACGGTCAGCACGTTCATGATCACGGCCTTGACGGGGATGATCAGCGACCTGAACGCCAGCCCCAGCAGCAGCGCGGTGGCCAGCGCCACCAGGGCCAGGGCGGTCGGGAAGTAGTCGTACAGGGCGGCAGTCCACTCCGTGCCCTCCACGTAGGCGCCGCCGATGCGGCCCCTCAGGCCTACGTCGGCCAGGCTGGCCGCTATCTGGGCGTGCAGCTCCGCCCCTCTGGCGGGGGTCAAGGTGCCGTCAGGGTACAGGCGCAGCAGCACGTAACGGCCGTTGTCGCTGATGGTGGCCCTGGCCAGCGGCTCTATCTCGCTCTTCAGAGCTATCTCTGGCGAGGCGTAGTACTGGTAGAGGAACAGCCGCGGGATGGCCTCGAGCGCGAACGGTGAGAGCAGGTTGGAGACGCCCTCGATGGCGCCGAGCTCCTGCGACAGCAGCGAGATCTGCCGCACCTTGCTGGGGTGGTAGAACGTCTCGGCGCCGAAATCTACGACGATGTCGAACGGGTTGAGCACGCCCTCCAGGCCCAGGCTCTCGAGCGCCGTCAGGGTCCTGCGGGCCTCGGTGGCCTGCGAGAGCCCCCGTGCACCCGGATCCGCCACCTGCATCCTCAGCGCCGGCAGCGACAGCAGGAGGAGCGAGGCCACCCCGAAGACGGCCCAGAACCAGGGGCGCTTCATGATCTCCTGCGCGCGCGCCCGCCAGAACGCACGGCTGCGCAGCCCGGGCTCGCG
Organism: Truepera radiovictrix; assembly: GCA_044462445.1. GTDB lineage: Bacteria > Deinococcota > Deinococci > Deinococcales > Trueperaceae > JAAYYF01. The sequence continues at coordinate 9,071 of JBIQNJ010000055.1, read as the reverse complement.
CCTGGAGACCTTGAGCCAGTTGACGCGGTGCCCGAGCAGCGCCAGCGTCGCCGGCACGGCCGTCACGGCCACCAGCACGCTCACGAGCAGCACCACCATGGCGCCCAGGCCGATGGAGCGGATGAAGTCCACCGGGGGCACGAGCAGCGCGCTGATGGCCACCAACACGGTCAGCCCGCTGAAGGCCACCGCCTTGCCGGCGGTCTCGGTCGTCTGCTTGGCGGCCAGCCGGGGGTCGAAGGTGGCGCGCAGCTCCTCCCGGTAACGGTTGACTATGAGCAGCGCGTAGTCGATGCCGGTGGCCAGCCCCAGCATCGTCACTATCGTCTGCGTGAACACGGCGAACTCGAAGTACTGCCCCAGGAAGAATATGAGGGCCGACGACACGAAGATGGTGGTGACGGCGCTCAGCAGGGGTAGGGCCGACGCCACCAGCGCCCCGAAGGCGATCAGCAGGATAACGAGCGAGATGGGCAGGCCGAACAGTTCGGCACGCCGCGCGTCGCGCTCGCTCACCCGTTCGAGCTCGATGACGGTGGCGGGACCGCCCGAGAGGTCGAAGCGCAGCTCGGGTACGTCCTTAAGCGCTGCGCGCACCAGCTCCGTCGTGGCGCGCCCCTCGGCCAGCCCGTTCGTGGCCAGGCCCACCTGCACCACCGAGAGGTTCGCCTCCTCGTTCAGCAGGGTGAGGCCGGTGGCCGAGCGGTGGTCACGGACGTAGGTGACGTTCTCGAGTTCCAGCAGCCGGTCAGACAGCCGGTCCAGGGCGCTCTCGTACGCCGGGCTGCCGGCCCCCAGCCGGTCGCCGTAGGCCACGATCACGAGAACGTCCTCTTCGGACTGGGCGAACTGGTCGGTCAGCAGCCGGCGGACGGTCACCGCCGCACCGGACTCGGGCGCCTCAGGCTGCCCGGTCAGCACCTCGCCGACGCGCAGGCCGAACGGGAGCGCGCACGCCACCAGCACCGCCCATCCCCCCAGGACCCAGCGGGGGTAGCGTTGGACGAGGGTGGCGACGGCGCGGAACACGGCTAGGTCAGATGGCCAGGAACTCGTCTATGCGCTGGCGGGCGTCGCTGGCGGCGGTCTGCGACTCACCGGCCACCCGGCCGTCGCGCAAGAAGACGACCCGGTCTGCGGTGAGGGCGGCGGCGGGGTCGTGGGTCACCATGATCACGGTCCACGAGAGCTCGCTCACGCCGCGGCGCAGCAGGCTCAGGACCTCATGGCCCGTCTTGCTGTCCAGGTTGCCCGTAGGCTCGTCGGCCAGCACCACGACCGGATGGTTGATCAAGGCCCGGGCGAGGGCCACGCGCTGGCGCTGGCCGCCGCTGAGCTGGCGCGGCCTGTGGCCCAGGCGGTCCTCGATGCCCAGCTGACGTGCGAGCTGCGGCAGCTCGGCCTCCGCCTGCTTCAGGCGCCCCGAGACCTCGGCCGGCAGCAGGATGTTCTCCCTGGCGCTCAGGTTCGGGATCAGCTCGAAGTTCTGGAAGATGAAGCCCAGCTCGTCGCGCCGTAGCTGCGTCAGCTGATCGTCGGTGAGGCCGTCGGTGGCGCGGCCGCCCACGCGGACCGTGCCGCTGTCCGGACTGTCCAGCAGGCCGAGCAGGTGGAGCAGCGTGCTCTTGCCGCTGCCGCTGGGACCCATCACGGCCACGAACTCGCCCTTGCCCACCGTCAGGCTGACACCGTCCAAGGCCCTGATGTTCTGTTCGCCGAGCTGGTAAGCCTTCACGAGGTCGATCGCTTCGACTGCTGCGGGCCGTGGGTCAGACATGTTCGCTCCAGGACGCTAGTGCTTTGTTGGGTGCCATGCGGGCGGCGCGGCGGGCAGGGAAGATGGCCGAGAGGAGACCGACCACGGGCGACGCCGCCAGCGCGAGGAGGGCGAGACCCCAGGGTATGAGCGGGGTGAGCAGGAAGCCGGTCAGGGCGGCCGCCCCGGTGTTGATGACGCGCGAGAGCAGCACGCCGAAGGCGATGCCGATGAGAGCGCCGAGCAGCGTCACCACCACGCCCTCGGCCGTGATGAGCGTGCGAACACCGGCTCTGGTCAGGCCGATGGTCCTGAGTACGGCTATCTCGTGCCCGCGGTTCACCAGGTTCATGCCCAGCGTGTTGGCCACCGCTAGCGCGGCCACGATGACGGCGATCACGAGCAGCAGCCGCGTGGTCGAGAACGCCTGGCGCGTGACGTCCATGATGTAGCTCCGGTAGTCGGCGTTGAGGGTTATGTCGAGACCTAGACCCGGGAACGCCGCCAGCAGCCGCTCCTTCACCACGGGCTGCTCCTCGCCCGGCTGCAACGTCACGATGTACAGGTCGGGGTTGCCGCCCCCGAACCTGTCGATCATGCCGATGCTGGCGACCACGGTCTCGCCGCCGCCGGTGAAGTCTACGACCACGCCGGCTATGCGGAACTCGCTGAAGCCTTCGGAGGTGCGCAGCGTGATGGTGTCGCCCGTCTTAAGGCCGTAGCGGTCCTTCATGGTGTTGGCCACCAGCACCTCGCCGGCGCGCAACGCCTGGTAGGTGGTGAGGTCGTCGCCCTCGCCCGGTATGTACTGGAAGCGACCGAAACCGGTCTCCGGATGGAACCTCTCCGGGTCTGCCAGCACCAGGGCTATGGCGCGGCCGCGCCGGTCGTCCTCGTCCTGCAGGAAGCGTACCGCCGTGATCTTCACGCCGCTGGCAACGTCGACGCCGGGGAGCGCCTCGGTCCGCGCGGTGAAGTCGTCAGGGAAGGACACGGGCGAGGTTATGAACAGGTCGCCTACCACCGTCGTCTCTACCCAGCTAGAGATGGCGCCGTTGGTGCTGGCGACCATGCTCCCCACCCCCAGCACCAGGCCCGTGCCGACCACCACGGTGCCGATGGCCACGCCGTTGCGCGAGGCGTTGCGTTCGGCGAAGGCAGCGCCCAGCTTGCCGGCGGGGCCGAAGAGCGCGCTCAGCGGGGCACGCAGCAGCCTGGTGGCGGGTCGCAGAAGCGCCGGGGAGAGCAGCGACACCCCCACGAACACGAGGCCGAGGCTGACGGTGGTGGCGTAGATGGCCGCGGCGCCCTGCCACGGGGCGAGCGCGGTGCCCGCTCCCAGCGTCATGAGCAGCGCGCCCAGCCAGGCCCACCTGGGGCGCGCCTCGGCGTCGACCGCCTGCATGGCCTCCATGGGCGCCGTGCGCGCCGCGGCCAGCGCCGGCAGCAGGCCGGCCACGAGGGCGGCCATGGCGCCGAGCACGCTGGCGATGGCCACGTTACCGACGGGGATGACCAGGGTGGTGAAGTCGTAGCCGAAGGTGACGGAGTTCAGGTAGGTGATGGCCGCCGAGAGCCCGACGCCCAGCAGTATGCCCGCCACGACGCCGAGCGCGGCCAGGATGGCGGCCTCGTACAGCGCCAGCCGCAGCACGGCACGCCGGGTGAAGGCGATGGTGCGCAGAAGAGCGTACTCGCGCCGCCGCTCGACCACCGACGCCATGAAGGTGTTGTAGGCGAGGAAGGCGCCCAGCGCCAGCAGGGTGGCGGCCAGCACGCTCAGGCCCGACTGCAGCGTCTGCACGATGCCGAACGTGAAGTTGCCGCTGCCTGCCGGGTAGGTCACGGCCATGCCGTCACCGGCCAGCTCTTCGAGCTGTAGCCTGAGCGGCTCCACGCGCTCGGGCGCCACGGCCTGAACCTCGATGTGCGAGTTGCGGCCCTGAAGGTGCAGTATCTCCTGCAGGTCGGCTATGTGCATGATGCCGACACGCCCGCCGTTGGTGCTGGCCATGCCCACGGCGTCGTCCAGCAGCCCCGTTACGTTCAGCGCCACCCGGCCCGAGGAGAAGAGGAACTCGACCTCGCTGCCGACGCCGATGCCGCGCCCCTCCGCGAAGCCGTCGGCGATGGCTATACCGTTCGAGCCGGCAGCAGGCAGGGCGCCCGAGGCGATGGCGGCAGGCAGGTCCTCTACCGCCTCCGTGTGGCGGCCCTGCACCTGGAAGCCGCTGTCGACGCCCGGGATGATGGCCTTCTCGACCCCTGGGTCCGAGCGGTCCGGCTCGGCGCGCGTGGACAGCACCGCGTAGGCGGCGTCCACGTCCGGCAGGGCTAGTATCTGGGACAGGAGGGGCTCGGTGTCGTAGATGGCCCGCCCGCCCGCGCCCGGCGTGACGAGCAGGTCGGCCTTGCCCGCCGCCGCCTGCAGCGCGCGGCGCAGGTTGGCCTCCACGTTGGCGCCCACGGAGAGGGTGGTGAGCACGGCGGCTATCCCTAAGCCGATGCCGAGCAGGGTGGCCAGGCTGCGCCAGGGATGGCGGAGGAGGTTACGAAGCGCAAGGCGTGAGGTTGTGCTCACGCCCGACAGTGTACAGGCACGCGTTACTGTGAGGCCTATGAACGTGGCGCTGATCAGCAAGCTCGACCCGGCCGACGGTGTGGTGGTGTACACCCGCCAGCACAAGGAGCGGCTCGAGGCTGACGGGCACGCCGTGAAGCTGCTGCACTTCTCGACGGGCAACACCGGCGCCGGCGCCGGCGAGGTGCACCTGCCCCACAGCGTGCGCACGCAGGGCTATACCCTCCCTGCTGCAGGCGCCTATCGCCTGCTCAAAGAGCAGCTGGCCGGCTTCGAACCGCGCATCATCCACGCCCACCTGCCGGTGAGCCCCCTGGACTTCCTGCTGCCCCGGCTGGCGCGCGAGCTCGGTGCCGCGCTGGTCGGCACGTATCACCACGGCTGGGACTACCGGCCCACCAAGTTCGGCCTGGTGGCACAGGCCATTACCCGCGCCTACGCCCCGGCGCTGGCACGCTACGACAGGGTCATCGTGTTCGGCCCGCGCCTGGCGGGCGAGCTCACCAGGCTGGGGGTCGCGGGCCCCCGCGTGGCGCAGGTGCCCAACGGCGTGAACGTGCACGAGTACGCTCCGGGTGAGAGCTCCTTCAGGCTGCCGGGCAAGGTGCGGGCCACCTACATGGGGCGCATGACCCCCGACAAGAACGTCACCGAGCTCGTGGAGACCTTCGTGGAAGGCGCCCATCCGGACCTGGTGCTGACCCTCGTCGGAGCCGGACCACTCTACGAGGGGATCAGAGAGCGGTTCAGCACCCACCCCGGGCTGGACCTGCGGGGCTACGTAGCCGACGCCGAGGTCAGGAAGGAGATCTGGCGCGGCTCCGACGTGGTGGTGCTGCCCAGCCCCATCGAGGGCCTGAGCCTGAGCCTGCTCGAGGGCATGGCGAGCGGCTGCATGCCGGTGGCGACCGACGTGGGTGAGCACGCCATGGTGCTCGCGGGAGTGGGGCACGTCATGGATCCCAGGACCATAAGGCGCGACCTGGCGACGGCCTGGCGCTGGTTGAGCGACAACCCGGCGGAGGTGGCCGCGAGGGGCGAGTCGGCGCGCGCGCGGGCACGGGAGTTCTCGGCCGAGGTGCATTGGCGTCGGCTCTACGACCTGTACGAGGGCGCGGTGCCGGGCTTCCGGTCTTAGTCGGCCGACTCCTCTGCCTCTGTGTCTGGTCTGGTGGCCGCGCCGGCGGACGCCTGCCGCACGATCATGTAGCCGCCCAGCAGAGGGCCCAGCACGAACAGCGAGTAGAAGGTCATGAGCCGCCACACGAACACGGCGGCCGGCCCGGCGTCGCCGCTGCCCCGGCCCACGAGGAACCAGCTCAGCACCAGCTCGAAGAAGCCACTGGCGCCAGGCGTGGGCACGAACGAGCTCATGACCGTCACCACCGTCTGGCCGGCGAGGGCCAGCCACACGCTCAGGCCGACGTTGAGCCCGAGCAGCAGGAAGTACAGCACTAGGAAGTAGGCCGTCCAGGTGAGCGCCGTGAACACCTGGATGACGCCGTGCTTCCAGATGGGCGCCGACGCGAGGGTCTGGCTGTTGGCCACGAACGACTCCGCGAAGCGCAGGGCCGGGCGCCTGAAGCGCAGCAGCGGCCCGCGCATCATGCGGCTGACGATCGGGATGAGCCACGCTACCCGGAACAGCAGCACGTAGGCCATGGCCAGCGTCAGGACGATCGTGGCTATTCCGAGGGTGGTCCAGAGCGGGGTGCGCGGGTACGCGCCCATGGAGTAGAGCGCGATGAGCGACAGGGGCAGCGCCCAGGCGTGGAAGGTGGTGTCGGCTGAGAGGGTGGCGATGGCGGCCGCCCACGCCTTGGCCTGCTTCATGCCCTGCAGACCCAGCGTCAGGGCCAGGCCCGGCATGCTGCCGCTGCCGCCGGGGGTCACAGCCGCCGAGAACATGCCCAGCACGTGCGCCCTTACGGCGTGCCTGATCCTCACCTTGAAACCGAGCAGGCCGCAGATGTACTGCAGGCGGGCGGCCGAGATGACGAACGAGATGACCAGGGCGAGCGCGGCCAGCACGAGGTGACCGGGCTTCAACTCGCCCACACGGAGCAGGGCCCGCGGCCCGCCGACGCTCAGGAGCGCCACGACCATGCCGACGGCGGACAGCGCCACGGAGACGAGCAGCGCGCTGAGGACGGGGCGCTTCATCGTGCTAGCCGCGCCTCTGCCTTCACCGAGCCGGCCAGCGACTCCGCGCTGGTGGCCTCGAACGGACCTCCGCTCTCTGCCTTAGGGTGGCCTCCACGTGTCAGCTCGAGCGTGAACCGGGCCAGCCGCGCCCGCATGCCATCGAAGTCCAGGCTCGCTGCCGCCCGCGCCGCGCGCGTGCTCTGGCCGGGGCGGCGCCACTGCGCCACCTGCTCTACCACCTGGGCGGGAGTGGGGGCGTAGCTGCCCAGCGAGCGCGACTGCAGGAAGCGCACGACGCGCTGCTCGTTCAGGCCGGCGTAGGCGGTCACGATCACGGGCCGGCCCATGGCCAGCGCCTCCATGGTGCTGGCAGGCCCGGCCTTGCCCACCACCACGTCGGCGGCGGCCAGGTAGTCGGGCATGGCGGTGGTGTAGCCGACGGGCACGAGCAGCCTCTCGTTCTCGGCGATCTTCTCCAACGCCCCTTTCAGGGCGGCGTTGCGGCCGGTGATGACGACCACCTGCAGGCCCTGCAGCAGCAGCGCCCGGACGAGCGGCACCGTCTCGCCTGCCACGCCCTCGGCGCCCAGGCTGAGTAGGCAGGTGAAGGCGTGGGCGAGACCCAGCTTGGCGCGCGCCGCCTCCTGCGCGGCCGGCCTGAGGAACGCGCGGCTGACCGGGTAGCCCAGCACGTGCACCTTCGCTGCCGGCACTCCTAGACGGACGAGGTCCTGCTTGGCGGCCTGCGAGGGTGCCGCCACGCACTGTGCCTGCGGGGCCGCCCACAGCGCGCTGGCGTCGAAGGGCTCGGTGGCGTACACGAGCAGCTTCGAGCGCATGGCGTGGCGTGTCTGAGCCAGCGTCAGCGCCGTGGCGAGCCAGCCGTGGTTGGCGACGACCAGGTCTGGCGCCAGGGCGTCCAGCCGCTGCGCTGCGGCCCGGGAGAACCGGTTGAGCAGCAGGTCCTGCGCGGTCCTCGTGAGGACGGGCGCCGCGTCCGTCATGCGCTGGCCCCAGCGCACGAGCCGGGGGCGCTTCAGCATCTGGCGCCAGCTGTTCTTGTGGCGCCTGTCGAGCTCCTCGAAGCCGAACTCGGCCATGACGTCGGAGACACGCGTGCCGACGCCCGGATCCAGCTCCGTTAGGGCCTCCGCCATGGCGTTGGCGGTGGCCATATGGCCACCGCCGGCCGCGATGGTCGCGAAGAAGACGGTCGTCACACGTCCTCGCGCCGACCGGAGAGCGACAGGTGGTGGTCGATGGTGATGCGCAGGGCGGCCCGCCAGCTGTCCTTGGGCTGGAACCCGAGCTCCTCCCGGGCATGGTTGATGCTGAAGTGCACGTCGCGCGCCATCAGCTCCGCGCGGTAGCGCGTGATCGGGGGCTCGGTATGGGGGAACAGGGCGCTCCAGGTGGCCTCGACGCCGGTGGCCACAGCCCGCGTGGGCCGGCGGGGAAGGCTCAGCTGCGGTGGGCGCTTGCCCAGGTGATGGCTGAACTCCGAGAAGAGCTCGCGCCAGGACGGCATGCCCTCGTCGGCTATCAGGTAGACCTTGCCGGCCGCCTCCGGCCGCAGGGCGGCCAGCTGCACCCCGGCGGCGAAGTTGGGTGCGTAGGCGGTGTTCAGCACGGCCTCGCCGCCGCGCACCAGGGGCAGCGTGCCCCGCTCGAGCGCGTGCACGACCCGTCCGAACGTCACGTCGTTCTGACCGAACGGCCATAGGCCCGGCCGCACTATCACCGGCTCGATCCTGCGCTCGGCCATTATCAGGTCCTCGGCCAGTATCTTCGAGTAGGCGTAAGGGCTGCTCGTGTTGTCGCGGGGGAGAGTACGCGTGTCGGCGTCTCTGAAGCCCGTGTAGCGGTGCACGGCCACGCTGCTGATGAAGAGGAAGCGCCCCGTGCCCGCCCGCACCGCCTCGGCCAGCAGGGCCCGCGTGCCCTCTACGTTCGTCTTCTCGAACGCCTCCCAGGGCCCCCAATCTGCCACCCGCGCGGCCGCATGCACCACCACGTCTATGCCCTCACAGGCGCCCTCCAGGCTGCCTGTGCTGTTGAGGTCCGCCCGCACGATCTCGAGGGCGGGGTTCTGGAGCTGCGGTGCGAGGTTATGGGTCTGACCCCACGGCGAGACCATGGCGCGCACGTTCACGCCCGCCTTGAGCAAGCCGAGCGTCACGTGGCTGCCCAGGAAGCCGTGCGCGCCGGTGACCAGTACCCTCATCAGTGCAAGTCTAGCGGTACAGGAGCGCACACCGCAGTACTCACCAGGCGAGGGCTCCGGCGCGCGCCAGCAGGGTGATGTCGAGCGTGAGCCCGATTACCAGGTGCAGCAGGGCGGGGTAGAGGATAGACCTGCTGCGCAGCGCCAGCACCCCGAAGAGGAGGCTGGCGGGCGCAGCCGCCAGCAGTTCGGGCAGGGGTTTGCCCAGGTGGATGAGCGTGGCCAGCACGGCCTGGAGCCAGAGCGCCGCCGTGACGCTCATGAAGCGCGCCGCTGCGTGCAGCACGAAGCCGCGGTAGAACGCCTCGAACGCGATGTAGTAGAGGGAGTAGGTGAGCCCCCACAGCAGCAGGTTGAGCGCGCCC
>JBIQNJ010000054.1:15950-17627 GCA_044462445.1 Truepera radiovictrix | reverse complement strand
TTCTACGACACCCTCATCGACCACGGCGTCTAGCGTGGCGATGGCGGCGGGGGCGGCCGTGGGGTTGCCGCCGAAGGTGGTGCCGAGCATGCCGGGCTTAAGGCTGTCCATTATCTGGACCTTGCCGGTGACTGCGGCGATGGGGAAGCCGGAGCCGATGGCCTTGGCCGTGGTGATCAGGTCGGGCTCGAGGCCGAAGTGGTCCACCGCCCACATCTTGCCCGTGCGGCCCACGCCGGCCTGGATCTCGTCGTCGATCCAGAGCGCACCTATCTGGGCGGCGTACTCGGCGAGGCCCTTGAGGAAGTTGCCGGGCGCCTGGATGAAGCCGCCCTCGCCCGCCACGGGCTCCAGTATGAACGCGGCGACGTTGCTCTCGCCGATCGTGTACTTCACCTGGTTCTTGAGGGCCGCGAGGGCCTTCTCGCCCGTCTCTTCCACGCTGGTGGCGCCCCACGGGTTGCGGAAGGCGTAGGGGTACTCGGCGCGGTAGACGTCGTTGGCAAGCGTGACGAAGCCCGTCTTGTACGGGTCGGCCTTGTTGGTGAGCGACATGGCCATGAAGGTGCGGCCGTGGAAGGCGTGAGTGAACGACACTATGCCGGCGCGCTTGGTGTAGGCGCGGGCGATCTTGACCGCGTTCTCGACGGCCTCTGCGCCGGTGTTGACGAGGAACGTCTTCTTGGGCGTGGCGCCGGGAGCTAGGCGGTTGAGGCGCTCGGCCAGCTCTACGTACGTGGGGTGCATGCCGACGGCGAAGCACAGGTGCTGGAACTCTGCCGACTGACGCCGCACCGCCTCGACCACCTTCGGGTGCGAGTGGCCGAGGTTCATGACAGCGATGCCTGACGTGAAGTCGAGGTACTTGTTGCCCTCGACGTCCCATACGTAGCTGCCCTCACCGCGCTGGAAGTAGAGCGGGTGCACGCTGGACGCGGCGGGTGTAACGGCGGCCTTGCGGCGTTCGCCCATGCTGCTGTTGGTCATGAGTCCTCCATGTGGCCACCTTGTAGTGATAGGCGGGAGGCGTATACCACCCGGCATGTACAAGGTGAGGGCGCCCGGTTCCTTACGAAACGTAGGTGAAAGGTGGCGCTTACCTCCGAAGCGTAGCATGTGGCGCTCGCTGTAGTCTCGCCGTCTCTTACCCAGCCGGCGCGTAACCTAGGGAGCGATGGCTGGTTCAGACAGAACGCAGGCCCCGGGTGGGCAGGAGGCCGCCGCGGCTGAAGGAGCGGAGGCGCCCCGGCTCACGCTCGTAGCCGGTCCCGCTGGCCCCGCGCTACGCTCGCACGACGGCACGCTGGTTCGGGCCGCCGTCGAGCTGCTCGCGCGCCCTCGTCAGGGCAAGGACTTGCTGCTGCGGGGGGTCGGCGCGGCGGGCGCCGGCCGGTTGATAGACGCCACGGCCGGTCTTGGCGCCGACTCGTTCCACCTGGCCGCGCGCGGCGTACGTGTGCTGATGATCGAGAGGGTGCCGGAGGTGGCGGCGTTGCTGCGGGCTACCCTGGCGAGCGCCTTGGAAGGCGCCTTCGGTGAGGCCGCGCGCGAGTCGGCCCGCAACCTGGAGCTGGTAGAGGGCGACGCACGAGAGCTGTTGGCACGGCGTGTGGCGGCGGGAGAGCGGCCAGGGGTGGTGCTGCTCGACCCCATGTACCCCGAGCGCGGCAAGGCGGC
>JBIQNJ010000054.1:0-15850 GCA_044462445.1 Truepera radiovictrix | reverse complement strand
GTACGGGGGAGCGGTAGAGTTGTCGTGCCATGGAGGTGACTGATGTCCGACCAGCCGACAGACGGTCTGAGCGCGGGAGCAGGTGACAGCATCAACGTGACCGTGGTTGGAGCCGGCACTATGGGTGGCGGCATCGCCACACTGCTGCTGAGGAGCGGCCACTCCGTCGCCCTGTACGACCCGGCTGAGGCAGCGCTGGAGAAGGCGCGACAGCGCGCGGCGAAACGCAACGACGCGGGCGCGCTGGAGCGGCTGAAGCTCTTCAGCGACCTGAGCGCGGCTGCCGCAGGCGCGGACTTCGTGATCGAGGCCGTACCGGAGATCCTCGACCTCAAGCGCAGGATCTTCGGCGAGTTGGACGCGGCCGCACCTCCTCACGCGGTCCTCGCCACCAACACGAGCGAACTCTCGGTGACGGCCATCGCAGGGGCCACCAAGCGCGCCGGCCAGGTGATCGGTATGCACTGGTTCAACCCGCCGGAGCGCATGGAGCTCGTCGAGATAGTGCGAGCCGTCCAGACGAGCGACGCCACTCTCACGACTACCCAGAACCTCGCCCGCAGCTGCGGTAAGACCACCGTCACCGTCGTCGACCGGCAGGGGTTCGTGACCACCAGGGCCGTGGCCGCCCTGCTGCTTGAGGGCGTACGCATGTTGGAGGAAGGCGTAGCTTCTCCCGCAGACATCGATACGGCCGTCAAGCTGGGACTCAACCATCCGATGGGTCCGCTGGAACTGTCGGACTACATAGGGCTAGACACCATGCTGCTGATCGCGGAGTCGATGACGGACGCACTGGGGGAGAGGTTCCGCGCCCCTCAGACGCTGCGCAAGCTCGTCGAGGCAGGCCACCTGGGCCGCAAGACGGGCAGAGGCTTCTTCGACTACTCGGGCTGACCGCGCCCGGCCTCCGTGACGGCAGAGTAAGGCCCCCTTCCGTAAGGAAGGGGGCTTATGGCTGGCCCACAAGGATTCGAACCTTGACCGACGGTACCAAAAACCGTTGTCCTGCCATTAGACGATGGGCCAAAGATGCGCAACGCGCCGGAGCGTCCCCGGTGGTTACGGCCGGTCAGGGGTGCTCCCGAGGTGGCCTTGCCAGCAGGTGCTACCGGCGCGTTGCAGCTTCAGCGTTGGCTGGCCCACAAGGATTCGAACCTTGACCGACGGTACCAGAAACCGTTGTCCTGCCATTAGACGATGGGCCAACGCGTACTGCTCTTGCACTGCCGCACACGTACGATGAAGCGCCAGCGCAGAAGGGAGTGTATGGCGGCGCCGCCGCGGTCGTCAAGACCACCTCGACCCTGCCAGTCTACCCGATACCCCTGGCTTCGCGGGTGTCGGCGTGTGCGCCAGTGGTCAAGCCAGACTTGGGTAAGGTATACTTCGCGGGCTCATGAGCCTGCCGCTAGAGCGCGGTTGGGCGTGGTCATCAGGAACCTTGAGTGGAGAGGTGCCGGAGTGGTTGAACGGGACGGTCTCGAAAACCGTTGTGTGGCTACGCTGCACCGTGGGTTCGAATCCCACCCTCTCCGCCAACGTCGCCGCCCGTACGGGCGGCGCTTTTTTGAGCTGTAGGAGGGCAACATGGCCGTGACCGTAGTCGACCACCCGTTGGTTCAGCACAAGCTGTCTATCCTGAGGGACCAGGAGACGGGCGTGCGCGAGTTCCGCTCGCTGTGCATGGAGCTCACGACGCTCATGGCCTTCGAGGCGATGCGTGACCTGGAACTCGAGGACGCCACGGTCCAGACCCCCGTAGCCACCGCCAAGGTCAGACGCCTGGCAGGCAAGAAGCTGGCGCTCATCGGCATCCTGCGTGCAGGTCTGGTGATGGTCGACGGCATCCTCGGCCTCGTTCCCAACGCGCGCGTGGGCCATATCGGCCTATACCGCGACCCGGAGACGCTGCTGCCCGTGCAGTACTACTCCAAGCTGCCGAGCGACGTGGCAGACCGCGACGTGTTCCTTCTGGATCCCATGCTGGCCACCGGCGGTAGCGCCGCAGCGGCCATCCAGGTGCTCAAGGACGAGGGCGCCAAGCGCATCCGGCTCCTCTGCATCATCGGGGCGCCAGAGGGCATCAAGGTCGTGGAGGACGCGCACCCCGACGTGGACATCATCCTCGCGGCCCGCGACGAGTACCTGAACGACCACGGCTACATCGTCCCCGGCCTGGGTGACGCGGGCGACAGGCTCTACGGCACGAGGTGAGTCGGGTCGGTGCTGCCGTCGCCGCCGTAGCAGCGGTCTCACGAGGGTCTTACCTCTTCTCATAGAATAGGAGGCGTGCGCAGCACGGTGCTCTCTTTCTTCCCTCTGGTAGCCGTTTCGTTCACCATCGCCTTCGCCGCGGTGCTCTGGTTCGTGCCGCGCGTGCGCAGCTTCGCCCTGAGGATCCACGCGGTCCAGGAGGGCGGCTCGTCACACGGCGCCGGCGTCAGGCAGCACAAGGGTGCCGTGCCCAACATCGGCGGCATCGCCATCCTCGGAGGCTTCCTGCTGGCGCTGCTGGTGGGCTCACTCGTAGCCCCGACCGCGCTCGACGAGTACCGCGTCGAGCTGCTGGCTATCGCCCTGGGGGGCGCGCTCATGGCCCTGGTCGGCTTCATCGACGACATGTGGGAGGTGCCGCCTGCGCTGCGCCTCGCCTCGCAGGTGGTGGCCGCCGGCATCCTCGTCGTCAACGGCGTGCGCATCGGCTTCGTGACCAACTACTTCGGGCAGGACGGCTTCCTGTTCATCCCCGAGACGTTCTCGATCCTCCTCACCATCCTGTGGGTGGTCGGCTTCACCAACGCCTTCAACTTCATCGACGGGCTCGACGGCCTGTCGTCGGGCATCACGGCGATCTCCAGCATGAGCCTTCTGGCGGTGGCCGTGCAGTTCGCCGACCGCGGCGCCGCCGTGCTGCTGCTGGCCGCGCTGGCCGGTGCCTCGCTCGGCTTCCTGCGCTACAACTTCGGACCTGCCACCATCACCATGGGAGACTCCGGCGCCTACATGCTCGGCTACGTGCTGGCGGCCGTAAGCGTCCTCGGGGCGCTGAAGGTCACCGCTGCCGTGTCGGTGGTGGCGCCCATCCTCGTGCTGGCGCTGCCGGTGGTCAACATCACCCAGGTCACTCTCAGGCGCCTGCGCCGCGGTGCCAGCCCCGCGCTCGCGTCCAACGACCATATCCACGACATGTTGCGGGAGCGCTCGGGTTCCAAGCGCCTCACGGTCATACTGCTCTGGGTGGCCACCATGCTTCTAGGCATAATCGGCATGTTGCTCTCCAGCACCCCGCCCATCCTCACCTTCGCCACCATCGTCTCGACGGTCGTGCTGATCGCCGGTGTTTCCCTGGTGCGCCTGGCCGAGGTCCGGCGGCTGGGCGACGCCTCAGCGTGAGTCGCGGGGTGCCGCTCCGACCCCTAGCTCGCCATGCCGGCCGCGCCCCGCGCGTGGTGGCGGCCTTCGGTACCCGGCCGGAGGCCAACAAGATGGCGCCGGTGGTCAGGGCGCTCAAGGGCACGCGGGGCCTCGAGGTGCTCACGCTGGTGACCGGCCAGCACCGGGAGCAGCTGGCCAGCTCGCTCGCCAGCTTCGGGCTCACGCCCGACGCGGACCTGGCCGTGATGACGCCGCGCCAGTCGTTAGCCGAGCTCACGGGGCGCATAGTGCCGGCGGCTGCGCAGTCGCTCAAGGCCCTGAACGCAGATTACGTGCTGGTGCATGGCGACACCTCCACCACCTTCGCCGTGGCGCTGGCGGCGTTCCTGGAGGGCATCCCCGTGGCCCATGTGGAAGCCGGGCTGCGTAGCTTCGACATGCTGCAGCCCTTCCCGGAGGAGGCCAACAGGCGCCTCACGGACGTGCTCACGGACCTGGACCTGCCGCCCACGCCCCTGGCGCGGCGGCACCTGCTCGGTGAGGGCAAGACCGAGGCGCGCATGGTCGTGACGGGCAACACGGCCGTAGACGCCGTGCGGCAGATGCTCCATCTGGCCAGGCTCCCTGACCACGTACCGGCCGGCCGACGGCTGGTGGCTATCACCATGCATAGGCGTGAGAACCTGGGCGTCATGCCCCAGCTGGCGCAGGCGCTGGCGGCGGTGGCGCGGGCCCACCCCGACGTGCTCTTCGTCTACCCGGTGCACCTCAACCCGGCCGTGCGCGAGGCCGTTCGGCCCGCACTGGCGCCGCTGCCCAACGTGCTGCTCGACGACCCGTGGGAGTACCTCCAGATGCTGGCTCTGCTGAACGCCGCCGAGTTGGTCGTCACCGACTCGGGCGGCATACAGGAGGAGGGCGCCGCCCTGGGCGTGCCCGTGGCCGTGCTGCGCAACGTCACGGAGCGCCCTGAAGGCGTCGAGGCGGGGGTGCTGGAGCTGCTCGGCACCGAGCCACGGCACGTGCAGGACCGGCTGCTGCAGCTGCTGGCTGACCAGAGCGCGCTGGCCAGGATGCGCCAGGCGCCCAACCCTTACGGTGACGGGCGCGCAGGCGAGCGCGTGGCGCAGGCGGTGGCGTGGCGCTTCGGCCTGGCGGAGCGGCCCGCTGACTGGGTGCCCGAGGCCGCGCCGCCTTCGGCCGCCGGAGCCCGGTGACCTTGGACGACCCCGCCGAGCGGCTTCACGAGCTGAGGTTCGGCCGCGACCTTCCGGCCGGCGGTACGACGCTCCGGTGGACGGGACCCGCCCTCATGGGCGTCGTGAACGTAACGCCCGACAGCTTCTCCGACGGCGGCGCCAGGTTCGACGCGGCGCGCGCGGTCGAGGCCGGGCTACGCATGCACGCCGACGGCGCGCTGGTGGTGGACGTGGGCGGCGAGTCGACCAGACCGGGTGCGGACGCGGTCCCGCCTGCCGAGGAGCGCAGGCGCGTAGAGCCCGTGGTGAGGGGCCTGGCCGAGGCCGGCGTGCTGGTGAGTATCGACAGCCGCAACCCCGACGTGGTGGAGGCCGCCCTGGCCAACGGTGCGCGCATCGTGAACGACGTCGGCGGCCTGCGGCTGCCGCGCATGCGCCGGGTGGCTGCCGCTGCGGGCGCCCCGGCCGTGCTCATGCACATGCAGGGGGAGCCCCGAACGATGCAGCTGGCGCCGCGTTACGCCGACGTCGTGGCCGAGGTCAGGCAGTTCCTGTTCGCGGGCGCAGAGCGGGCCGAGGAAGAGGGGGTGCCCACGGTGCTCATAGACCCGGGCTTCGGTTTCGGCAAGAACGTCGAGCACAACCTGGAACTCGTGGTGGGGCTCGATGCTCTGACCGGGGGCCGATGGCCGGTGCTCATAGGCGCGTCTCGTAAGGGCACGATCGGCAAGCTGAGCGGCGAGAGCGAACCGAGGCGCCGCCTGCCCGGTACGCTGGCGCTTCACCTACGGGCCGCCGCCGCGGGCGCCGCCATGCTCAGGGTGCACGACGTGGCCGAGCACGCGCAGGCGCTGGCCGTATGGCGGGCGCTGGCGGCGGCCGAGCGCGCCCGCCACGGCGTGGGCACCCCTGCCGCCGGCGAGTGATGGTGGACAGGCACAGGCTGGCTTACGTGGCGCTCGGCGCCAACCTCGGGAACCCCCGCGCACAGCTCGGCCAAGCCGCGGCGCGTATCGAGCGACTGGGCCAGGTGCTGGGCAAGTCGGCGCTGTACAGGACCGCCCCCGTGGGCGGACCGGCAGGGCAGGAACCCTACCTGAACGCCGTTCTGACCCTCCTGACCCATGGGCACTACGACGACCCGCGCGGCCTGCTGCGCGAGCTCCTGGCGATCGAGGCGCAACTTGGGCGCCTGCGGCGTGAGCGCTGGGGGCCTAGAACGATAGACCTCGACCTGCTGGACTACGGCGGCCGCGTGCTTACGGCGGCGCCCGGGGCAGAGACCGATGCGGGACACGACCGGCGCCTGCCCATACCGCCCATGCACCTCCCGGCCCTCAGGCTGCCGCACCCCGCCATGGCCGAGCGCGCGTTCGTGCTCGTGCCGCTGGCAGAGCTGGACCCGGACTGGCGGCACCCGGTCTCCGGCCTGACGGCGCCGGAGCTGCTGGCGCACGTGCAGGCGCTCGACATAGAGCGGGTGACGGGCTCCTGGTGACGCTGCCGCAAGGAGCGCCGCGGGACTATCGACCTAGAGGCGAGAAAGCGCGTAACGGGTAGAGTTAGCGTTCGATGCGCCTGTTCGCGATCGCCGACCCCCACCTGTCACGGGCCCAGCCCAAGCCGATGGACATATTCGGTCCGGGGTGGGAGGGCCACCCTCAGGCGTTCTTCCGGGGGTGGCGCTCGGTGGTCGGCGCTCATGACATCGTGCTGGTGCCTGGCGACATCTCCTGGGCCATGCGTCTGGAGGAGGCGCTGCCGGACCTGAGCGATATCGCCGAGCTGCCGGGCAGGAAGGTGCTGTTGCGGGGCAACCACGACTACTGGTGGCCCTCGCTGGCGCGCCTGCGCGGGGCTCTGCCGGAGGGCATGTACGCGGTGCAGAACGACGCTCTCGAGCTCGACGGCGTGGTCATCGCCGGCACGCGCGGCTGGCTGTGCCCGGGTACCCACGGCTTCACCAGCCAGGACGACAAGATCTACCGGCGCGAGCTGGAGAGGCTGCGGCTGTCGCTGGCCGCCGCGCAGCGCTTGGAAGGGAACTACCGCGTGGTCATGCTGCACTTTCCTCCCACCAACTCCAGGCTGGACCCCAGCGGCTTCACCGAGCTGATCGAGGAGGCGCAGCCCGACGCCCTCGTGTACGGCCACGTTCATGGCGAGCAGCTGGGCCTGCTCACAGAGCTGGACGGCGTCGACGTCCACTTCGTGGCCGCTGACGCTCTCGGCTTCGTCCCGCGCCTCGTCCACGACTTCGGCGAGAGCGGGCAGGCGTGACCGCCACGCTCCCGTCCATGGCTGCCCAGGTGCTGGTCGTCAACGCGGGCAGCTCCTCTCTGAAGGTGAAGCTGCTCCCCACGGGAGAGTCGATCCTGGTGGAGCGGCTGGGCGGCCCCACCACCGTTCGCGCGTCGTTCGCGCTCGTGGAGTCTCCCCGGCTTGAACGGCACGACCACGCCTTCGCTTTCGCCCTCGGCCTGCTCGAACAGCATGTAGGCGAACTGAAGCTGGCGGTGGTAGGCCACAGAGTGGTGCACGGGGGCACCCGGTTCGTGAGCCCCACGCTGGTGACGACCGAGGTCGAGCTGGCCATCGAGCGGCTCTGCCCGCTGGCGCCTCTACACAACCCGGGCAACCTCGCGGCCATACGCGCCGCCCGGCAGGCGCTGCCGGACACCCCCCACGTGGCGGTGTTCGACACGGCTTTCCACGCCACGCTTCCTCCCCACGCCTACCATTACGGCCTGCCGCTCGAGTACGCCGAGCGGGGCATCAGGCGCTACGGCTTCCACGGCACCAGCCATCAGTACGTGGCGGGCAGGAGCGCCGAGGTGCTCGGCACGCCCCTCGCCCAGCTGAAGCTCGTGACCCTGCACCTCGGCAACGGCGCCAGCGCCACCGCTGTCAGCGGCGGCATGTCGGTGGACACGTCCATGGGCTTCACCCCTCTCGAGGGTCTGCTCATGGGCACGCGCACCGGCGACATCGACCCCGGCCTCGCCCTTCACCTGCTCAGGGAAGGGCTGTCGGTGGACGAACTGGACCAGCTGCTTAACAAGGGCGGCGGCCTCAAGGGCATGTCGGGCATATCGAACGACATGCGCGACGTGCGCCTGGCGGCGTCGAAGGGGGAAGAGGGTGCCGGGGCGGCACTGGCCCTGTTCGCGTACAGGGTGCGCAAGACCGTGGGCGCGTATGCTGCCGCCATGGGGGGTCTCGACGCCATCACGTTCACGGGCGGCATCGGCGAGAACGACGTGGCCAGCAGGGCGGAGTGCCTTGCGGGCCTGGAGTTCCTCGGGGTGCACCTCAGCCCCGAGCGCAACGCCAACGGCGCCACCATCATCAGCACAGACGACAGCAGAGTGACCGTGTTGGTCATACCCACGGACGAGGAGGGGCTCATCGCAGAAAGCTCCCTGAGCCTCGCCGTACAGGAGGGGATCTAGCGCATGCTCACCATCGGACTCGACCTGGGCGGCACCAAGATACTGGCCGCGGCCGTTGAGAACGGCACGATCCTGGATTCCGTGCGCGTCGACACGCCCCAGACGGGCTTCGGCGACGTCATCGACGCGCTGGTGGCCTCTGCCGAGGCCCTTAGGCAGAAGGGGTACGAGACAGACGCGTACGGCATCGGCTCACCCGGACCGCTAGACGCCACCAGGCGCACCATCGTGTTCGCTCCGAACATCGCCGGCTTCACCAACGCCCCGCTGGCTGACACGCTGCAGGCGCGCCTAGGCAAGACCGTGGTGCTCGAGAACGACGCCAACCTGGCCGGCTACGCCGAGCACATCTACGGCGCGGCTCGCGAGCTTCACAGCAGCGTGTTCGTTACGCTCTCCACGGGCATAGGCGGCGGCATCTTCATCGGCAAGGACATCGTCATCGGCGCCCACGGCATGGCGGGCGAGATCGGGCACATGACCATGATGCTGGGCGGGCCCATGGGCGGCGACGGACACCTGGGTTCGCTGGAGGCGCTGGCGGCGGGCCGCTCCATGGCGCGTGACGCCAGCTACGCCTACGGCGCTCCCATGGGCACGCACGAGCTGTTCGAACGGGCGCGGGCGGGGGAGGAGCTGGCGCTCGGCATCGTCGACAACGCGGCGCGCTTCACCGGCGTGGGCCTGGCCAACCTCGCCAAGGTCATCGACCCGGAAGCGTTCGTGCTGGGCGGCGGCCTCTCGCAGGTGGGTAGCTTCTACCTCGACCGGGTTCGCAAGGTGTACGAGAGCTACCTGACAGGCGGCTACTCCGTGCCGCGCCTGCTGAGCGCGGAGCTGGGTTCCGACGCCGGGGTCATCGGCGCGGCGGCCTACGCGGCCATGAAGGTTAGTGCCTAGATGAACCCTGACACCCTGAGCCTGCTCCTCTCCGGCCTCCTCATCTTCGGCCTGCGCATCGTAGACGTGTCGTTGGGCACGCTGCGCATAGGCTTCCTGGTGCGGGGCAACCGCCGCCTCGCGGGCCTCTTCGGCTTCGTGGAGTCGCTCGTGTGGCTCATAGCCGCCGCGCAGGTGCTCTCGAACCTCGACTCGCCCGTGAAGTTCGTGGCCTACGCCGCCGGTTACGCGGCCGGCACCATGCTCGGCGTGAGCGTCGAGCGCTGGCTCGCGATAGGCAACAGCATCATGCGCGTGGTGTCGCCCGTAGCCAGCCCCGAAGTGGAGGAGCGGCTGCGGGCGGCCGGCTTCTACGTCACCGTGCTCAACGCCCGCGGGCGCGACGGCGACGTGCGGGTGTCGTTCTCGGTACTGCCGCGCCGGCGCATGCAGGAGGCGCTCAGGATCGTGGGAGACGCCAACCCGCAGGCGTTCGTCACCTTCGAGTCGACCACTCCCACCAACCGGGTGGCCGGCGGCGCGCCCACCAAGATCGTCAAGTAGCCTTACAGGCCCACCATCAAGCGGGCAGGACGTGGGTCAGGCCGCCTCGATCGTCCAGCCACACCTCGACGGGCAGGCCCAGCAGCGCCGCGGCCCTGGCGGAGGCGTCGGCGTCGGGCCTGCCGCTTGCGGGGTGCAGCAGCACCGTGCGGGCGTCGATGGCCAGGCTCCCCGTGAGCGCCAGGCGCGTCAACAGCACCGCGCTGCGCCAGTCGTCCTGGAAGAGCTTCTTGAGCTCCAGTAGCGCCGCCCTCTGGTGGGTGGCGAGGCGCCCGTCGGGCTCGCCCGGCCGCCGCAGGGTGATGGCCCCGCCCAGGCGGTCGTAGACCTCGTAGATGGCATCTATCGTCTCGTCCAGCAGGTAGTGACGAGCTACCAGCGCCAGGGCCCGCTCCTCGGCCTCCTCCACGATGTCCTCATCGGGGTCGGCCGGATCTAGCTCGGCGTACACCGCCGCCAGCTGGCGGGGCAGGTTGTTGAGCCGGTAGAACTGCTCCTCGAGCTCCGGCGCCAGCGCCGCGCCGCGCCAGGCCCAACCCCCTTCGAGCAGCCGCTGGGTGAGGAGAAGCTCGGGGTGCGCCGCCAGCTCCCGCTCGCGGAGGTGGTTCAGGGTGTTGACGGGGAGGGACAGGGGCTGCCTGTACATGCCTAGATGGTAGCCGTTCGGCTTATCGGAACCCAACAGACGCGTGGTAACGTTGCACGGTGAACAGCTACTACGACGAGCCTGTGGCGGCGCAGAGGGGGCGCCGGGCATGGGGTTGGCTCATCGTTAGCTCAGTGTTGCTCGTTGCTGTGACCGCGGTGGTCGCGTTCGATGTCAGGCGCTACTTCACCGTCTCTGAGGTCACCCTCCCCAACCTCGTCGGCCTTACTCACGAGCAGGCGGCCGCCACGCTGCGGCGTGAAGGCCTGGACCCGGTGTCGTTCGTCGAATACGTGGCCGGCGTGGCGGCAGAGGTCGTTACCTCCCAAGCGCCGGAACCGGGCACAGTAGTCAAGCGGAGCCGCACCGTGCACCTCGGCGTCAACACCCCGCCGGCGGCCGCGCGGGTCCCCGACATGATCGGCATGCTGCAGTCCGAGGCCCTTGCCCGGGCCCAAGAGCTCAACCTCCCGGTCGGCATGATCACCTTCGAACCCTCCGACCGCGCGGCCGGCCGTGTCATCGCGCAGGTGCCTGCGGGCGGCGAGCGGCTCGGCGACGACCGCGTGCTGGAGCTGGTGGTCAGCTCTGGCAGGGCGGTCAACACGGTGATGATGCCCGACTTGGCCGGCACCAACGTCGACGACGCGGAGGTAGCTCTGCGGGCGCTCGGCTTCCGCCTCGTGGAGCGGGTGCCGTCCGCGGTCAGCTTCACGGGACCGGGCACGGTGGTGAGCACGGTCCCGGCGGCCGAGGAGCGCGTGGCCACCAGCACCCCCGTCATCCTCCAGTACGCGCTGTCCACCGCCAACGTCGTGGCGGTGCCCGAGGTCCTGGGCCTGCCCCAGTGGCGCGCCCAGCTCGCCCTGCGCGCCGCCCAGCTACAGCTCGGGCCGGTCACCTACGTTCAGGATCCCGCCCAGCCCGAGGGCGTCATCGCTGTCTCGCCGACCGGCTACACCCTGCCGGGCACGCCCATACTCCTGACCGTGAACGGCCAGGCCCCGACGCCGCTGTTCGGAGACGGCTTGCAGGGCGGGCTTGACAACCTGCCACCCGACCTGCTGCCCGGCTTCGGCGGCTCGCAGCCTAGTGGCTCGCAGCCCGGCGGTTCGCAGTCCACGGGCGCGCCATCCGCGGGCGGCCAGCCCGATCAGGCCGCCGATGGCAGCCGCCTCGTACCGTTCACGTTCGACCCCACCAACATGGGCGTGCGCCGCCTCCTGGAGGAGCCGTACCATCTCAAGGTGCTGGTCGACGACGACCGCGGGGAGCGCGTCATACTCGACCGTGTGGTGCAGCCGGGGCAGAGCGTCACGACCACCATCCCCGTGTACGGCGCCGAGGCCATGCTGCAGACCTACATCGATGACGTCTTCTTCCAGGCGTGGCGTCCGTAGGCGGTCGTAGCCGGCCTACACGCCGGTGGGAGTGGCGTTTACCGCTGTGGGAGGTCCGCGTGTTAAGCGACAATCCGACTTATACTCGTCGGCAAACGACGAAAGCTGAGACGATTTCCGTCAACCGTTGCCTGGGGCGAGGGACCTGGCGGGTACGCATCAATGGAGGAACGCCGTGAGTGAACCCGACATCTCCAATCTGGCGAGGAACCTGGCCGAGCAGAACAACGTTGATTGGCGCAAGCTCATAGGCAGCGGTCCCGACGGCAGAGTGGTGGAGCGCGACGTGCTCGATTACCTGGCGCGCGTGATGGCCGGCGAAGAGGCTCTAGACCCGACCCCGGAGCCCCTGCCCGAAGGCATGGAGGCCTGGCCAGACCAGGACGCCCCCTCGTACTTCACCGGCGGCTCAGCGGTGGGTGCAGCCGCCGACCTGGTGGACGACCTCGCAGACGGCGAAGTGGTGACGGAGCCCGACTACGGTGCGTTCGGCGCCGCCTCGCAGGCGGCCGACTACGTGGAGTCCGTCGAGCCGGTCAGGGAAGACGCGGCAGAGGCCGCCCCGCGCGTGGCCGATGTTCTGGAGGGAGCGCCGGCCGACCCTTGGTTACGAAGCGCCACTGACCTCGTGGACGATGCGCCCGTGTTCGGCGCCGGCGTCGCAGAGGACGACGAGGTGTCTGCAGATATCTTCCTCTTCGACGAGGACGATGACGACGACGTTTACGGCTCCGGTTCCCAGGGTCAAGAGGCGGACGTGTTCACGGGCTCGGCGCCCGCCGAGACCGGCGCGGAGTACGCAGGCCTCGGCCAAGCAGACGGCGGGGTTGCCTCCTACGGTCAGCCTGCCCACGAGGAGGAGTGGGGCGCAGATGATGTCGTAGCCGATGCCGACGAGGTCCTCCTGGTGGCCGACGACGACCTCGGCAGCTCCGCCGGCTTCGGTTCCGGGGTGGAAGAAGAGGTCGTGACGCCCTACAGGTACTCGTTCGAGCAGACGGAGAGCGCTGACGTGGTAGACACGCCGCTGGGCGCCTACGACAAGGAGTTCACTACCCCCGGTGAGCAGCTGAGCGGCGACGCGGCCGACGAGTGGGGCACCGGCGACTACCACTCCGACCTGAGCAGTGGGTCGGGGTTCGACGACGATCTCGTGGGCGGTTCCGGCGACCTGCCTGACCTCTGGGACAACAGCGCCGAACCGAGCGGTGGTGACGAGGCCTCGTTCGAGGCCGCGGCCGACATGCTTGACGCGCCGGCGGAAGCGGCTGCCACCGAGCACGCGGGTGTAGAGGCGTTCGGCGACGATGCCGGACTTGGTGGTGCGGGCTACTCCCGCGGGCGGGCCTACGAAGCTGAGGAGACCGAGGCTGTGGAAGGCCGCGGCTACCAGACCGGCTCTGCCGACGAGGGGCTCGCCGAGCAGATAGTGGATGATATCGAAGACCTGGAACAGGCCGAGGCGCTGGACGAGCTGGATGCGGTTGGCGACCTCACCGCGCTCGACGGAGACGTCGAAGCGGAACCCGCGGCCGCGGTGGCTGCTGCGGTGGTCACGCCTGACCAGCCGGCGGGTCCCGCCTTGCCCCTCGCGCGTACGGGCACCATGCTGAGGCGCCATGTAGACCTGAGCGCGCTCGCCGGCGCGCAGCTGGCCGTGGGTCAGGAGCTCGGGCTGGGTGAACCCATCGGGGTCGCCGCCTTCCTCCTCCGCGCGGCGGCCAAGGCCGTGGGCGAGCTCGGCGGCGTAGACGGTCAGGTGGCCCTGGCAGAGGTAGGCGCAGAACTCACGTTCCGCCGCGTCGATGAGGCGGCGGGTAGCGACTTCGCCGCGCTGGTAGAGGAGCTCGCCGGCAGCGGCTCGGAAGAGGATGAGCTGGGTCTGGCGGTCGTAGACCTCAGCGGCTACGACATGGACGAAGTGATCCTGAACGTAGAGGTACCGACGCTTACGCTCGGCCGTGTGCTGTACGACACCCAGAGGGGCGCGCACCGCAGCACGCTCACGCTCAGCGGCGATCTGCCCTTCGACCAGGGCGCCAAGCTGCTGGCGCGCGTGGCGGACCTGCTGGACGCCCCCGTCAGGCTGTTCGTCTAACCCGTCAGCACTTGCAGGAGTGAGCGGGCGGCCCTCAATGCCGCCCGCTCACTCATCTCGCTGTGCCGGCGGCCTGCACCGGCCGCTCACCCGGGATGAGCAGCCACAGCAGCAAGTAACCCACCGCGGTCGAACCGATGGATAGCAGTATCGAGAGCACGTACACCAGGCGCACGTTGCGGCTGGAGATGCCGGTGAACTGGCCGATGCCGCCGCAGACGCCGCCGAGCACGCGGTCCGTGCGGCTGCGCGTGAACCGGCGCTCCGTGTAGGGCTTGCGGGCGCGGCGCTGATCGTGGCCGAGGGCGTGGGCATAAGGCCGGCCTGCCGGAGCCGACTGCGGCGTGGTCGTGCTGGCGTTGGGTGCGCTCTCCATGATTCGTGAGTATAAGCCCCGGCCGCTACGGTACCCTTAGCGACGTGAACGGTTCAGGCACCGAGGCCCGCCAGGGGGCGTCAGACAGGCGGCCACGCATCGTCGTCGGTGTGACAGGCGCCAGCGGGCTGGCCTACGCGGTCGATCTGCTTGAGACGATGCGCGCGTTGCGGGTCGAGACCCGCCTCATCGTCACCGCCGGAGCCAAGCACGTGATCCCCACCGAACTCGACGGCTCGTTGCACGACCTCGAGGCGCTGGCCGAGAGGGCGTACAAGGACACCGACCTGGGGGCGGACATCGCGTCCGGCAGCTACCGCTTCGACGGCATGGTCATCGCCCCCTGCAGCGCCGGCACACTGGCCAAGATCGCGGCTGGGGCGGCAGACACGCTGCTCACTCGCGCAGCCCACGTGGCGCTGAAGGAGCGTCGGCCGCTCGTGCTGCTCGTCCGCGAGGCGCCGTACTCGCGCCCGATGCTCATCAACATGCTCGCCGCCCACGATGCCGGCGCCGTCATCCTGCCAGCTTCGCCGGGGTTCTACCACCGGCCCGGCTCCATCTCGCAGCTCGTAGGCGGCATCACGGCGCGGGTGCTGGACCAGCTCGGTATCGAGAACTCCCGCTCACCCCGCTGGAAGGAAGACCAGTGAGCGGCGTTGCAGCACTGGTGGCCGCCGCCGGCGCCGGCCAGCGCCTGGGGTTGGGGCCCAAGGCGTTCGTCAAGGTGGGCGGCCGAACCCTGCTCGAGATAGCGGCGGAGTGCTTCGCGGGTACCGCCACCGAACTGGTGGTGGCCGTGCCACAGGAGCTGGTGAGTAGAGCCAAGCGGCTGCTGCCCGCCGCCACCGTGATAGCCGGGGGCCAGGACCGCCAGACCACCGTGAGAGCCATGCTCGCCGCCAGCAGCAGCGAGATTGTGCTCGTTCACGACGTCGCCAGGCCGTTCCTGACCGACGCCGTGCTCAGCCGGGTTCTAGCTGCGGTACTGGAGGAGGGTGCGGCCACCGCGGCGCTCACTCCGCCGGACACGGTGATCACGGAGGCGGACGGTGCGGCCTTGCCGCGCGAGCAGATACGGCTGGTGCAGACGCCACAGGGCTTCAGGCGCCAGCTGCTGCGCGAGGCGCATGAGCGCGCGGCAGCGGACGGTTTCGCGGCCACGGACGACGCGGGACTGGTGCGCCGGCTAGGAGCGAACGTGGCCGTCGTGGAAGGCAGCCCGCTGCTGGCCAAGCTGACGAACCCGGCCGACCTGCCCGTGTTCGAGGGCCTCCATGTGGCCTGGAAGGCCGTGTTGCAACTCGAGAAGAAGCTTGGCGAGCGGAGGCAGAACTAGGTGAAGGCGGACACGTACACCCTGAGAGCTCACGGCAAGGTGAACCTCGGCCTGGCGGTGCTCACGCGCCGTGGCGACGGCTTTCACGAGATAGAGACCCTGATGGCGCCCGTGGACCTGCACGACGACGTGGTCGTCGCTGTAGGCGCGCCTGAGCCCGTCGAAGAGCCTGCCAGCGGTGCGGAGACCGCTGCTGGGGTGGAAGGCCGCATATTGGTCGCAGGCCGCTCAGACGGCGCCGTGGGAGCACAGGAGCTGGATTGGGGTGCGGACAACCTGGCTCACCGTGCGGCCGCTGCCTACCTGACGGCCTACGCGGGCCGGAGCGCCGGTGTGGTACCGGCCGTCTCCGTTCAGGTAGTGAAGCGCCTGCCCGTGGCCGCTGGTATGGGCGGCGGTTCGTCCGACGCCGCCGCCGTACTGCGCGCGCTACACCGCAGCGACGCCGAAGCGCAGCCCACTGGTCGACCGCTCGTGAGCGCGGCCGAGCTGCAGGCGCTCGCCCTGAGCCTCGGTTCC
>JBIQNJ010000053.1:9747-17755 GCA_044462445.1 Truepera radiovictrix | reverse complement strand
GAGCACTACCTTGCCAAGGTAGATGTCGCGGGTTCGAATCCCGTCTCCCGCTCCAGAACAAACGAACCCCGCTACCAGCGCGGGGTTCTTCTTTTTGGCCTAGTACCGGGCGTGGGGGGCGCCCAGCGCTTCCGCAATAGTCGCTGTCGTGTCCGTCCCTAATACCGGGCGTGGGGAGCGCCGCTGGCGAGCCCAGGCCGCTACTTGTCGGAGCTGGGCGCCTTGGCCAGAAGACCGAGTATGACCATGAGCGCCCCGACAGCGATGGCCGCCTGAGCCGCCACCTGCGGGATGTCCAGCTTGCGTTGCTCGGTCGCCGTTAGCTCTACCGGGCCCAGATCTATGCTTGTGCTGTCAGCACGGTAAGTGACGCTCTTTATGACCAGACCGCCGATGCCGAGCAGCAGGACGATCAGGCCGATGATCACAGTGCGATTCATGATTACCTCCTCGAGGTCGATGCTCGCCCTAGTTGGAATGATAGACGCAAGCACGGGTACGGCTGGGTGCCTATGACCCACGGTGAGCGGCCCAGATGGGTTACAAGGGGAGCCATGACCCATCCCAAGCTGCCCCAGATAGGCGCTGTCGCTACAGAAGCCGAGCTGAAGCGCTTCGCGGAGACTGCGGCCAGGGAGGGGCGCCGGCTCGTGGTAGGTGCCCTCATCCACGACCCCCAGGGCCGTATCTACGTGCAGCGGCGTGGCCCCGGCCGTGCGCTGTTCCCCAACTGCTGGGACATCGTCGGTGGTCACGTAGACCCGGGGGAGGAGCTCACCGCGGCCCTGGCCCGTGAAATCGCGGAAGAGACGCGCTGGAGGCTCAAGGGCGTAGGCAGGGTGGTCGAGATCCTGGACTGGAGCGCCGGCGATGGAGTGAGCAGGCGCGAGATCGACCTGCTGACTCAGGTGGATGGAGACCTAGCCAACCCCTATCTGGAGCCGGACAAGCATAGTGAGGGGCGTTGGCTGGAGCCGGGCGAACTACCTATGCTGCTCGAGGGGCGCAACCCCGATGACCGCTGGGTTCACGACGTGGTCAAGCGCGCGTTCGAACTCCTGGAACGGGCGGCTACTGGTGGAGAGAGCCCTCGGCTCCGATAAGGCTCACGAACTGTGCTGGCGCCAACGCCGACAGGTCGCCCTCGGCCAGCCCCGGGTACAGCACCCGGTACACAGCCAGGTTCTCGTACACCCTCTGAAGGTACTCGCGCGTCTCGGGCTGATCTATCTCGCGGTAGAACTCGTCCTTGTCTCCCGCCACCCATTCGCTTTCGAACAGGCGGCGCACGTAACCCTGGCCGCCGTTGTAGGCGGCTATGGCCAGCTCCTCGTCGCCACTGAAGTAGCGCATGAGCCACGCCAAGTAGGTGGCGCCGTAGGCTATGCTCTCGCGCACCTCGAACGGGTCGGTGGGGTCCTCCTTGCGCAGTTCACCGATCCAGTCCCAGGTGGTGGGCATCACCTGCATGAGGCCCTGAGCGCCGGAGCGCGATATGGCCACCGGACTGAACGCCGACTCCTGCCGCATGATGGCCCAGATGAGCGCGGGCTCTATGCCGTTGAGGGCCGACTCCTCCACCACGGTGAGCGGCCAGGCCGGTGGGTAGGCCAGTCGCCACACGCGCAGGTCGTCCTCCCCCTGGGCGAGCAGCTCGCGGGCAACCCGAACGCTATGGCGATACTCGTCCATGCTCTGCAGCAACTCGGCTATCTCGACCATGGCCAGAACGTCGTTGGCCTGCTCTGCCTGCCTGAGCGCGAAGAGTAGCTCCCCCTCGGCGGCCTCTTGGTAGCCGGCGCCGTGAAGCGCCAGGGCGAGCGGGGTGGCGGCCAGCGCCAGCTCGGTGCCGGACTCGCCCATCAGGCCCGCCTCGGTCAGGGGACCCACCTCAGCCGTGACCGGGTCGGGGGCAGCGGGCGACCCTCCGAGCTTCATGGTGAAGAAGCCGCCGTTCGGGAGGAGGGTCTGCGCCTCGGCGGCGACCTCGGCGTTGCCCAGGCGCGAGGCCAGTACGTGCGCGCGGTACGCCGCATCGTCCGCGTAGGCCGTGCTGCCATGGGCTATGCGCAGGTAGAGGGGCAGGGCGTCCTCATAGCGGTCCCGCGCCTCCAGCAGGCCGGTGGCCAGCCATAGCAGGTCGGCTCGGCCCGTGTCGGCCAAGTGCTGCACCGCTAGGTCGACGTTGCCCGCCCGGTTGGCCAGCAACCCCAGACCGTGTAGGCCCTCGGTCCCAAGCGCTGAGAACGCCGCTTGCGCCTCGTCGTTCCGCCCAAGGTAATACAGGCTCCAGGCCTCGCCGCTCAAAGCGGCCTGGCTCCCAGGCGCCTCGGCCAACCATCGTCTGTAGGCTGCCAGGCCCTCCTCGTGTCTGCCGAGGGCCCGGTAGGCGGGCGCCTCTATCGACGGGGCCGAGAGGCCGCCCAGCGCCTCAAGGGCCCGTGACTGCAGGCCGGCGCTCTGGAACGCGGCGGCGCGCCTGTACGGGTCCGCCTCCAGCTGCAGGAACGGCCCTACGGCGCGGCCGTCAGGAAGCGCTGCGCGGTAGGCGGCCAGCGCTTTCCCGCTCTCCCCCGCCTCCAGCGCCAGCTGGCCCTGTAGCAGCAAGAGATTGAGGTTCTCGGTGCGCTTCAGTGCATCGTCCACGCGCAGCTCGAGGCCGCGCTCCAGTGCCGCCAGGCGCGTCTCGGCGGACACGCCCTCGAAGCCCACCAGGTACATGGCGCTCAAGAACGCGCGGTAACTGTCGTCGGCGAATGCCAGCTGCTGCAGCGCGGCCGCATCACTGGCGTTGAGCGCGCTCTCGAGCTCCAGGTAGCGGTCGGGCAGACGCGGCTCCGTGAACGCCGTGGCCACCAGGTCGGGTTCGGTTCGGTGGCCCTGCATGAACACGAGCAAGGAGGCGAGCAAAAGGGAGATCGTCAGCAGGCTGGCGCGGAGCACAGTCATCTGACGCCAGTGTACGGGGGCCGGCTGGGCAGAGGGTGAGCGTGACCTACAGGCCGTGTCTCCGGAAGCCTAAAGTAGCGCGTTTATGGGGTAGAATCGCTTCACAGTCAGAAGACCCGTCGGCTTGTCCCACACCTTTGGGACAAGCCGCTTAATCACGGGCTCACGAACAACAGCGGAAAGAGGAGTGACCATGGCGTTAAGAATTCGCATCACGCCGGAGGGGTACGAGCGCCTGAAAGCTGAGCTGGAGCAGGAGCGCGAACGCCTAGATGAAGCCACACGCATACTTCAGGAGCTGACCGGCTCCTCGGACGACTACGACGACTCAGGGCTGGAAGACGCCAAGTCTGAGAAGTCGCGCATCGAGCAGCGCATCGACAAGCTCGAAGAGCAGATAGCGCGCGCCGACATCATCGACGAGCCGGCCAGCGCCGAGCGCATCGACCTGGGTAGCACCGTCACCTTGGACGACGACGGCGACGAGTTCGTGGTCCAGCTCGTGTCGAGCGTGGAGGCAGGCGTGCTGGACGGCGACATCCCACGTGTGAGCGACGAGTCTCCGTTAGGCAGCGCCCTCGTGGGCCGCCGTGTCGGCGACCGTTTCAAGGTCACCATCAACGGCCGCGTGTCCGAGTACGTCGTCAAGGGCATAGGCTAGGCAAGGAACCCGGCTTGCCACAACCGCCGGCCTGCGCGCCGCGCCGTGGCAAGCTATACCCATGAGTCAGAAGTCACTCAACGAGCAGCGCGACCAGCGCCTCCGCAACCTGGAGGCGCTGGTAGAGCGTGGTTTCGAAGCGTACCCGTTCAGCTACACGGTCACGCACACGGCGGCGCGGCTGCACGAGGCTCACCCCGAACCCGAGGCCGGCGAGGTCGTCAGCGACGAATCGATCAGTGTGGCCGGCAGGGTCATGCTGCTGCGCATGCTGGGCAAGCTCACCTTCGCCACCCTGCAAGACGCCACCGGGCGCATACAGGTGTCGTTCCAGAAGGAGAAGCTCGAGGCCTACAACGCCCTCAAGAAGGTAGATCTGGGCGACTGGCTCGAGGTCTCCGGCACTCTGTACGCCACCAAGACCGGCGAGCTCACGGTGGACGCCGACCAGTTCAGACCCCTGGTGAAGTCGCTGCGCCCCCTGCCCGACAAGCATCATGGCCTCACCGAGAAGGAGGCGCGCTACCGTCAGCGCTACCTCGACCTGTTGGTCAACCCTGAGGTCAAGCGGGCGTTCGAACTGCGCGGCCATGCCATCGCCTACATACGGCGCTACCTTGACGACCTGGGCTTCCTGGAGGTCGAGACGCCCGTGCTGCAGGCCGTGCCCGGCGGCGCCGAGGCGCGCCCCTTCATCACGCATCACAACGCGCTCGACTTCGACTACCACCTGCGCATCTCTCTGGAGCTGTACCTCAAGCGCCTCATCGTGGGCGGCTTCGACGCCGTGTACGAGATCGGCCGCAACTTCCGCAACGAGGGCATCTCCTACAAGCACAACCCCGAGTACACGATGCTGGAACTGTACTGGGCGGGCAAGGATTACCTCGACATCCTGAGGCTGGTCGAGGACATGTACTCGGGCCTCGTGCAGAAGCTGCTGGGCACCACCAGGCTCACGTACCAGGGCAAGGAGCTCGACTTCGCACCGCCATGGCCGCGGGTTGACTACACGGGCGAACTGGCCGCCCGCGCCGGCATGGATTTCGACCCGCTGGACGAGCCGCGCCTGCGCGCGTGGGTGGCGGAGAAACACCCGGGCGGCGGAGACGAGCCGCCGCTGGCCGAGCGGCCCCTCAACCAGGTGTTCGACAAGCTGTACGACATCTACGTAGAGCCGAACCTGGTGGGCCCCGTGTTCGTGATGGACCATCCGCTAGCCATCAGCCCGCTGGCCAAGAGGCACCGCAGCCGCCCCGGGCTGGTGGAGCGCTTCGAGCCGGTGGCGGTAGGTATGGAGCTGGGCAACGCGTTCAGCGAGCTTAACGACCCGCTCGATCAGCGCCGCCGCTTCGAGCTGCAGCAGGCGCTACGAGACGCCGGCGATGACGAGGCACAGATGCTGGACGAGGACTTCCTGACGGCTCTAGAGTTCGGCATGCCGCCCACCGGCGGGCTCGGACTGGGCATCGACAGGCTAGCCATGCTGCTGGCGGACGTGCCCAGCATCAGAGACGTCATCCTGTTCCCGCTACTGCGGCCGGAGTAACCGGGCCTGGCTTCGCACCGAGGTCGTTGAGCCCGCCTTCTTGGTCTTGGTCAGCCTCCCTCGACTACCTTGGTGACCTTGTCGGCCACTCCGGCGGCGCTTCTGCGGCTCCTGTTGCTGGCATCCTCGGCGTCGTAGCGCTGCTCGACGGGTCGGAAGAGACGCAGGAAGAACTGCATGAGCGGGCCGGCCGTGAGGGCGAAGATGACCGTGCCTACGCCGGCGGTGCCGCCCATCAACCAACCGCTTACCAGAACGGTGATCTCTATGATGGTGCGCCACACGCGCACGCTCAGGCCCGTCATGCGCGCTAGGCCGATGACGAAGCCGTCGCGCGGACCAGCACCTAGGCCTGCCGTGATGTAAAGACCGGTGGCCAGGCCGCTTAGCGCCACCCCCAGGCAGAAGATGGCCGTCCCCAGCGGCCATCCGAACTCGCGCGGGATGGTGAGGAAGCTCAGGAAGAAGTCTGACCAGAGGCCTATGAGGAGGATGTTGAGCAGGGTAGCTATGCCGATCTTGACGCGCGTGATGATGACCGAGAAGAGCAGAACGGCCAGCCCGGCCAGGATCATGGCCTGACCAAGGGTGAGGGGCGTGACGAACGAGAGACCCTGATGGAACACGTCCCATGGACCAAGACCGATGCCGCCCCAGACCATAAGCGCGATGGAGAGCCCGTAGATCATCAGGCCCACGTTGAGGTGAAGGAGCCTGAGGAGGAACATAGACCACGAGGTGAAGGGCGGCCGCTGGAACATCGGCTGAGCGTACCGCTTCCAAGGCCGTTACGGGCCCCTTAGGCAGCTAGTGGGCGGTGCCGCGGCTGCCTTCCTGCGGGCGCATCTCCTTCTGAGCCCTGCGCCAGAGGATCTCGTACACCCGTGCCAGCAGCTCCTTGCGCTCGGGGGCCGTCAACCCCTTGTCGGTCTCTATCTCTAGCATCAGGTCGTCCAGGTCGAGCATGGTCCAGCTGTCTACTCTGCCTAGCAGATAGTCGTACTCGCCGTAGCGAGAACGCCTGCTCCAGTCTCCGTTGGCTGAAGCGTGCCGCACCATACGCCGACTGTAGGGGGCGCGAGCTACGGCCTTGCAGAGCCAAACGTCACCGAAGGGCCTAACCAGAGCGCGCGGTACTATGCTCGCCATGTCATCAGCACACGGCCGCTTTCCCGAGTGGGTGCGTAGCGCGGTCTTCTACCAGATCTTTCCGGATCGCTTCGCCAAGAGCGAGCGCCTGAGCAAGCCGAGGAACCTGGAGGGATGGTACGAGAAGCCGACCATTCACGGTTACAAGGGCGGCGACCTTCTGGGGGTGGCCGAGAACCTCGACTACCTGA
Organism: Truepera radiovictrix; assembly: GCA_044462445.1. GTDB lineage: Bacteria > Deinococcota > Deinococci > Deinococcales > Trueperaceae > JAAYYF01. The sequence continues at coordinate 11,256 of JBIQNJ010000053.1, read as the reverse complement.
CCGACCTCGGCGTGAACGCCCTCTACCTGTGCCCGGTGTTCGCCTCGGGCTCCAACCACCGCTACCACACGCACGATTACTTCCAGGTGGACCCCCTTCTTGGTGGCACGCCAGCGCTGGACGAGCTGCTAGCGGCCGCCCATGCGCGCGGCGTGCGAGTGGTGCTCGACGGGGTGTTCAACCACGCCTCGCGCGGCCTCCTGCAGTTCCACGACATCATGGAGAACGGGCGGCAGAGCCCGTACGTCGACTGGTTTCACGTCAACGGCTTCCCGCTCAACGCCTACGGCGGCGGCCCGCTGGGCTACGACGCCTGGTGGGGCCTGCCCGCCCTGCCTAAGTTCAACACCGCCAACCCGGCCGTGCGCGAGTTCCTCTGGAGCGTGGCCGAGTTCTGGCTGAGGCGCGGCATAGACGGCTGGCGCCTGGACGTGCCCAACGAGATAGACGATGACGAGTTCTGGCGCGAGTTCCGCCGCCGCTGCCGGGCCATCAACCCGGAGGCCTACCTGGTAGGCGAGATCTGGGACGGGGCCGGCCGCTGGCTGAAGGGCGACATCTTCGACGGCGTGATGAACTACCAGCTCAACCGGGCCATCCTCGGTCTGGTGGCCAGGGACCTCGCCCACGAGGAGTTGGCGCGCAGCGGCCTCAACGGCATTCACCCGCTCTCCTCGGAGTCGTTCGCCTCCACGGTCACCGGCCTGCTGGCCGCCTACCCAGCGGAGGCGGTGTTCTCACAGCTCAACCTGCTGGGCTCACACGACACGCCGCGTGTGCTCACGGCGCTCAAGGGCGACACCGCGGCGCTTAGGCAGGCCTTGCTGCTCCTGTTCTCCTGGCCGGGCGCCCCGTGCGTGTACTACGGCGACGAGATAGGCCTGCTGGGCGGCCACGACCCTGCGTGCCGCGCGGGCATGCCGTGGGCGCGGCGGGAGCTATGGAACGAGGGCCTGAGGCGGCACGTGCAGGCGCTCGCGACTGCCCGTAAGGAGCTGGCGGCGCTGCGGCTCGGTACGGCCCACGTGAGCTCCCCGGCAGCCGGGGTGGTCATGGTGGAGAGGCGCCTGGAGGGCGCCGAGACGGTGCGGGCCATCGTGAACCTGGCCGACGAGCCGGCGGGTGTGCCCGTTGCCGCGCTGCCAGTCGGCAGTTACCGCGACGCCCTCAGCGGAGCGAGCCTGGCACAGGAGGACGGCGCGCGGCTAATGCCTGGCCGGGGCGGGGTTCTGCTGGTGGGCGAGGGCTAGCCTGGTACACCTGCGCCGACGGAGACCGGCTTAGGTTCTGAAGGGATCGACTATCTGCAGGTAGTCTAAGCGCTTGAGGTAGAGGCCCTAAGCTTGTGCGTAAGCACGTTGATAGTCTCTTGAACCACTTGGAAACTCACGACCCCGCTGCCGTTCGCTAACGCCTCTTGAACTATGGAGGTGGCGATCGCGCGCTTGCGTTCATCTTGGTCGTCGAACAGGTACACGAACACGTTCGAGTCTATGAAGTCAACGCTCA
>JBIQNJ010000053.1:0-9647 GCA_044462445.1 Truepera radiovictrix | reverse complement strand
TCTTGGTCGTCGAACAGGTACACGAACACGTTCGAGTCTATGAAGTCAACGCTCATTCATCTCCTCGCGCGTGAAGCGCTTGCCGCCGGTGCGCACGCGAGACTGGATGTCGGCGATGGCTTGCATGGCCTCGCGGCTTCTCTCGTCGCGGCGGGCATACTGTTCCAGCCAGCGGCGGAACTCATCGTTCAGGGTCGATCGCTCTGAACGTGCCCGCTCTCGCGCTGCTGCGATAAGGCGCTCATCTGCACTGAAGGTGATGTTACGCATGGTTACCTCATGACGATCGTACACGACAACCGTGTACGCGAATGTCGTGAAGCCAGATTGCCATCGTCTACGCCGCCCTTCAGCGAAGTGGTCGGCCAGCTCCGCCAGTTCTCCGCTCAGCATCAGACCTCCGGCTCTGCGCTGGTCGCGGCGGCCGTGCTGGTCGTGCCAGTTGCGCTGGTGTCGGCAGCCGCGGCGGGCGGCTCCAGGTCGAAGAACGACTTCTCACTTAGCCACCACACGACACCGAGAGTCCAGAGCACGGCGAACCCCAGCGCTGTGGCTCTGAGGCTGCCCCATTCCACGGCCAAGCCGGCCACGAAGATGAATATAGGCGGCACCAGCATCATCAGCGCGTTCTGGCTGCTCATCACACGGCCACGCAGCTCTTCTGGGATGCGTTCGATCATCAGCACGCCGACTATGGAGTTGAAAGGCCCGCTCAGTAGGCCGGCGATGAGGGTGACGGTAAGCAGGATCCACACGGGCGGCAGGGTGAGTATGGCGACGACCGCCACCGACATCGCCACGCTGCTGACCACGAACCACCTACGCCGTGTACCCGGCCTGGCGACCGCTGCGTAAACAATGCTGCCGATCACGCCACCCAACGCCAACGCAGAGAGCACGAACCCTAGTGACCCCTCCATACCGAGGTTGCTGAAGTGAACGGGCAGCATGAGGGCCTGAAGGGACCCGATGACCGAGGCTGTTATGAGCCACACCACGGTCATAGCCAGGATGAAGCGGCTCTTCCTGAAGATGAGCGCGAAGCCCTCGAGCGTCTCCGTCCAGACGGCCTTAGGGGTGAGCTCACCCTTGTCCTTGGCGGCACCGTCGAGCCCGGCAGACGCAGGTATGGCGAAGGTGGTCAGCGCCGCCAGGAGCGAGGTGGAGGCCGTGACCAAAAGTACGGTGGTGCCGGGCAGCAGAGACATGAGTGTGCCGGCGGCGGCCGGACCGATGAAGATCATGACGCCGCCTATCGCTTCGCGGATACCGACTATGCGGTCGGCTTCTACGTTCGAGCGCCTGAGGAGGGCGGGCAACAGGGCCTCCCGCGCCGTCATGCCTGGCAGGTCGCCGATGGCGCCGACGGTGCCGAGGAGGATGAACCAGCCGAGGTTGAGCCCGACGAGTGAGTCGACGAACGGCAGCGCGGCCACGGAGGCCGCCGAGACGAAGTCGGAGAATATCGAGATGTTGCGCCGGTTGAAGCGGTCGACGAGCACGCCGCCGAAGAGGCCTACGACCACCGAGGGCAGCATCGTTGCCAGGGCGACCGTGCCGGTGGCGGCCGCGCTGCCTGTGGTCTGCAGGATGAGCAGTGGTAGCGCCACGGCGATGATGCCGTTGCCGAGGAGCGACAGCGCGTACGAGGCGAGGTAGATGACGATAGAACGAGTCATTGCTTCTCAGCTTCAACTATGACGTTGCGGCATGCTCTAAGGAGCGGCTACGCCCGCAGGCGCCGAAGGACGCCGCGACTCGGCCTATAAGGCTCGGCCACCGGCAGCCGCGGGGCACACGGGCACAGCGCGGCTGCCTGGTCCGGACGCGCCTACTCGCGCAGCTCTATGCGGCTCTCGTCGCCGACTATCAGGCGATGCGTGGCAGGCCGCGTGTCGTGGCCGGTGATGCGCACATCGTCGCCGATAAGGCTGCCCTGGATGCGTTGCGACACGCCCTCGATGACCGTGCGGTCACCCACGGCCGAGTACTCGAGCTCGGCGTTGCGCACCGTGCAGCCCCTGCCGATGGTGGTGAACGGGCCGAGGTACGCCCCCTCAACGTGCGCGCCGGCCCCGATGATCGCAGGACCGTACACGGTGGTGTTCTTAACCACCGCGCCCTCGCCCACGACGACCTCGCCGATAAGGGTGGAGCCTTCTGTCTGACCCTTGACTTCGCGCTTGACGCGCATGAGCAGCAGGCGGTTGGCGTCGAGGATGTCCTCGGGCTTGCCCGTGTCTTTCCACCAGCCGCCGACCTCTACGGGCGCCACGGGCTCGCCCGCCTCGATGAGGCGCTGTATGGCGTCGGTGATCTGGTACTCGCCCTTGGCGCCCGGCGGCAGCCCCTCGATCATCTTGTGGATCTTGGGGTCGAACACGTACACGCCGGCGATGGCCAGGGTGCTGGGCGGATCGGCCGGCTTCTCCACCAGACGGGTGATGCGGTCGCCTTCCACTGCCGCCACGCCGAGCGACTTGGCGGCCTCGTAGCTCACCGGCACAAGCGCCATCACGGCCGTGTGCTTGCCCTCGTCGAAACGCCTGACGAAGTCCACGATGCCGTGCTCGAACAGGTTGTCGGAGAGGTACATGACGAACGGGTCGTCACCTAGGAAACCCTGCGACACCTCGACCGCATGCGCCAAGCCCTTAGGGGGGTTCTGCTGGATGAACTCGAACTCCACGTCGGGGTAGTCGGCTAGCGACTCCTCGATAGCGCTGGCGGTGTGGATGCTGACGACCACGCCGATGTGGCGCACGCCGGCCTCCACCAGGTTGTCGACCGCGTGGTGGATGAGCGGCTTGTTGGCCACAGCGATGGTGGGCTTGGGCTTGAGGCTGGTTATGGGGCGGAGCCGCGTGCCGAGGCCCGCCGCCAGGATTAGTCCCTTCATCTGTTCCTCTCGAAGACCTTAAAGAAAGGCTTATGGGGGTGGTCAGCGCGTTGACCCTGACCTGGGCCGAACGTGGCGAGGCAGAGTGGGCGCGGCTTCCATGTCCCGAACACGAAGATACCTTGCGCATGTGGTGCTTTGAGCGCAAGTTGCACGTACGAATGCACAACGTTGCGGCACGGGCCGGTACGATGTGGTCATGGATACCGAATCGAACATCCGCCTGGCCGTCTCGATGGATAACGAGGCCGTGACCCGCATACGCTGGGAGGCGGACGACTCACCCGAACCCGGACCGAACGACGCCGGCGCGATGATCCTCTCGCTCTGGGACCCCGACAAGCGCAACGCGCTACGCATAGACCTCTGGGTCAAACAGATGACGGTGGACGACATGAACGACTTCTTCTTCCAGACGTTCCTCTCCCTGGCCGACACCTACAAGAGGGCCACCAACGACACAGACCTGGCAAGCGAGATCAAGCTGTTCGCCCGCGACTTCGCCGAGAAGGCGTCGCGCAAGGGGCAGCGGGCGAGCGCACAGAGGGCGTGACGCGAGCATGGGCATCAGGGTAGCCAAGCCACCGCAAGACGCCGGCCGGCTGGAGCTGGGCCGCAGCCTGCCGTCGCTACTTGACGAGGCGGTACGCGACCGGCCGAACGCCACCGCGTTCAACCAGCGGGATGGTCGGGGTGGGTGGCGCACCTGGTCTACCACTGAGTTCGCGCAGCAGGCAGAGAACCTGGCCCTGGGCCTCAGAGGCCAAGGTCTGGCCGCCGGCGCGCGCGTGGCCCTGTTCACCGAGAGCGACATGAGCTTCGTGCTGGGCGACATGGGCTGCCTGATCGGGGGGCTCGTGGACGTGCCTATCTACCTGACCCATACGGAGAGCGCCATCCGGCACATCCTCGAGGAGAGCCGCTGCGAAGCCGTCCTAGTGACGAACCGCGCGCTGCTCGAGCGCATGGCTGGGCTGGCCGCCGACCTGACCTTCGTGAAGCTGTTGGCCGTGTTCGACGAGGGCGCGCTAGGCGGCTTCTCGGCCGGGGAGCAGTGGGAGGCTCGCCGTGTAGCCAGCTACGCGCAGCTCATGGCCGAGGGGGCCGAGCTGCGCACGCAGGAGCCGGCGCGCGTGGAGCGCTACAAGCGTGAGCTCGTGGCCACAGACATGTGCACGGTCCTATACACCTCGGGAACCACGGGCGTGCCTAAGGGCGTGATGCTGAGCCACCAGAACCTGAGCAGCAACGCCGTAGCGTCGCTGACCAGCATGCCGGAGTTCAAACAGGGCGACGCCGAGACGGTGCTGTCGTTCCTGCCGCTCTCGCATATCTTCGCCCGCACCCTTTGTTACGCCAACATGTGGTACTCCTCCAGCGTCTACTTCGGCACGCCAGACTCCGTGCGGCAAGACCTGGGCGAGGTGCGACCCACCTTCATGGCCGCGGTGCCGCGCGTGCTGGAGAAGTCGTGGGAGCGCATCCAGGCCGTTGGTAACGAGCTGACCGGCCTGAAGCGGGCGCTGTACCAGCGGGCGCTGGCGTTCGCCAAGGCGTACGACGTCACCAAGCCGACGACCGGGGTGCTGGGGGCCGAGAAGGCGCTGCTGGACCGCCTGGTCTACTCGAAGTGGCGCGCGGCCCTAGGCGGCCGGATCAAGATGATAATCGTGGGCGGCGCCGCGCTTCGGGCAGAGCTGGCCAACGTCCTCGGCGCTGCCGGCATCGAGGTGCTGCAGGGGTACGGCCTCACGGAGACCAGCCCGGTGATGACCTTCAACCGACCGGGCAAGAACCGGCCGGGCAGTGTGGGCGAGGCCATCGTCGGCACGGAGGTGGGCATCTCGCAAGAGGGCGAGATCTTGGCCCGCGGTCCGCACGTCATGCTGGGCTATTACATGCGCCCGGAAGACACCGCCGAGGTCATCGACGCCGACAACTGGTTCCATACGGGCGACCTGGGTAGCCTGGACGCCGATGGCTACCTGTACATAACGGGCCGACTCAAGTACCTGTTCAAGCTGTCCACCGGCAAGTACGTCATGCCGCAGCCACTCACAGACAGGTTGGAGGGCAACGCCATCATCGACACCGCCATCGTGGTGGGCTCGGGCGAGAAGTACTGCACCGCTCTCGTGTTCCTGGCGCACGACGTTCTGCAGGAACGCTACGGCAGGACCGACGCCGGCGTGCTGACGGAGGCGGGGCTGGACGACGAGCTGAAGCAGGCGTTGGCGGCAGCCAACGCGGACATGCCGCACTGGTCGACCATCAAGCGCGCTGCCGTGGTAACCGACCAGCTGACCATGGCCAGCGGCGAGGTCACGCCCAAGCTGAGCGTCAAACGCGAGGCCGTAGTGAAGCGCTACCAGGACGTCATGGACGCGCTGTACGCCGACAAGCCGGCGCCTGCCGGGGTGCGGTTCATCGGTGTAGGTGCTCTGTAATATCGATTCATTACGATTTATTCCGGCTTATTGCGAAAATTGCAATTCAGCATCATTATAGGCAAGTAGAGCCGATTCAGCGCTATAAGCTACAATAGATAACAATAAATCTACATTGACGCTGTAGGCTTGTTGCATGGATCCGATCACTAACCCGTTTTCGCCTGGCGCCGGCGCTCCACCTCCAGAGCTCGTTGGCCGAGAGGCGGTTCTGGAACAGGCAAGGGTGCTCCTAGGAAGACTCGAGCGGGGTCGACCAGAGAAGAGTTTGATACTCACAGGCCTTCGTGGTGTAGGGAAGACCGTATTGCTAAACGAGATTGAACGTAGGGCAATGGCAAGCGGGTATAGGACTCTGATAGTTGAGGCGCATGAAGACCAGCATATTGGCGAACTCCTGGCACCTAACCTTCGTCACCTGCTCTATGACCTGGACCGCGTTAAGGGAGCGGGTCATAAGGTAAGGCGAGCGCTGGGCGTACTACGCAGCTTCATCAGCGGAATCAAGGTCACAGTCGGCGACCTGGATTTGGGAATCGATATTGAACCGGAGAGAGGGTCGGCCGACAGCGGCGACCTACATACTGACTTGACCAACTTGTTCTTGGCTCTAGCAGATGCGGCTTTAGAACGTCGAGCGGTTATCGCTCTGTTGATTGATGAGATTCAGTATCTGGATGAGGAAGGATTTGGCGCTCTGATTCGGGCGATGCATAGGGTTCAGCAGCGTCAGCTACCATTGGCACTGATTGCTGCCGGCTTGCCGATAGTGCCTGGTCTCGCAGGAGATTCAAAGTCATATGCCGAGCGCTTGTTTAGCTTTCCTAGCATCGGACCGCTCACGCAACCGGAGGCTCACCGAGCTTTGCGCGAGCCGACAAGCGATGCAGGCGTAGTGTTCGAGGAATCAGCGGCAGCAGAAGTCTATAGTTTCACGAAGGGTTACCCCTACTTTTTACAGGAGTGGGGCTACCAAGCGTGGAATACCGCTGATGCTAGTCCGATCACTACGGAAACCATTCGCAGCGCGACCGACAAGGTCCTGGTTCGACTTGACGAGAACTTCTTTCGAGTTAGGTTTGACCGCTTAACTTCGGCCGAGAAGCGGACTCTTCGTGCGATGGCAGAGTTAGGATCTGGACCGTACCGAGTGGGTGACATTGCCTCAAAGCTCGGTTACAAGACATCGTCTAGCCTGAGCCCGGTGCGCTTATCACTGATAAAGAAGGGGATGATTTATAGCCCCTCCCATGGAGAAGTTGCGTTTACTGTCCCACTTTTTGACCAGTTCATGAGGCGCGCAATCCCTGATTTCTCGTAGCGGAAAAGTTTACCCCTGACCGTCCAGCGTGAGTAGAGGACCGTACAGGTCCGGCCGCCGATCACGGAAGAAACCCCAGCCGGCACGAGCGTTCTGCGCCTCGGTGAAGTTGAGGTCGGCGTAGAGGATCGTTTCGGTCGAGTCGTCGGCCTCGGCCAGGTAGTCGCCCGAGTAGTCGGCGATGAATGAGTTGCCGTAGAAGCGCGCACCGCCCTCGGTGCCCACGCGGTTGGCCGCCGCCAGGTAGGCGACGTTGGCCACGGCGTGGCCGACCATGACGCGGCGCCACATGCGCGTGGTCACCAGCCCGCCGGCCTCGGCGGGCTCGCTACCTATGGCAGTGGGGTAGAGGAGCAGGTCGGCGCCCTTGAGGGCCATGATGCGGGCGGCCTCAGGGAACCACTGGTCCCAGCAGATGCCCACGCCGATGTTGCCGTAGCGCGTACGCCAGGTCTTGAAGCCGTCGTCGCCGGGGTTGAAGTAGTACTTCTCCTCGTAGCCTGGGCCGTCGGGGATGTGGCTCTTGCGGTAGGTGCCCAGTACGGTGCCATCGGCGTCGACCATGGCCAGGCTGTTGAAGTAGGCCTGACCGGCATGCTCGAAGAACGACACGGGCAGCACCACGCCGAGCTCGCGGGCCAGTGCCGCGAACTGCTCCAGGAACGGGTGGCCCTCCACGGGATGGGCCAGCGCGAACAGCTCCTCGCGCTCGATCTGTGGGAAGTAGAGGTTCTCGAACAGTTCCTGCAGCAGGATGATGTTGGCGCCGCCGGCAGCGGCCTCGCGCACCAGCCGTTCGGCCTTGGCGAGGTTCTCCTCCAGCACGTGCGAGCAGCTCATCTGGATTACGGCCAGGCGCGCTTTGCGCTCCGGGCGTTGTGGCATCGGAACAGGTGAAGCCATTCTCAGTCCTCCGTTACTGTGCCTGCGCCCGGACCAGGGCGCGTAGATGGTTGAGTAGATGGTTGAACCGTGCCCTTAAGCTTATGCGGCCAGGCTGCGGGTGGGCGTTTATCTGCTTTCGGCGGTGGTCAGGTACGCGCCGGCTGGTCTCTGCTGCGTGACGCAGTGGAACGCGCCGCCGCCGGTTATCAGGTTCTGCGCCGGCAGCCCGATGACCTGGCGACCGGGGAACAGCGGCCTGAGTATGGCAAGTGCGCGGGCGTCGTTAGCATCGTCGTAGGTGGGCACGACCACGAAGCCGTTGCCCACGTAGAAGTTGGCGTAGGTGGGGGGCAGGCGCTCGCCCTCAAGCTCCATGCGCTTCACGGGGAGCGGCAGCTCAACAACCATGTAGGGCTGGCCGTTCGGTTGCTGCAGGCCTTTGAGAATCTCCAGGTTGCGCTGCATGGTGGCGTGGTTGGGGTCGCTCTCGTCCTCGCAGACGGCGCACACGATTGTGTAGTCGTCCGTGAACCGAACGATGGTGTCTATGTGTCCGTCGGTGTGGTCGCCCTCAAGCCCCTCGGGCAGCCACACTAGCTGCGTTACTCCTAGGAAGGCGCGCAGGTACTCCTCGATCTGAGCCTCGCTAAGGTGCGGGTTGCGGTTGGGTTCCAGCAGGCAGGAGCGCGTGGTCAGGCATACGCCGTGGCTGTTCAGCTCGAGCGCGCCGCCCTCCATCACGATGGGTACTAGGAAGCTATGAACGCCCAGGTGCCGGGCCAGGGCAGCGGCGGCACGATCGTCGTCGTCCCACGGCGCGTACTTCTGGCCCCAGGCGTTGAAGCGCCAGTCGGTGGCGGCTACCTTGCCAGTGTTGCCTGTGCCCTGAGCGCCCACCACGAACAGCGGGCCGTTATCGCGGAACCACACGTCGTTGAGGGGCACGCGGAAGTATTCGATGTTGGCGGTTATCTCGGGGGCTCCGTCTGGGTACAGCCGGGCGGCCGTAGTGGCAATGCGCTGCCTGGCGTCTGCCTCAGTGACTGCATCTCTGACGTTCAGAACCACCGGCTCGAACCGGGCCACAGTTGCCACCAAGCCAGCGAATTCGTTTCGTACAGCGTCCAGGTAGCCAACCCACAGCTCGTCGTCGAACGGCCAGCTGGTGTGAGTGGCCGCGTGCGGCGCCCATTCTGCGGGCATGCGGAAACCTAACGAGGCAGGGGTGCCAGGCGAGGGGAGTGGCGAGGTGCCGGTAGCGTCACGCATAAACCTAACTGTAGTTTGTTCCGCTCGACTTTTGTCTGAATGTGAACGCTTGCTGGAACAGGTAGAGGGCCACCACCACCGACCCAAGGGTGTCGATGTAGTGGGTAGCGGGGTGGCTTGGCGCAACCGCCACGGCCAGCAGTGCGGCTACAACGCAAAGGTCTACCAGTGTCTTGGCGCGGTACAGCTTCCTTTGGCCGACGATAACAGCGTCTGGACCCTGGCTAAGCAGGTGTGAGTACCGAACCCAGAACGCGCCGTTGACGAGGATTCCCAGCACCGCCACGATCAGGCCGATAATGACGTTACCACCGGGCTCGTACCTGAAGAACCTGTACACCCCTATGCTCAGCATGGCTACCCCGGACAGAGCCATGGCTACGGCAACCACAACTGCTGCACGGCGCTCAAGGCGCGCCTTTTCTTCTGCTGTGGCGGTTTGCTTGCGTCGGCGGAACACCCACCAGCCAGTGAATAGGGCCACAAGCTCCACCGTGCGGCGCACGGTGTCGGCTATCTGCGTGGCCGAGGAGCTCATGGCCACAGCAATGCCCGTTACCAGCGGCCCGGGGGCGCTGAGCAGCCAGGAGACCAGGAGGGTGCGTTCGCTTTTTTCGGAGTGTGCTTGATGGTCTGGCGCTAGGAAGCCAGTTGCCTGCTGGACTGATTTGCCAGAGGAGTTAGCTTGTGCGGTGGCTGTTTTTGGGGTCGCGTCTGGCATCTGGTTGGTTGGTGGTGGCTGGCTCATATTGTGGCCGCAACCCCAAACATGTTCACTACGACAAGCAACCAGGCCCAGGTGGCCAGCGGCACAGTAATTGTGTCT
>JBIQNJ010000052.1:0-18342 GCA_044462445.1 Truepera radiovictrix | reverse complement strand
GAGCAGGGATATCAGAACATCAACACCGTGGTGGTAACGCAGCCTGTCCAGGTCGACTATGAGGCTGCGCTTCCACACGATGCCGCTGTTCATTCCAACGTCGTGCTTGCCGGGGGCGAACGTCAGCCCTATGCGGCCAGGGCCGGCATAGGCGTGCTGCTCAACCCAGAAGACGTGGATAGGGTGAGTCTCGGAAGTGCGGATCATTGGGCTCCTACCCGGCGATGAAACTCTCCAACTCCTCGCGCATCTTCAGCAACGACGGTCGGTGCACGTACATCATGTGCCCAGCTTCGTAGAAGCTCATGCTGACGTTCTGGCGCTGTTCGGGCGTAAGCCCCATGTGCGCGAAGGTGTGGATGGTGGCGTAGTGCGGCGTGGCCAGGTCGTAGTAGCCGTTGGCGACATGCACCCTCAGGAACGGGTTGATGCTCATGGCCTTGCGCAGCGTCTCGGCCACGTTCAGGTAGCGGTTCTCGACGTCCTTGTAGCTCCACGTCTGGTAGAGGCTAGCCATGATCTCGTACGGCAGGTCTGTCTTGAAGCCCAGCTCGCCACGGACGTAGTCGTTGAGCGTGGCCGTATACGGGCCCTGGGTGGCAGACATACTGGGGTCGTACTCGAACTGCTCGCCCGCAGAGTCGCGATCCACGCCCGTGTAGCGGCTGTCGATGCGGCCGACCGTTCGGCCGCTGTCGCGCAGCAGCTCCTTGGTGAACCTGAAGATATCGATGCGCAGGTTGGTGTACTCGATGTAGCGCTCGGAGAGGCCCGTGTAGCGCGCCAGCAGCGCCACCACCTCGTGCTGCTCCTCCTCCGGCAACCTGTCGCCGAGGAGCAGCGCGGGGGCGTAACGCTCGTGCACGAACGCCTCGACACGCTCTAAGAACTGCGCCACCGGCAGGGCTTGCAGCTCCGCGTCGAGTCGACCGTGGTAGTGGGCGGTGGCGGCGTAGGTGGGCAGGAACAGAAGGGGCGGCAGGTCGTTGCCCGGGCCGAACCTGGCGGTAGCGAAGTTCAGGATGGCCGACACCAGGATGAGACCGTTGAGGTATAGGCCGTGCCGCTGCTGCAGGTGCCCGGCCAGGCCCGCGGCGCGCGTGGTGCCGTAACTCTCGCCCGCCAGGTACTTGGGGCTCAGCCAGCGGTCGTAGCGGCCCGTGTACAGGCGGATGAACGACCCCACGCTCTCAATGTCCGTGTCTACGCTGTGGAAGTCCTTGGCCTTCACGCCCTCGGCGGGTCGGCTGTAGCCGGTGCTCACAGGGTCGATGAACACGAGGTCAGTTGCGTCCAGCAGCGATACCTCGTTCTCCACCAGGCGGTAGGGCGGAGCCGCCGGGTAGCCGTCATCGTCGAGCTCGACCCGCTTGGGGCCGAAGAGACCGAGGTGCATCCATACCGACGAGGAGCCCGGACCGCCGTTGAAGCTGAAGGTAACGGGCCGCTTGCTCTTGTCCTTCACGCCGTCCAGCTCGTAGGCCACGAAGAAGACCTCGGCGCGCGGCTTTATGCCCTCGAACTTGCCGGCCTTCTCGCCCTCGCCCACCGCCTCTTCGCTGAGCACCATGGTGCCGGCCGTGGCGGTGTACTTGACCTTCTTGCCCAGGATGGTCGTCTCATGGTGGGTGACGACCAGGTTGTCTCTAGGTGCTCGCGGCGCGCCCTCGCCACTGACAGCGTTGGCGCTCCCCGCTACGGGGGTGCCGGCGTCCTTCTCGGGCCCGTTGGCCATGTTCGCTCCTTAAGGTGCGCCAGCCGCTGGCCTGCCGCCCGCGGGCGGCAGGCCAGTAGCGACGCGCTGTTCTTCTCCGCCGAACGATACCGCGGCCGCTTGGCCGGCTAGCTTCAGTCTGCTGGACGGCCCACGTCGGCCGGCAACCCGTACCACGTGGTGGTCGAGGTGGGCCGGAACCCTAGACCCTCGTACAGGGCCCCGGCAGCGGCCGTCTCGTACGACACCTTCACGCGGCGTGCGCCCTTGCGCACCAGGCGGGCTATCCCCTCCGACACCATGGCCCGCGCCAGGCCCAACCGCTGGAACTCGGCCTCTATCCTCACCGGCTCCACTAGGCCGACCAACGTCTGGGGGTCGAACCAGTAGAGGGAGTAGCCGGCCGGGCGCCCGTCGGAACGCTCCACGGCGATGTCGAGGGCGGGGTCGTACAAGGAGCACTGCTCCAGCCGCTGGGCCACCTCCTCCCCGTTGCGCTGACGCATCGGGTGAGGCGTGCCCTGACGCTCTGTCCGGTCCGTGATCACGAAGCCGTCGGCCAGCGCCGGCACCTCCGGTCGATCGGCGGCGTCCAGCCACGCCGTTCTGTCCTGCCTAAGGGGCGCCAGGCCAGACCTCTCCGCCAGCTCCACGAACAACGTGTCGGCGTCGTCTACGGGGACCTCGAAACTGCGCTTCGCGTAGCGGGCAACATGATCCAGCGCGCGAACCCAAACGGTCTCACGGCCTTGCGGCGCACAGCCCGGCACCGTCACCGGGTCGCACTGCCACGCGCCACCCGGCCAGCTCGTAAGCAGAACGCCGGCCACGGGTCCATCCGCATCGAGCCAGAAGAGCTTCTGCGCTTCGTCTGAGAGCCTCGAAGCTCGCCAGGCCCACTGCACGTCGGCTGCCTCCCACAGCCCGTCCACCGGATGTGCTCTGCGGGCACGCTGCAAGAGTCGTGTACCGAGGTCCAGAGCCTCAAGGCCCGTAGCGCTTAACTCCTGCACCGGTTCTACCTCCGTGTACTTAGTGTAGGCCAGTGCCTGTAGCGACCCGCTGCCAGCCTCTGGAGCCTTAGGGATGGCGGCCGGGCCGCAGGACCTGCCGGCGGCTAAGGCTACTACTCGCTCATCCAGCACCACAGCGTTACCATGCGCCATGCGCGCAATCATGATCGACGCACCTAACCAGGCGCCTTACATGAGCACGGTCGCCGAGCCCGAGCTTCCACCTCACGGCGCCATCGTCGAGGTACTTGCCACGGGCGTGTGCCGCAGCGACTGGCACGCCTGGGTGGGCCACGACAACACGGTGAGCTTCCCGCACGTTCCCGGCCACGAGTTCGCCGGCGTGGTGCGGGCCGTGGGCGCCAACGTGCTGGGCTTCAAGGGCGGGGAGCGTGTGACGGCGCCGTTCTGCTGCGGTTGCGGCACGTGCGACGAATGTCAGGCCGGCCATCAGAACCTGTGCCACCACGAGTACCAGCCCGGTTTCGACGGTTGGGGCAGTTTCGCCGACCTGGTCATGGTGCCGTGGGCCGACGTGAACCTGGTAAGGCTGCCCGACTCGCTGGGCTTCGATCTGGCGGCCAGCCTCGGCTGCCGCTTCACCACCTCGTACGCCGGACTCACCGCGCACGCCAAGGTGCAGCCGGGCGAGAACGTCGTGGTGTACGGCTGCGGCGGCGTCGGGCTGTCGGCAGTGACGGTGGCCGCGCACATGGGCGCCCGGGTGATAGCCGTAGACATCGACCCCGGCAAGCTGGAACTGGCCCGCGAACTCGGCGCTGCGGATACCATCAACGCCAAGGAGCACGACCCGGTGGCCACCACCCGCGACCTCACGGACGGCGGGGCGAACATCTCGGTAGACGCGCTGGGTAGCGCCGCGACAGCGGCCCAGGGCGTGCGTTCCCTGCGCAAGCGTGGCCGGCACCTGCAACTAGGCCTTCTTCTAGGCCACGACATGACCCCGAAGGTACCGCTGGAGATCGTCATCCGCCACGAGCTCAAGATCCTTGGCAGCCACGGCATGCAGGCGCGGCGTTACCCCGAGATGCTCGCCTTCGTGGCTACCAGCGGTCTGCCGCTCGAGAAGCTCATCGGCGAACGCAGGCCCCTCGAAGACGCGGGCGCCGTTCTAGCCTCCATGGGCAGCTTCGCGCCCGTCGGCGTCACGCTGCTGCAGCCATGACAGGCCTGCAGACCTTCCGCGAACGCCGCGCCGCCAGCCTCGTCGAGCCTCACGGCTGGTGGTCCATCACGTGCCTCGAGTGGTTGGAAGAGGGTGAGAACACCGTCGGCAGCGCCGAAACGAGCACCGTGAGGCTGGCCGGGCGCTTCCCTGCCACGGCGGCGCGCGTGCTAGTGAGGGGTGAGAGCGCCACCATAGTGCCCGTGCCGGGGGCAGACACGCACGTAGACGATGAAACCCTCACGCAACCGGTCACGGTGCAGGCAGACATAGCCTTCACGGTCCAGGGACCCGACCCGGTCCTCGTCAGCGTCGTCAGGCGTGGCGACCTCTGGGGCGTGAGGGTTCACGACCCCGTGGCCGCCCGGCGGAGGAGCGTCCAGCACGACCTGGCCTGGTTCGACCCGGCACCGGAATGGGTCGTAGAAGCCGAGTTCCTTCGGGCCGATCCGGGCGAAGAGGTGCCGGTGAGCAACGTTATCGGTCAGGTGAGCATGCAGCCGGTGGCGGGACGGGTGCGCTTCGAGTTCGGCGGTGCCAGCCACACTCTCCTCGCTACGGAGGCGGGCGGCGGGCGGCTGTTCATCAACTTCCGCGATGCCAGC
The DNA here is from genome assembly GCA_044462445.1 of Truepera radiovictrix. Taxonomy (GTDB): domain Bacteria; phylum Deinococcota; class Deinococci; order Deinococcales; family Trueperaceae; genus JAAYYF01. The sequence continues at coordinate 13,824 of JBIQNJ010000052.1, read as the reverse complement.
AACGAGGACCTGGACGCCGCGCAAGGGGCCTATCAGGAGCAGCCCGTGTCGTACTCGGGCGGCAGGTTCCTGATGGCCGACGCGCCGGTGAACGGCCGAGTGATTCTCGACTTCAACCGGGCTACTCATCCGCCCTGCGGGCACACACCGTACGCAACGTGCCCAATACCTACGCCCGGCAACCGCCTGCCATTTGCCGTTACCGCCGGTGAAAGGGTGGCGCGGCTTAAGCAGCCGTAGAAAGTGCACCGCGGTGGCCGAAGTTCGGACGAGTGTGCCGGCCCGGGGTGCGCGTTTTGGAGCGTGGACCACGAAAGCTGCCCGCCTTGGCGCCCCGCGGCGTAACCTTGCTGCAACATGAGCACAGCAGTTCTTCAAACACGCATTGAGACCCTCGACACGCCCTGCGTGGTCGTAGACCTTGACGTAACCCAGCGCAACATCCGGCGCCTGCAGGAGTACCTGGACGCCCACGGCATAGCCAACCGGCCGCACATCAAGACCCACAAGCTGCCCCTGCTGGCACACTGGCAACTGAGCGAGGGCGCCGCCGGCATCACGGTGCAGAGCATCGGCGAGGCCGAGGTCATGGCCGCAGCCGGCATAGCCGACATCCTCATCACCTACAACGTCATGGGTGAAGACAAGGTCCGGCGCCTGGCACAAGTGGCGCGCATGGCCAGCGTGCGCGTGGCGCTAGACAACGAGGTGGCGCTGGACGCAGTAGCCCGGGCGGCAGCGTCGGCCGGGGTCACTATAGGCGTGCTCGTCGAGTTCGAAAGCGGCAAGAAGCGCCAGGGTGTGGTGACGCCGCAGGAAGCGGTGGCGCTCGCACGTAAGGCCGCCGGCTACGCAAACGTTGAGTTCCTGGGGCTCCTCACCTACCCCAACTCGCCGGCGGTGCCTGACTTCGTAGCCCAGGCCAGGCAGCTACTGACGGCCGCAGGTCTTGAACTCAAGGTGGTATCTGTGGGCGGCACCCCGAACATGTGGAACGCGCACGAGCTGGGCGTTACCACCGAGTACCGGGCGGGAACCTACATCTACAACGACCGCAACACCGTCGCCGCGGGAGTGGCCACCCTGGAAGACTGCGCCCTTCACGTGCACGTGACACTGGTGAGTAAGCCCACGGAGGACCGCGGCGTCATCGACGCGGGCTCCAAGACCCTCACCAGCGACCTGTTCCGCACGGGCGAAGACGGCTACGGTCTCATACTCGAGTACCCTGACGCGGTCATCTGGCAGCTGTCTGAGGAGCACGGCGCGGTGGACTTCTCTGCCTGTGCCAAGAAGCCGGTCATCGGCGAGCGCCTGCGGGTGGTACCCAACCACGTGTGCCCCGTGTCTAACCTGCACGACGAGGTGTACGCGCACCGCGAAGGCGTTGTTACAGCCGTTCTACCTGTGGCGGCACGCGGCAAGACGCGGTAACTACCTGGGGGGCCAGGGTGTTAGTCCAGTTACCTTCGCTGCGTCCCAGAGCTGCCAATCATAGGTTGCTACAGTCACGGGCTGACCCATTATTTCATTCCACAGGTGTGCAGCCGCCAGGTGTGTCGCGTCGTAACCGCGAAGCCCATGCCACCAAGCGAAGTCTGCAGCTCGCGCCACCAACAACTCGGTCAACTGCAGCCTAACGAGTGCGTCCCAGTCGACAGTAAAGGCTTCTAGCGCCGCAGCGCCGTCCTCTCGAGGAAACAACCTCATTCGGGTAGCCTTTGCGATCGCGGCAGCCACTTCGACTCGGCTCACGATAGCGGTGCCGCATATGTCGGCCCTGTCAATGAATTCAGCTACGTCAGAAGAACCTTCCTCCTCGACATAGCGTTTGACCAAGGCGCTCGAATCTAGATAGACGATCACTCTCGATCATCAATCAGCAGCTCGGCAACAGTTCTCTTACCTCTAACCTTAGCCAAGGGTTCCCGAGGTTCCAGGCTTTGTCTATTCCAAGCAACTAGCCCTGTTCTTACCAGGGCCTCGGCTCGCTCCTTCGCTGATGGCAGTGCGGGAACGATACGACCTATGGGAACCCCGCGCTCCGTAACTTCCACGATTCCGCCTGCCTTCGTGATTCTTAGATAGTGAGAGAGCCTGCTCTTAAGCTCTCGAATGCTCGCCGTGGTCTTTTCTCCGATCATATCCGCATACCACCTTGTGGTCACACAATAGCACAATGTGACCTCATTGGTGATGCGGGTAATACCGACCAGATCCGGACACAATTACACAAGCAATGCAGAAATGCATGGTTCATTAGGTCGCCTTCTTCCTATGCTCGTAAACAATGAGAGATGTACCAGGTTTCGAAGACTTCATGCTCCCTTTCCTCCAAGTCTTAGCAGAGCGCGGGCGTAGCTCACTACAGGAGATGAGAGTCGCTATAGCCGAGCGACTCGCCCTACCGCCGGAAGTTATCGAAGAGCCACTCGAGAGCGGCAGGCAAACGAAGTACGAAAGTCGGGTGGGTTGGGCGAGAACCTACCTAACAAAATCGGGGTTGGTCATTGCGGTCTCTAGGGGTGTATTCGAGCTGAGCGATACGGGGCGAGGGCTCCTTGGACTCAACCCGGCCAGGGTCGACAAGACAACCCTGCTCCAGTACGAGCCCTTTAGGGAGTGGGTGAAGGAGTCAAGGAACAGTAACTCACTGGAAACAAGGGCTTCCCTCGGGGAAGTCCCACCGGAAGAAGCGATCGCGAGTGGTCATAAGCAGTTAGAGGACGCCCTGGTAGACGAGATTCTCGAGTCTCTCTTAAGGGTCACTTGGCAACGATTCGAGGAAATCGTTGTTGATGTGCTCCAGGCACTGGGATACGGAGGTCGACATGAAGGAGCAGGGCGAGCCTTTAAAACGGCAGGCGATGAAGGTGTGGATGGCGTGATAGACGAGGATCCTTTGGGGCTATCGAAGGTCTATGTGCAGGCCAAGAAGTATCAACGCAACAGGACCGTAGGCCGTCCCGACATACAAGCATTTGCTGGAAGCCTCTTAGGTAAGCGCTCAAACCAGGGTGTGCTCTTAACTACGGGCGCGTTCACTCTTGAGGCCATCAGCTACGCAGACGCTCTACCTGATCCCCGCATCGTTCTGATTGATGGACGAAGACTCGCCCAGCTCATGATTAGCGCTGGTGTAGGCGTCATAGAGCACCAGCGATATGTGATTCACCGACTCGATAGCGATTACTTCAACGAGTAGGCGGTGATTCCGGCAATGAGACTCACCCCTAACCGGTCCTGATCTCGCACTCTCTCATACATCCCTCTCACCCAAGCGTAATGATTCGCCATGCGTTTTGCACCAACGCCCTCGGTGGGCTCCGATCTGCACCTCGTCAACCGGCTCACCTGGGGTGCCAGGCCCGTTGACCTGCAGCGTGTGCGGCAGATGGGCGAGGACGGTTACCTGGATTGGCAACTGAGCCATGAGGCCATCGAGGATCCGTTGGTTGACCGATACCTTGCCGACCACCCCACACTTCTGGCCGACGCACGCGGTATCAGTGCCGCGCTGGACGAGGACTACGGCGCTGTAGTGCAGCAGTTCCTCTGGGGGCGCCTGTACCGGGCCGTGTACAGCGAGCGGCAACTGTTCGAGAAGATGGTCGAGTTCTGGACCGATCACTTCAACGTGCCGGCCCCCGACAGGATCCCCGAGAGGGTCATCGACGACCGCAACGTGGCCAGGAGGCACGCGCTGGGCAACTTCCGCGACCTGCTGCTGGCCTCGGCCCGCAGCCCGGCCATGCTCATCTACCTCGATAACACGTTCAGCACCAAAGATGGCCCTAACGAGAACTACTCGCGCGAGATCATGGAGCTGCACACGCTCGGCGTTGATGGCGGCTACACACAGCAGGACGTGAAAGAAGTAGCCCGCTGCTTCACCGGCTGGACCCTGACGCAGGAGTGGCGCGGCGAGTTCGTGTTCGACCGCAACCGTCACGACGAAGGCGAGAAGTGGGTGCTGGGCCACCGTATAGCCCCTGAGCGCGGCATCGAGGACGGGCTGCAGGTGCTCGACATACTGGCCACACATCCCTCCACTGCGCGCTTCGTGAGCCTGAAGCTGTGCCGCCGCTTCGTTGCTGACGAACCACCGGAGGGCCTGGTAAGAGACGTTGCGGCAACCTTCACGGCCACCGACGGAGACATCAGGGCGGTGCTGCGCACGCTGTTCACGTCAGAAGAGTTCCGCGCGGCCCGCGCCACCAAGTTCCGCAGGCCCATGGAGGCCGTTGTGGCCATGCTGCGGGCGCTGAGCCCCAGTGTGCAGATCAATGACCGGTGGTCGGCCACATGGACGCTGGAGCAGATGGGGCATCTCCCCTTCAACTGGTTCCCGCCCAACGGCTACCCCGATGTGGCAGACCCGTGGTTCAACGTCAACGGCCTGCTGCGCCGCTGGAACGCGGCCATGAACCTGGCCTACGCCAGCCGCGGCTGGAGCGGCGACGGAATACGGCTGAACCTGGACGAGGTCATTCCAGACCGGCCAACCGTCGGGGAGCTCGTCGACGCCGCCTGGCTGCGCCTGGTGGGCTATTCATTGGATTCCACCACCCGCACCACTCTGCTGCGCGCCATCGGCGGTGCGCGACCCACCGAACCCGTAACCCATGAGTTCCGCGAGGACCGGCTGCCGGCGCTTGTTGGCCTCATCCTCGCTTCGCCCGCGTTCCAGCTCACTTAAGCAACGCTGCCCTAGGAGGGTCACATGTCGCGCCCCTTGATCAAACCGCCCCCGTTAGGAAGCGCTGCTGGCTGCAACGAGTACCTCAAGCTGGATCAGCGCAGCACAAGCCGGCGTACTTTCCTCAAGGGCATGGTCGGAGCGGGTGCGTTGTTGCTGTCGCGGCCTCTATTCCCTAACCTGCCGTTCGTGGCCTTCGCACAAACCCCGCGCGAGGTAGACACCCTGGTAGTGGTGTTCCTGCGTGGCGGCATGGACAGCCTGGCGGCCGTCATACCTGTGGGCGAGGGCGGGGCGTTCTACGACCGCCGCAATCACACCGCCGTGCCCGAGCACCGCGTCTTGGACCTCGACGGCTTCTTCGGCTTCCACCCCTCACTGGCGCGACTGCAGGACGTGTACCGGGGCGGCAACCTGGCGGTGGTTCACGCGGTGGGTTCACCTGACCCATCGAGGTCGCACTTCGACGCCATGGAGTACATGGAGCGCGGCACTCCGGGTGTGCGCGTGACCGAGACCGGCTGGATAACCCGCCACCTGCAGTCGGTACCGTGGACCAACGACTCTCCGTTCCGCGCGGTGGCCATGGGCACCATGCTGCCCTCCTCGCTGCAGGGGCCGCAGGCTTCGCTGGCACTGCATTCGCTTGACGGCTTCGAGCTTCAGGTGCCCGACCATCTGAGAACCGACATCGAGGGCGGTCTGCGCGACATGTACCGCAACGCCAACTCCTCCGACGCCTTCGAGCGCGAGGCCGACAGCCTGTTCGGCAGCATGCGCGACCTCAGGCGCCTCGCGGCCGACGGCGGCCTCGACCGCGCCAACTCCGCCTCGCTGGGCTACCCGGAGACCCCATTCGGCGAGTCACTCAGGCAGGTTGCGCAGCTTATCCGCGCCGACATCGGCCTTGAGGTGGCGTGTGTAGACCTGGGCGGCTGGGACACTCACGAGGATCAGGGTGGCGTTGAGGGGCAGTTCGCCAACCTCCTCAGCGAGCTGGGTGCGGGCCTGGCTGCGTTCTACGAGGATCTTTCAGACCGTTCCGACCGCCTTACCGTGGTGACGATGAGCGAGTTCGGCCGCACGCTGAACGAGAACGCCAGCGGCGGCACCGACCACGGTCGGGGCGGCAGCGTGCTCGTCATGGGCGGCGTCAACGGCGGCGTGCACACGGTGTGGCCCTCGCTGGCGCCGGGGGCGCTCGACGACGGTGACCTGGCCATAACCACCGACTTCCGCGACGTGCTCTCCGAGATCCTGGTGCAGCGCCTGCAGAACTCCTCCGTGGACCGCGTGTTCCCTGGCTACCAGGCCAGCTACCGCAGCATCCTGCGGCCGGGGGCGTGAGCGGTGGGCGGCCGGCGAGTGGGTGCCCCTAGCGCAGCACGGCCCCAGGCGGGCGGCTTGCGGGCGGGTATCGGGTGGGCGGGCACGGTGCTCCTTGCGGCCATAGCGCTAACGCTCGGTACCCTCGCAGCCGCGCAGAGCGACCAGGACGGGGAGCGGGCCATAGCCGTGGCCGCCCGGCACCCCATGTTCGCCACCGGCCTGGTGAACCGGCCGGGGTGGACGGCCAGCACCTATCACGCGGAGGAGCTGTACGGCCTCTGGCGCGTGGACTTCTTCTCGGCCGACGGCGCCGAGCTGGGCTGGGCGCAGGTGCTGCTTGAGGAGGAGCGCCTGCTCTCCTGGCAGACGTGGTTCGGCCTGGCCGACGCGGACTTCGCCGAGGCCCAGGAGACGCTGCTGGACTTCCTGCGCTACGACAGCACGTTCCTCGCCTTCGCAGGTGACGTCGACGACATCGACTGGAGCTGGGTGGGCTACGACGACTGGCGCGACACCTGGACCGTGTCGCTGGAGCGCGGCTCGCAGTCACTGGTGGTGACGCTGCGTTCCGCCAACGAGTGGCAGCGCTCGCTCGAGGACCTGCGGATCGTGTCTATCGAGGTGCCGGCGCTGGTGCCCGAGGCCGATTGGCGCTCGAGGCGCGGCGCTGAGGCTGCGGCGCTGGCGTTCACCGACGCGCGCGTGGCCGGCGCCGTGCGCGGGCTCGACGGCTGGGTCTCCGAGGCGGAGCAGCTTGACGACACCGTGTGGCTGGTGCGCTTCAACTGGGAGGGCCAGACGGTGGTGGAGGCCGAAGTCGACCTGAGGTCGACCTCGGTGAGCGTGAGGTAGGACCCGTCAGAGCGCGCGCTCCTTACGAAGGCCCTCTTAGCCATACTTGACGCTGCGCCTTCGCAGCCCTATCCTCCTCTTACCCTTAGATACTAAGGGTAACGAGCTCTCAGGGCTCTACTGCGCTCTATCCCATGCCGAGGTCTCTATGCGCCTGCTGATGGTCGAAGCCCAAGTACACCTCGCCCCCTACGGGCAGGTGCCGGTACCAGTACCGGTCACGGTCTCATGGGCCCCACGCCCCGACCAGCCCCGTCCCAAAGGGCTCCCCCTCTCCCCCGTCCGCAAGGTGATCAGCGTCGTCGATCAGTGGCGCTACGACGGCCGCTGGTGGGAAGCGCCCGAGCTGCACCGCGACTACTACCTGCTAGAGCTCGACAACGACAGCCGGCTCGAGCTCTTCAGGGAGGGGGGTAGCTGGTGGGCGGCTCGGGTCAGCGACTGAACGCTCTGCTCAACGTTCACTCCTACTTCAGCCTGGGGGCGGGCACGGCCAGCCCCACGACGCTGGTGAAGCGGGCGGCCGAGCTGGGCTACGAGTACATAGCGCTCACGGACGACCTGAACGTCACCGGCGCGGTAGAGCTGTTCCAGGCGGCCAAAGACCACGGCATCCACGCGCTCATAGGCGCCACCGTGCCGGTGCGGCTGGAGCGCGAGTCGTACCCGTTCGTGCTCATAGCCGCCTCGCGCGCCGGCTACGGCACGCTCTGCCGGCTCATAACCCTGGCGCATGCGCGGGACGAGAAAGACGTGCCCCTCGCAAGCCTCCTGACGCACTCCCACGACCTGCTCCTCCTGACCGGACCGCGGGAAGGGGCCGTGGCGCAGCTGCTGGCGCAGCGGCGTATAGGCGAGCTAGAGCAGGTGATGCTGCAGCTGAAGGCAGCCTTCCGTGACCGGCTGTACGTGCAGCTGTTCCACGACCGCTACCGCTGGGACGCGCGCCGCGCGCGGGTCATCCGTAACCTGGCCCAGAGCCTGGAGCTGCCGGTGGTGGCCGCCCCCGAGGTGCGCTACGCCAACCCCGACGATTACCGCCTGTACGACGCGCTCACCTGCGCGCGGCTGGGCATAAGCGTGCAGGAACCCCACCCCAGGAGGCCGCAGAACGCCTGTCAGGCGCTTCCAGCCGCCGCCGAGGCGTTGGAGCGCATCCCTTTCCCCGAAGCCTCCCTGAACGCCTCTCGCGTGGCCGAGCGTGCATGCTTCGACCTGCTCCCTGAACGCCTGGTGGCCCCGAAAGCGCACCTGCCGGAAGGGGTGGAGCCGGAGCAGCACCTCAGTGAGCGCTGTTACGCAGCCTTGGTGTCCCAGTACGAGGGAGAACGCCTCGTACGGGCGCGCGCTCGACTAGAGGAGGAGCTGAGCGCCATACGCGAGATAGGCCTCGGCGGGTTCTTCCTGGTGGCCGCCGAGGTCACGGATTACTGTCGGCACCGCGGCATCATGGCGGCCGGGCGCGGCTCTGCGGCGGCCAGCATCGTCTGCTACCTGCTGGGCATAACCATAGCCGACCCCCTTGACCACAACCTGCTCTTCGAACGCTTCCTGCACACCGGCATAACGATCATGCCCGACATCGACATCGACATCTCGTCCTCGCGTCGCAAAGAAGTCTTGGGGTGGGTCGAGGAGCGCTTCGGCGCCGACACCGAAGCCATGGTGTGCAACAAGATCACCTACCGCCTGCCGTCGGCCCTGCAGGACCTCGGTCGCGCCCTGGGGCTGCCACCGGAGCTGCGCAACCGTCTGACCGACGCGCTGGGCCGCGACTTCCGCGGGCTGCAGCCCGCCAGCGCGGCCGCGGCCGATGTCGCCTTCCGTGAGGTGCTCGGAGACTCGCCCGTGGTGGAAGCCCTCGTCGGGCTCCTGACGAGCATGGAGAACAAGCACGTGCGCCATCTGGCGCCACACTCGGGCGGGGTGGTGCTGGCACGCCACCCCCTCACCCACTACTCTCCCCTGCAACGCTCCAGCGGCGGCATCAAGCTGCTGCAGCTCGACAAGGACGACGCCGAGTCCCTGGGGCTGATAAAGCTGGACCTGCTGGGCCTGCGCATGCTCTCCGCCCTGGAGCGGGCCCGCGAGGAGATCATGCGCATGGACGGCGTATGGCTGGACCTGACCAACCTGCCAGACGACGAACGCGTGTGGGACCTCATATCAGAAGGCGCCACCCTGGGCCTGTTCCAGGTCGAGAGCCCCAGTCAGCAACAGACCAGCCGCGTCATGCGCTCGCGCAACATGCGCGACCTCTCCCACCAGGTGGCCCTGATACGCCCCGGCCCCATCCAGTCGGGCACCGTGCATCCGTACCTGCGCCGGCGCCAGGGGCTCGAGAAGGTCACCTACTGGCACCCTAGCCTCGAGCCGTTCCTGAGCAAGACGTACGGCGTGCTGCTCTTCCAGGAGGACGTGCTGCGCATCGGGGTGCACTTCGCCGGCATGGACTGGGTCAAAGCCGACCGCTTCCGCAAGAAGGTGTCGGGCTGGACCGAGCTGACCGATATAGAGCCCGACCGCGAGGGGTTCATAGCCGGCGCCATGAGCCACGTAGGCGCCACCCGCGAGCAGGCCGAACAGGTCTTCAACGCCGTGAAGGGGTTCCAGGGGTTCGGCTTCGCGGAGTCGCACGCGTGGGCTTTCGCTGTGCACGCCTACGCCAGCGGTTGGCTGAGGGTGCACTACCCCGCCGAGTATATGGCCGCCATACTGACCGAAGAGCCAGGCATGTGGCCGGCCTCCACCAAGCGGCAGGAGGCGCGCACGTGGGGCGTGCCGATGCTGCCGTTCGATATCAACACCAGCGGCAAGCACTACCGCGTGGAGCGCACCCGCATCAACGGCGGCGAGCCGGTCAAGGCGGTACGTCCGCCGCTCTGTGCCATAGAGGGCGTGACCGAAGCCGTAACCAGCCAGCTACTGCTGGAGCGCCTGCGGCATGGGCCCTACCTGAGCGTGGACGACGTCTTCCAGCGCCTACCACTAGAGCTCGAGATGTTCGAGAAGCTCATACGCGCCGGGGCGTTAGACCAGCTAGCCGACAGGCGCGAGGCGCTCTACCGCGTAGGGGTCCTGGCCAACTCGCAGGCCGGTGGTGAGCATCCCCTTCTAACGGCCGTGCCCGCAACGCCCAAGCTGAAGCCACTGGAGCCGCAGGAGCAGTACGTGTGGGACTTCCAGACCACACGCTTCAGCACGCTCGAACTGCACGCCTTGGATTTCGTGCGCGACCAACTGCGTGAGCTCGACTGCGCGCCGCTCATAAGCGTGCGCCGTAAGCCGCTCAAGTCTCAGGTGCGCACCGCCGGCCTGGTGATAGCCCGGCAGCGCCCGCCCACGGCCAAAGGGTTCGCTTTCTACGTCCTCGAAGACGGCCCCGTGCGCACGCAACTGATAATCCCACCCGACCTGTGGGACACCCACCGGGTGCTGCTGCGCGACGCCTCGGTGATCGTTGCAGACGCCATAGTGGAGGCCACCGGTTACCAGCTGACCCTCAAGGCCGTTCAGCTCGCGCAGCTACCCGCGCCGGTGCGAGTACGCGGGTACCACTTCGGCTGAGCATTCGTTTGCGCGCGAGCAGGCTTCCTGGCGAGACCCGCCTGGCGCTCCTGATGAGGCCCGCCTTGTGGGAGAGGAAAGGAACTCTGGCAAGCCGAGCGGGGAAACAGCGGGACTCCAAACCCGCCAGCACAGCAGATGAGTACCCCGACGTTCCCGCTTTCAAGTCTCAGTACCCCGGGTCTCCCCCTTCCATGGGCCGTCATCACCCGAAGAGCGGCGCCCGAGCCGGGTCGCTAGTACCTGAGTCTTCCCACTAACCCGGCCAAGTACCCCTTCTTTCCCCTGAATAGCCGGGCTCCTGTCGCCCCAACGACCAGAGCTCCTGGCCGTTCCCACCCTCGTAGACGAGGCTCGCGACCATACGCTCGCCGCTACCGTATCCACCGTTAAACCGTCCTCCAGCATGGCGTCGCGACCACCCGCGCTCGCCGCTACCCCCTCTCCCCTATCGCCAACCGCAGCCCTGCCTTCGCCGCAGCTGCGTGACAACTTTCACTCAGCGTTAGAAACCTCACAAAACGGGGGTGCCATAACGTTATGGCACCCCCGTTAGGTAAGCACTGTCCTGAAGGTCTGTCTCAGAGCCCTGCCTTGAAGGTCTGCTGTAGCTGCCAGCCCTGACTATGCCCCTGCTCGGAGCCCCTCGATGGCCAGGCGTACCTCTAAGGCGTGGCCCTCAGGGCTGACTTCCGGCCACACCCGCGCCACAACCCCGTGCGGGTCGATGAGGTATGTCACCCGCTTGACGCCCATGGAGCTGACCCCGCGAGAGACTCTCTCACCAAAGGCCCCGTACTTGTGGATGACTTCCATGCCAGGGTCGACCAGCAGCGGGAAGTTGAGCTCATGCTTGCTGGCGAACTGTTGATGGCTGGCCTCGTCGTCGGCAGAGATACCGAGCACCTTGCCGTCCACAGCCGTTATCTGTTCCATGCTGTCGCGGAACTCACACGCTTCTACCGTGCAGCCTGGCGTGTCGTCCTTCGGATAGAAGTACAACACCACCCACGAACCGCGCTGATCCCCTAGCCTATGTACCCGGCCCAACTGATCCCTCAACTCGAACTCTGGTGCAACCTGACCGACTTCAAGCATTGAAGACCTCCTTGCTCCAAAGCCTAGCCCTTTCCATCCCGTCAGCGGGTGTCCCAAAGCGAAGCCCCCGGCTAATGCCGGGGGCCAGCTACACCAGTAACGAGCCTAACTACTCGTTGAGAAGCTCCTGCAGCTCCCTCAGCAGCTCTGCCAACCTCTGGGTCCTGCCGGCATCCAGCCCCGCCACACGCCGCTTGTTAAGCAGCCGCTTGGTGACGCTCACCAGGCGCTGCGTCTCCCCTGTCACCTCCGCCGCCGGCGCCATAACGTTATTGCCGCGCCTAAGCTCGGTGATGCGCCTACGGATCTGACTGAGCGTGAGGTTGTCGGTAACGGCTTCCTTCAGCAGCAGCCGCTGCGCGTCCTTGTCCTGAACCCTGGCGATGGCCTGAGCCTTCGTGAACTCCACCTGGCCGCTGCGGATGGCGTCGAGCAGCTCGCCCGGGAAATCAAGTATCGGCAGCCGGTTACTGACGAACGACGTGACACCGAAGCGGCCCACGCGACGGAAGACATCCAGGGCGGCTTCCCTATGCCTCGGGTCCACCTTCCTACTGCTCGCCCTGCCTCGCTCCTCCGCGTACAGCGACTGGAGCAGCGCGACGACGCCCTTCCGACTTATCCCCAGCGTCACCTCGAGCAGCCCTATGACGGCCTCCGTCTCCTCGACGGCGTTCAGGTCCTCGCGCTGCAGGTTCTCCGTGATAGCGATCTCGAGCGCTTCGCGGTCATCGATGTCGACCACGATCGCCGGGACCTCCTCGAGGCCCGCCAGCTTGGCGGCGCGTGTGCGCCGTTCACCCGCCACCACCTCATAACCGTCCGCCGCGCGGCGAACGATGATGGGCTCCAACAGCCCCTTCTGGCGGATGCTATGCGCCAGGTCCTCCAGCGACACGGGATCGAAGAACTTGCGCGGCTGGTTGCTGTTGAACCTGACCGAAGCAAGCGGGATGCCCGTGGCAGCACCGGCGTCCCCACCGCCCTCATCGACCCCACCAAGGATGGCCTGGAACACCGCTGCACGGTTAACGTCTTGACGCTTCTTAGCCACGCCGCCCTCCTTCGAGCACCTGCAGCAACTCGGCCGCGACCGCGCGGATCTCCCGGTCGGCCTCGCTACCAGGTGCGTACACGGGCACGGGCATGCCCTGAACTTGCGCGTCCGAGTAGTACGCGGGCCGGCTGCCGAGCGCGGTAGACACCGGCGCCACCGCCGGCAACTGGCTACGGATGATGTCTACCGACTCGCGGTCGTGTCTAGTTCTTCTGTCGTGTTGCGTGAGCACGAAGAGAGCGATGTTCAGGTTCGGCGCCGCCTTGCGGTACTCGCGCACCATCTTGACCACCGTCGGGATGCCGTCGAGCCCCTTGCGGTTCGTAGGGAGCGGCACGACAACGCTGTCGGCCGCGACCACCGCGAGCGCAGAGAGCTGGCCCAGGCTGGGTGGTGGATCGATGAGCACGTAGTCGTAACCCCGCAGCCGCCTCACGGCCTCGCGCAGCCTGACGACACCCATGAACACGCTGAGGATCTCCCGCTCGATGATGGCGATGCTGAGAGCGCCCGGCACCAGGTCCATGCCGTGAACGGTCACCGGCCTGGGCAGTTCCAGCGTGCTACCGTGCGCGCCCTCGTCGTCGTCTGCGTTCAGGTCAGAGTCGCCCAGGACTGCCGGATAGACCGTCTGCTGCAGCGCGATATCGTCCTCCACGCCGAGCCATTTGGTGAGATTGGCTTGCGGGTCCATGTCGATGAGCAGCACCCGCTTGCCCATCTCGGACAGCACGTAGCCGAGGTCCCTGACGGTGCTGGTCTTGGCTACACCGCCGGCGTGGTTGAAGAAGGTAAGAACCTTCATCGCGAGCCCTCCCCACCACAGAACGGCCCTACGCTACGAAGGGCCGCGAGCAGGGGACAGGCCGCCGGCCCGGAACCGGCGCAGCGCTCATCAACTAGAACCATGCCGGATTCTAACTCGGCGCGTACGCCGACAGACCTTCAGCACCGCCCACCTCGACCGACCTCGTATCTATCGCCCATGCCATAACGTTATTGCGCTCGGCCCATGCCAGGCGCTCACGGCGGCGTTGCCACAGGCACTTCAGCGGGCGCGAGAACCAGCGCCAAGGGGCATAGTGGCCACAAGCACAGCAATAACGTTATGGCAGAGGGGCACCGCTGGCGGGAGAGGCGACAAGCGGTCAGCCCAAGCCGCAGTCAGCTCCTGTGGCCCATACCAACCGCGGGGGAGCGAACCCGGGAGGGGACCCGCACT
>JBIQNJ010000051.1:0-18485 GCA_044462445.1 Truepera radiovictrix | reverse complement strand
TGGGCGCTGCGGACCTGTGGCGCCCCGAGCTCTGCGTGCTGGCCGCCCGGCACGTGGGCATGGCAGCGGTAGCTGCGACGCTTGAGCCAGGCAGGCTGGCGCTGCTGGTGGAGGTGGCGTCAGGCGCCAGGTTGCATGAGCGGCTGGCGGGTTTCTCGGCCGCCGGCGTGCGCGAGGTGTGGGCGCTCGACCTGGTTGAGGGCTGGACCGTGCGCTACCGCTCGCCGTGGCGCGGCCTGTACGGGTCGCGCACGCTGTGGTACCCGGGGGAGGAGCTGCCGCTCACCGCCCTGGGCGGGGCCGGGATAGAGGCACTCGAGCCAGGCTTCACGCCTGCGGTGCGGAGCTAGGCGTCCTCGACGAGCTCCACCACGAACGCTTCGCCGCCCACCTCGACGGCGTCACCGTGCACGATGCGGCGCTTGCGGCGTGTCTCGACGGCGCCGTTGACGCGTACCTCGCCCGCCTGGATCAGGTGCTTGGCGTGGCCGCCGGTGGAGGCCACGCCGAAGAACTTAAGCACGTCGTCCAGGCGCATGGCGGGGCGCTCGGCGTGGTCGTCCTTCTGGGTGGCCGGTGGGTTCATTCGACCTCGATAGGTTTGGCGGCCGGATAGCTGCCCAGGAACTTGACGAAGGCGGCCTTGCGCATGAGGTCGGTCATGGCCGCGGCGACGTTGGCGTCTTCGATGTGGCCGTCGATGTCTATGTAGAACAGGTAGCTCCACGGCTTGTCGCGGCGCGGCCGTGACTCGAGCTTGGTCATGTTTATGTCGTGCTTGGGGAACACCTCGAGGCACGCCACCAGGTCGCCCGGCTTGTGGCGGGTGGCCAGGACCATGGAGCTCTTGCACTGGCCCTTCGGCGCCGGGGCCTCCGTGGTGCCCAGCACGAAGAAGCGCGTGAAGTTGAAGGGTAGGTCCTCGATGTGCTCCTTTAGGACCTCGAGGCCGTACGCCTGCGCCGCGCGCAGGCTGGCGATGGCCGCCTTGCCCTCGCCGCCGTTCTCCGACAGCAGCTTGGCCGCGCCCGCGGTGTCGAAGTCCGTCACGGCCTCGAAGCCGTGCTTGCGCAGGAAGCCCTGGCACTGGGCCAGCGCCTGCGGATGGCTGTACACGCGCTTCACGTCCTCCATCCTCACGCCGGGCTTGACCAGCAGGTTGTGGCGCACGCGCACGATCTGCTCGCCCACCACGTTGAGAACGGAGTCCGTCAGCAGGTCGTAGGTCTGGTTGATGGAGCCCGCGATGCTGTTCTCTACCGGCAGGCAGGCGTAGTCACACGCGCCTGAGGCGGCGGCCCCGAACGCCTCCTCGAAGGAAGGGTAGCCCACAGTCTCCGCGCCCGGCGCGAAGTTGGCGGCGGCTTCCTCGCTGAAGGCTCCGGACACACCCTGGTAGGCAACACGAACGCGTCTCTCGGTCATGCGGGAGTGTACCTAAACGCCGCTCGCGTTGGTGAGCGATCGGCTGCGGGGCCATGCCCCCGCTACGGCAGGGTCTCTACCTGGCGCTGCAGGTTGCTGACGGCCGTGACCGAGCTGTTGAGCTCGGAGCGCAGTTCGTGCAGCCGCTCGAGCTCGGCGCCGACGAAGCGGGTGTAGGGGCTGATGGCGCCGGTGAGCTTCTCCTGCGAGCGCGAGAGCTCCAGCTCGAACTGCTGCCGCACGCTCTTCTCGATCGTGTTCTGCAGCTCCGTCATGCGCTCCTTGAGCTCGCGCTTGGCGCGCCGTTTCTGCCCAGGCAGCACGAGCAGGCCGGCGCCCATGACGCTAAGGCCCAGGGCGATGCCCGTGATGTCGAGAGCTGCGCCCGTCATCAGCGCCACCATGGCCGCCGAGAGGCCGAGGCCGCCCACCTCCATCAGGCCCGTCTGCACCACGGCGCCCTGCAGGCGCTCGGCCAGCCGGCTGGACTCGGTCTTGGGGTCGTAGCTCTCCAGCGCGTCCTCGGCCGTCTCGCGCAGCGCCCGCACCAGGGCCTGGCGGTCGTACTGGAAGCGCCCACCTACCTCGCCGATGACGTTGGCCTGCTCGGCCGCGCGCCGCTCGTTCAGGTAGCGCATCACGTCTTCCCATAGCTGCAGGTTGCGCTGGATGAACCAGTCCACCAGGTCGTGCATGGCAGAGTCGATCTCGGCCTCGGACTTGGCCACCACCTTCTGCTGGAACGCCTCCTTCATGCGCTCGGTGTTCATCAGCTTCGGGATCTTGGTGAGCCGGATGGTCTCGTCGAAGAAGTCGTCGCCGCGCTTCTCCAGCTGCTGCAGCACGCCCTTCAGGCGGGCGATGTAGAGGCCCAGGTCGCGCTGCATGTCGCGGTCGAACTGCTTGCGCTGACGGTCGATCTCGGCCAGCGTGGTGTTGTCGTCCTGCAGCAGCTCCAGGCGGTTGTCCAGCACGTTCAGGTACTGCGCCGAGGCGTGGGCTGCGACCCCCAGGGGAGAGGCCAGCTTGAGCTTCACCCTTTCAGACCCTAAGCGCGCGGCGATGGCGTTCTCGAGCGGCACCATGCCGCTCTCGGCGTAGGCGGCCTCGTCGCCCGCCAGCTTGGCGGCCAGGCCCTTGCGGGCGCTCACGCCGAACACCTCCACGCTGCTGACGCCCAGCGTCTCCCTGGCGTTGGTCTGCACGTAGTCGAGCACCTTGGCGCGCTCGCTCCCGTCCTCAAGGATGTCGAACTTGTTGACCACCACGAGCACCTTGCGGCCCCACGAGGCTATGAGCTCCAGGAAGTTGCGCTCGCTCTGAGTGAACGGACGGTCGGCGCTGGTGACGAACACCACCAGGTCGGCGCGGGGTACGAAGCGCTCGCTGAGCTCCTGGTGCTTGGTGATTATGGCGTTGGTGCCGGGCGTGTCCACGAACGCCACGGCGTCCAGCAGCGGGTTCGGATGGGTGCGGCGCACGAGGCTGGGGCTCTCGTCGCGCTCGCTGGCGTCCGGCCCGTAGGTGATGAGGGTCACGCGGTCCGTGGTGGGCGTCACGCCCTCGGCCATCACCTTCTCGCCGAGAAGGGCGTTGACAAGGCTGGACTTGCCCGCGTTGAACTCGCCGGCCACGACCAGCATGAACAGGCCGTCGAGGTCGGCCAGGGCCGTCCTGACGTCCTGAACGTCCTGGTGCTCCGCGTCAACCTTGCCCAGCAGCACCAGCAGGTCTGTGAGCAGCTGGCGCTCTGAGGCCACCAGGTCATGAACCTTGTCCGGCAGCTCGATCATGGGGGGACATTACCACGCGCCAAACGGCACAAACTCGACGGTCGTCCCAGCCGCCGGCGGGTCGCGGCGCGCTACTATCACTGCTGATAGGGGAGACACAAGTGGATGATCAGCGGTACAGCCCGGAGTTCGCAGAGTTCTTGAGAGAGGCGGCGGTGGCTTACGACCTAGGCAAGGCCGCCTCGCTGCTCTCATGGGACCAAGACACCTACATGCCGGCCGGCGGCGCCGAAGGCCGGGGCAACCAATTGGCCACGCTTAACGCCTTGCGGCACGGCATCATCACCAGCGCCAAGATGAGCGACCTGCTGGCCGCTCTGGAGGCCGGCCCGCCGCTGCCGGACAGCGTGGAGGGGGCGATGGTGCGCGAGGCGCGCCGTGCCCACGACCGGGCCACCAAGCTGCCCACCAGGCTGGTCGAGGAACTGGCCCGTCAGAGCAGCGCAGCACGGCAGTCCTGGGTGGCGGCGCGCGAGGCCAAGGAGTTCGGCCTCTTCCGGGCGGACCTGGCCCGGCTCGTCGAGCTTAAGCGCGAGGAGGCCGACGCCGTCGGCTACGCCACTGAGCGCTACGACGCACTGCTGGACGAGTACGAGCCGGGCGCCACGGCCGCCGAGGTGCGGGTCATATTCGCCGAGTTACGCGAGAAGCAGGTGGAGCTGCTAGCCCGGATCGGCTCCAGCAGCGTGAAACTGGCCGACGCGCCGCTGGCGGCCAGCTACCCTGCTCCGCAGCAGGCCGCATACGTCAAGGGTCTGGCGGCCAAGGTGGGCTACGACTTCCGGCGCGGGCGCCTGGACGAGACCATCCACCCCTTCGCGGAGTCGCTCGGGCTGGACGACGTGCGCATAACCACCCGTTACAACGAGGACAACCTGGCCACCGCGCTGTTCGGCACCCTGCACGAGGTGGGACACGCGCTCTACGAGCAGGGCATAGCCGCCGCGTACGCGCGCACACCACTGGCCCACGGAGCCGGCCTGGGCGTGCACGAGTCGCAGTCGCGGCTGTGGGAGAACCTGGTGGGTCGTGGCCTGGCGTTCTGGGAAGGGGAGTACCCGCTCCTGCAGAAGGCGTTCCCGGCACAGCTCGGCCATGTGCCCCTCGCGGCTTTCCATCAGGCCATCAACGTGGCGCGCCCCAGCCTGGTGCGTATAGAGGCAGACGAGGTGAGCTACAACCTTCACATCCTCGTGCGCTTCGAGCTCGAGCTGGCGCTCCTGAACGGCGACGTGGCCGTTTCGGACCTGCCGCACGAGTGGAACGAGCGCTACCGCGACTACCTGGGCGTGAGCCCGGCCAACGACCTGGAGGGCTGCCTGCAAGACATCCACTGGTCCGTGGGTCTCTTCGGCTACTTCCCCACGTACGCTCTCGGCAACCTCATGAGCGTGCAGCTGTACGAGGCGGCCGAGCGGCACCTCGGATCGCAGGACGCCGCCATCCGCGCCGGCGACTTCGCCCCCCTGCTCGGCTGGCTGCGGGAGAACGTTCACCAGCACGGCAGCCGCTACCGCCCGGCCGAGCTGCTCGAGCGCGCCACGGGTGCCAGGCTCGATGCCGCCCCCTACCTGGCCTATCTCAACCGCAAGTTCGGCGCGTTGTACGGATGCTGAGCCGCCTTGCGCAGGTTCGTGGGCAGTGGACCGAGCATGCGCGATAGACTTGCTGCAGTGTTGAAGACATTCATGGCTCACATCGCGGCCGCTCGGCGCGCCGCCGGCGTTCTGGCGTTCATGCTCGTCGCGGCTACGGCAGCGGCGCAGATCGGCCTGGCGCCGAGCACCGTTCTGGAGCGCCTGGCAGACTACGAACCCGTGGCTACAGCCGGCGCTGCGGAGTATACCGCCGCTTCAGGCTTCACCTTCAGGGTGCACCAGATGGACGACGTTACGGTGGCCGTGAGCGGCGAAGGTGCCCTCAACGACGCCAACATGCGTTTCCTGGGCGCGCTCGTGGGTGCGGCCACAGGTTACGGCGATGGCATCTCCGGCCCGGTGGCAGACTTCTTCCGGAGCCGCTCGGGCGACCTCGAGGGGCAGGGCGAGATCCCGATCGAGGTGGTCGAGTACATCATGTACGTCACGGTCACCGGCGGCGATCCCCGCTCCGTGGCTATACGCTTCGAACCTGACGTCGTAGACGAGGCGCGCTTCGGCACGCCGGCCCACACGCTAGGCCCCGCCGACGCCGCCTACGTCATCCGCGAGTTCACCGACCTGCAGTGCCCCTACTGCGCCATGTTCGTCGAGCGGGGCATGCCTGTGGTGATGGAACTCCTGGAGCGCGGCGACGTGCGGTTCGAGGTGTATCACTTCCCCCTCAAGAGCATCCACCCCAACGCCATGGCGGCAGCGGAGGCGGCCGAGTGCGTGGCGAGCGAGGCGGCCGCGGCCGGCGGTGCCGCGGCGGGTGAAGAGGCGTTCTGGACCTTCCACGACGCCCTCTTCGCCAGCCAGTCGCGCTGGTCGTCCTTGGGCGACCCGGTGAACACCTTCGTCACCATCGCCTCCGAGGCCGGCGTGCCGGCGGAGGGGCTCGGGCTGTGCGTCCGCAGCGGCCGCTTCACGGCGCTCGTCGAGGCCAGCTATCAGAACGCCGTGCAGGAGCTGCGCCTCACGGGCACGCCCACCGTGTTCGTCGCGGGGCTCAAGGTCGGCGATTACGCCGATGTGGCCGAGTACCTGAGGCTCATGCAGCTGGCTTCCGCGCTGGAGGCCCGCTGAGAGGACGTGTGACAACGGCGGTGCTGCGCGGTTACAGTCTGGAAACCTTGTACATTGGTGCATCAAGCGGAGCGGTGGGCCTGATCTTGAAGGAGGGCCAGCAGTGGTTCTGAAGCCTGAGAGGGGCGCGTGATGACGGAAGCGAATCAGTATCCGAGCCTGGTATGGCACCTCAAGAACACAGAGCTGTTCGAGGACCTTACCCCTGAAGAGATCGAGCAGATGGCTCGGATCACGCCGTACAAGCGCTTCGCTGCCGGCGAGATCATCTACCACATGGAAGACCCCGCCGACGCGCTCTACTTCGTGCGCGACGGCATGGTGAAGATCTCGATGTACTTCCCGAACGGCAAGGAGATGATCCTCGGCCTGCTCGGTAAGTACGATATCTTTGGTGAGCTTCTCCTGCTGGAGAGCGAGCGCAGGCCGAACCAGGCCGAGGCCGTGGTAGATACCACCCTCATCGTCATGCCCGAGGCCGAGTTCCAGCGCCTGCTGCAGCAGCAGCCCCGTATAGCCATGAAGTTCATCCAGGTCATGAGCACGCGCCTCTGGCAGGCGCAGCAGTGGCAGGCGGAGGTGGGCGCGTTCGACGCGCCCGGGCGCCTGGCCAACCTGCTGCTCAGGCTGGCCAACGACTTCGGCTCCGAGTCGGAGCGCGGCACGGTCATCGACCTGAGCCTCACGCAGCAGGACCTGGCCAAGATGATAGGTGCCACGCGCGAAACGGTGAGCCACTGCCTGGCCCGCCTGCTGGAGTTCGGTGCCGTGCGCCGCCGCCGGGCGCCCATCACGGTCAACCGCGAGAAGCTGCAGGAGTTCCTCGACGAGGCCAGCCTCTAGCTGGTGTTGGAAAGCGTATGAGCGTAGGCGTGCCGCCTACCTGTCGTTCACCTCTCGACCAGCGCGATGACCGTGCCGGACTGCTCCCGGTTGGGGTCGGTTCGTTCGGAGATTATCCTTAACGCTTTGCCGTTGCGCAGGAACAGCGGTACGGCGCTCTCACCCTGCTCGTTCATGTAGTCGGCGAGAGTGTACTCGTCGCTGAGTTCGCGGCTCTCGAACTCGGCGCCGTGCTCGTGGAGATCCCTAAGCCGGTTGAACGAGAGCCGCTCGCTGGAGAGCCACAACCCGCGCCTCTCGCCGCCCAGCCGCTCCGGGTCTCCCTCATGGCCCTTGGGCGCTATTTGATACACGTTGGCCCGGCCGAACTCGCGGGCGTACTTGAGCGCGGTCAGCGCGTTGGCCTCGTCGTTGGACGTCAGCGCTATGAGCCGGCCGATGCCGGCCAACCGTACTTGGTCGTCACTCCGGTCCGACAGCAGGCTGCCGAAGAACGTGGGCAGTCCCATGGCGTTGGCGCTGGCGATGTTGAAGCCGTTGGTGTCTGCTAGTAGCACGGGCACATCAGCAGCTTTGAGCGCGCTTCCTAGCTGGCGCGCCACGCCGTGCGCCCCGAGGATCAGGATGCCCTGGGGATCCGGGTCGGCTACCCCGAGCCGTACCCCCACGAACTTGGCGCTCAGGCTAGCGAGCAGCACGGTGCCGACGATCACGAGGAACACGAGCGGTACCAGCTCCCCGGCGTCGGTGAAGCCTTCGGCCGTGAGTCGTACGGCGAAGAGGGAGGTCACTGCGGCCGCCACTATGCCTCGTGGTCCGACCCACGCTATGAACGCCCGCTCCTTGACGCTGAGGGGTGATCCTAGGCTGGCCAGGAACACATCTAGGGGCCTGATGACGAGGATGATCACGCCGATCAGCAGCAGGGTGCGCCAGGACAGCGCCGCCGCTATGGCGTGAAGCTCGACGTTGGCGGCCAGCACGATGAACAGCATGCTCACGAACAGGACCGTCAGATCCTCTTTGAACGAGAGCAGGGACTCCAGGCCGGGTACGTTGGCGTTACCCACGATGATGCCCATGACAACAGCCGCCAGCAGCCCGGCTTCCGAGGAGAAGTAGTTGGCCGTAGCGAACGTGACGAATAGCAGGGCTAGTGCAGACACGTTGACAAGGTAGTCGGGGAGGGCACGGCGTTTCATCAGCCACGCGAGGAGCACGCCGCCCACTGCGCCCACCGCAACACCCACCACCAGGAAGCGGCCGAGGAGCAGAGCTACCGTTGCGAGTGACTCGTTGTGAGCCTGCAGGATCACCGCCTCGAACACGAGCACAGCCACCAAGGCGCCAACGGCGTCGATGACGATGCCCTCCCATTTGAGGACGTTGCCCACCGTCGCGTTCGGCCGCACTATGCGTAGGAGCGGTCCGATCACCGTAGGCCCCGTGACGATGATCAGCGAACCGAACAGCAACGACATCTGAGGAGAGAGACCGGCGATGAAGTAACCCGCGGCGGAGCCACCGATCCAGGTGATAAGCGCGCCCCAGGTGACCAGGTTGAAGACCACCTTCCGCGTCTGCTTGATCTCGGAGAAGCGCAGCGTGAGGCCGCCCTCGAAGAGGATGAGGCCGACGGCCATACCGACCACGGGGAAGAACAGGTTGGGCGGGAACAGCTCACTGGGGCGCACCCAGTTGAAGATCGGTCCCACAAGGAAGCCGACGGTGAGGAGGAACAGGATGGCGGGTACCTTGACGAGCCACGACAACCACTGTGCGGCCACGCCCAAGGCGATGATGGCGGCTATAGCCAGCGAGGGTGCCTGCAGGAAGATATCGTGCATGTGCGCGGTCTCGAACTTGCGGGGGTGGTGCCGCACCAGGTCTTACGTGTGGTCGGCTTCCAACTGGAGGGCATAGTAACCTCTTAGGTATATGCTGCCCAGCGATCCCGTCGGCACCGCCGGTTCCGGAGCCCCCGACAGATACGTGGTCAAGACCAACCATTGCGACGTGGTGGTAGTGGTCAACACCGCTGCCGGTGGCCTTGACCCCGACCTGCTATCGTTCGAGGTCCCTACGGATGACAACACCGCGGGCCTCACCATGACGACCCCTCTGTCTGCGTTCGCCGCCAAGGTGGTCGACATCATCGAGGCGCAGGGAACCGCCGGTTTCAGCGGCACCGACACCCTGCGCGAGATGCTCGTAAAAGAGAAGGCGACGCAGGAACTACGTCGCCTTGAACGCTTCGCCAGGGATGCCGGCCAGACGTCCGCCTGACAAGCGAGGCGCCCCGGGTCATGGCGCGCTAGTCGTCCTCTTCCTCGTCCTCGGAGTCCTCCTCTACGACCTCGCCCAGGTCGCTCAGTAGCTCCTTGTAAAGCTTCAGAGAGAAGTCTCGTATGGCTTCGCGTGCAGCGTCGCCGCGCAGGTCTGACGGAACACGCCGTTCGGCCACCTGTACCACCCCGGCCAGCAGGTCGTCGATCATCGGCCACGGGCCGGTGAAGGTGTCGTCCTCCGGCGACCGGTCGTCTGGTTCTTGCGCCGTCTGGGGTTCTGCCTCTGCGGCCACGTCGGCTGCCGCTTTGGTGGGCTTGGCCTTGGCGGCCGGTTTAGCCGCCGGCTTGCGGCTGGTATCCTTGCCGCCCTGACCCAGCGCGGCCAATGCTTCCTCTGCGGCTGCCTTCTCCGAATCGCGTTTCGACTTGCCCTGGCCCGTGCCTATTACCTCGCCGGCCAACACTACGTCGGTGAGGAACGAGGGTTCGTGTTCTGGGCCCGTCTTCGCGGTGTTGAACTCGGGCCTGTCAAGGCCGAGCTTCTGCGCGCGCTCGATCAGGAGCCCCTTTGGGTGCGCCATGCGCCCTCCTACTAGAGTTGTGCTCTCAAGGGTCCGAAGGGCCGTAGGGGCCCCTTTCGGGCAGCTGCCGGGCGCCCGGACCACGCTGGTGGGCACCGGCCATGTGCGGCGGTATGGTGCCCAAGAGCCTGAGCCACGCGCCCGGCAGCTGCGTCAGGAAGGCTACCACGCTGTGGGCCTGGTGACCGGTGACGCGGCCGCACGGCTCGCACGACGTGACCGCAGGTTCGTGGGTGTTTAGGCGCTGGGCCCCTGGTGCGCTAGCATGGTGCGCATGACCCGCCTGCTGTTATGTGACGACCATGCCATGTTCCGGCAGGGTCTGAAGAGCATCCTGGAAACAGAAGAAGACTTCCGCGTCATCGGCGAGGCGTCCACCGGGCGCGAGGCCGTGCGTTACGCCCTAGACACCAGGCCCGACGTGGTGCTCATGGACATCCAGATGCCAGAGCTGGACGGCGTTGCCGCCACCAAGGCCATCCTCGCCGAGAAGCCGGACACCAAGGTCATCATCCTCACGATGTACCGCCAGGACCGTTACGTGTTCGAGGCGGTGAAGGTGGGCGCGCGCGGCTACATGCTCAAAGACGCGGGCGCCACGGAGCTCATCGACTCCATCAGGCGCGTGGCTGCCGGCGAGACCCTGCTTAACGCCGAGATGGCCGCCTCGATCCTCGACGAGTTCCGCAAGCTGGGCGACCTGCCCAGCCACCCGGAGCACAAGATCAGCGAACTCACGGAGCGCGAGGAGGACATCCTGAGGCTGCTGGCACAGGGCGCCTCCAACCAGGAGATAGCCGACTCGCTCGGCGTGAGCGAGAAGACGGTGCGCAACCGCCTCTCCGAGATCTTCTCGAAGCTGCGCCTGAACAACCGCACGCAGGCTGCCCTGTACGCGCTCCGCGAGGGTATCGCCACGCTGCAAGACAGCGAACAGTGAGCACCTCCGCACGGCGTGCCGCGGGGAGGCCGGACGGGGCCTATGCCGGCAGCGCCCTGCACGAGCTGCTGCTGGACATAGCCACGACGCCTGCCCCTACCGGCTCGGAGGGTGCGCGGGCTGAACTGATCGCGGGCCGCTGGCGTGCGGCCGGCCTGCAGCCTCGGTCCGACGAGGTGGGCAACGTGGTGGCAACCCTGCCCGGCACGGGCGCGGGTGCCGACGCCGGCCCTGGCGTCATGGTCGCCTGCCACCTCGACAGCGTCTTCGCGGCCGACGTCGACCTGAGCGTCGAGCAGCGCACCGACAACGGCGAGGTTCGCTGGGTAGGGCCAGGTATAGGAGACAACGCGGCTTCGCTGGCCGTGATCACGCACTGGCTGGCCAACCTGGGCACCGCGCCCCGGCCGAACATCACGCTCGTCGCCACGGTGGGGGAGGAGGGCGTGGGCGACCTCAGGGGGGCACGCCACGCCGTCGCCACCTTGGCCGCCCGACACCACGTGTTCGTCGCTGCCGACGGCTACCTGGGCACCGCGGTGGACGTGGGCGTGGGTTCCCGTCGCTACGACGCCACCTTCCGCGCTCCGGGCGGGCACTCGTGGGGCGACTACCCGGCGCCGAGCGCCACGCACGCTGCCGGGCACGCCATCAGCCGCCTGAGCGAGCTGCATGTGCCGAAGGAGCCACGCAGCAGCCTGAACGTGGGGCAGATCTGGGGCGGCACCAGCATCAACGCCATCGCCGAGACCGCAGGGTTCAACCTCGACATGCGGAGCGTGGACCCGGAGGCGCTGGCGGCCCTGGAGCGGGCGGCCCTGGAGACCATGAAGGCGGCGGCGGAGGCGCGGGGCGCCAGCGTGGAGTTCGTGCGCATTGGCGACAGGGCGGCGGGCAAGTGCGGCAGCCCGTTCCTGGTGAACGCAGCGCGCGAGGCCGTGGAGGCCGTAGGGCTGAAGTTCAAGACCAACGCGGGCAGCACCGACGCCAACGCGGCGATGGCGGTAGGGATGCCGGCACTGTGCTTCGGCCTGTACCGGGGCGGCAACGCCCACCGGCTGGACGAGTGGGTAGACCCGGGCTCGCTCGAGACGGGGCTTACCGCCTGGCGCGAGTTCGTGGCGCGCCTAACCCGCTTCCCGGTCGACTGACCCCCGGCGCGTGCGGCGCGCGGTCAGCGCCAGCCGGTCTACCGTCTCGTTCTCCCTGTGGCCGGCGTGACCCTTGGTCCACGCCCACTCTATGCGGTGTACTTTCTCCAGCTCCAGCAGCCTCTCCCACAGGTCCTGGTTCTTGACCGGCGCCTTGGAGGCCGTGCGCCAGCCGTTGCGCTGCCAGTTGCTCAGCCAGCCATCTGTGAACGCCTTCTTGAGGTACTGGCTGTCGGTCACCATGCGCACGTGGCAGGGCTCCTTGAGCTCCTCCAGGGCCCTCACCGCGGCCGTGAGCTCCATGCGGTTGTTGGTGGTGCCGGCCTCGTAGCCTGACGCCGTCATGGCCCGCTGACCGTACCTGAGCAGGAACGCCCAGCCGCCATGACCGGTGGCCGTGTCGCACGAGCCGTCCGTCCAGACCTGCACTTCCTTCACGGTCTCTCTGCCTCGGTGCGCGAAAGCGCCCGGCGTGCGCAGACCCTGCGCTCCGTCATGGCCGCTGCTCCAGCACCACGACGGCGGCCGCCTGGTCGCGCGCGTGCGTGATGGAGAGGTGGGCGCACCAACCCCGCCGCTCCATCACGAGCGCGATGTCGGGCGCGAACCTGAGCACGGGCCTCACGCCGTCCTTCACCACCCACACGTCCTTCCAGCCGAACGGTTCAGGCCATACCTTCTGGAAGGCCTCCTTGGCCGCGAAGCGCGCTGCCAGCCCCGGCACCTGGTCCTTGCGGCCGTTCAGCTGCTCCAGCTCCTCCGGGTGGAAGACGCGTTCTATGAAGCGTTGTGGCGCCCTGCTGATGGCCGTGCGTATGCGCTCCAGTTCTACGAGATCCAGCCCCACCGCTACTATCATCCGCGCCACTCCCGCCCGAGCTCCACCACGCCCGCTTCGCTGGCAACGAACGCCACGTCTGCCACGCCCAGGAACATGCCGTGCTCCACCACGCCCGGCAGCTCCGCCAGTGCCAAGGCGAGCGTGGCGGCGTCGAAGCCCGGCTCGAAGCGGCAGTCGAAGATGAGGTTGCCGTTGTCGGTCACGAAGGGCTCGCCGGCGAGCGTGCGCTGCGCCGGCGCTGCGCCGAGGTACGAGAGCGTCCTGACGGTGCGCTCGAAGCCGAACGGCACTACTTCCACGGGCACGGGCGCCTTCTCACCCAGGGTCCGCACGTACTTGCTGTCGTCGCCGATGAGCACGAAGCGGGTGGCGGAGACGGCCACGATCTTCTCGCGGGTGAGGGCTCCGCCCAACCCCTTGATGGCGTCGAGGCCCGGTGCCAGCTCGTCCATGCCGTCTATGCACAGGTCGACGCCCTCGGCCGGCAGCGTCGTCAGCGGGATGCCAAGACTGGCGGCCTGCGCCTCGGTGTGCCTAGAGGTGGGAACGGCCACTATGTCCTGCAAGGCGCCGCTCCTCAGCTTCTCGCCCAGGCCCGCAACCATCCACTTGGCCGTGCTGCCTGTACCGAGCCCCAGCACCATGCCGCTCTCTACGAGGGCAAGAGCCCTGAGGGCAGCCTCGCGCTTGAAGCCTTCGATGCTGCTGAGGCGCTGCTGCGCCTCGCTGCCGTCTTTACTCGACACCTTCGTCACGGCTAGAGCATACCGGCCCGACCGGTGGCGGTTCCGGGGCCGGCAGATAGTCGCCGGTGTCGGCGTGCGCTCGGTGGCGTGCGCCCCTCGTCAGCAGGTGGTGGGTGGCGTTGCCGCGTCCGAGCGGAGATAGGCGGCGTGCGCCCCCTTGCCCGCGGCGGATGGTTATCCTTTGTTCCATGCCGCAGACCTCCCTCAACTCGCCAGCCTCGCCGGCCCCGGCCCTGGTGCTGGCCAGCGCCTCCCCGAGGCGCAGTGAGCTTCTGCGCATGCTCGGCCTCTCTTTCGAGGTCGCACCCGCCAACATCGACGAGACCCCGTTAGCCGGCGAGGCGCCGGACGCGCTCGCCGGCAGACTGGCGCTCGGCAAGGCCGAACTGGTGGCGCGCCACTACCCGCACGCGCTGGTCGTGGCCGCCGACACCGTGGTCGCCCTGGACGGTCGCCTGCTCGAGAAGCCTGCGAGCGAGGAGGAGAACCGCGAGTTCGCCCGCCTGCTCTCCGGCCGTGAACACGACGTGTTCACGGGGCACGCGCTAATGTTTGACGGTCGCCGCCAGCTGGCGGTGGTCCGCAGCGGCGTGCGCTTCAGGCCGCTAGCGGAGGGCGAGATCAGCTGGTACGCCGCCACCGGCGAGGGGCGCGACAAGGCCGGCGGCTACGCTCTGCAGGGTCAGGGGGCGGTGCTGGTCGAGAGCCTGAACGGCTGCTGGTCGAACGTCGTCGGCTTGAGCCTGCCGACCCTCGTTCAGGCCGCGCGCAAGCTAGGGGTGCAGCTTGTCTAGCATGATCAGGGCCTGGTACGTGTTCGTGTTATTGGGCCTCGTGACCTTCCTCCTGACGGCCTTCGTGGGCAGGGTGCCGGCCGATCTCACGGCCGCCGTGGCGTTACCCCACGACCTGTTGCATCAGGCCGGGGTGAACCTGCAGCTGACCATGCAGAGCGCCGTCGACCGACGTGACCTGCGGGCAGAGGTGGCACGCCTGGAGGAGCAGCTGTTCCTGACTGAGCAGGCGAGGCGCAACCTGGAGATGCAGTTAGAGCGCCTGGCGCAGGCGCAGAGCGTCAGGACCAGCCAGTCGCCGGCCGTGGTGGCCGTGGCGCCCGTGGTGGGTGGCGACTCTGGGCCTGAGATCGCCCGCTTGAGGCTCGGCCTGGGGTCTTCTTCAGGCCTGCAGCGCAACATGCCCGTTACGGTGCCCTCTGGCCTGGTCGGCATCATCACCGAGGTGGCGGGCAGCAGCGCCGTGGTCACTTCGGTGTTGGACCCCCAGTCGCGCGTCGGGGTGAGCGTGCGCGGCAAGGGGGGGCAGGGCATAGCTGTTGGCGAGGTCGGTGGCCTCATCCGCGTCACCCGCTTCATCGTCGATGGGCAGGTGGAGGTGGGTGACGTGGTCGAGACCTCCAGCTTCGGTGGCCTGTTCCCGGCCGGCATACTTGTCGGCGTGGTGCAGGAGGTGCTGCCGCCCGACCCGAACGACCTGCGCCGCAGCTTCCTCATCAGGCCCGGTGTCGAGATGGCCACGCTCAGGGAAGTGGTGGTGCTGGCACCGCAGTAGCGCCGAGCCGCCGTGTAAGCGGCCGGACTAGAGCGCCTGGGCCGGCTTGACGCTGACCCAGGCGCAGCAGCCAAGGGGCGGCTACTTGACGACGAAGCTGACGAGCCTGCCGGGCACCACTATCTCTCGCACGATCTCCTTACCCTCAAGGTGGCGAACCACGTTCGGCTCCGACCGGGCCAGGTGGGCTATGGCCTCCTTGCTGGCGTCGGCCGGCGCCTCTATCTGACCGCGCACCTTGCCGTTGACCTGCACGGCCATGGTCACGGTGTCGGTCACGAGCGCGGCGGGGTCGTAGTCGGGCCAGGGCTGGAGGTGAACGGAGCCCGTCTCGCCCAGCCTGCTCCACAGCTCGTCGGTGATGTGCGGCGCTATGGGAGCGAGCAGCGTGAGGAGCGTGCGCACGCCGCTCTGCCACTCGGGCGTGCCGGCGAGGCCCGCCGCGCGTGCGCGCGTGAGAGCAGTGGAGAGCGTCATGAGCTCCGCTATGGCCGTGTTGAAGCGGAACGCCTCCAGGTCCTCGGTCACTTCCTTGATGGCGTGGTTCACGGTGCGGCGCACGTCGGCAGCGGTCATGGCGCCGTCCTTCGCGGCGGCGTCCTTGGCCGCTTTGGTGTCGTCGACCACGAGGCTCCAGACGCGGTTGAGGAAGCGCGCCTGGCCGTCGATGCCCGTGTAGCTCCACGGCGCGCCCTGGTCCCAGGGGCCGAGGAACATGAGGTAGGCGCGCACGGTGTCGGCACCGTACTGCGCCACCAGGTCGTCCGGGTTCACGACGTTGCCGCGCGACTTCGACATCTTCTCGTTGTCGGAGCCCAGGATCATGCCCTGGTTGCGCAGGCGCAGGAACGGCTCGGAGACGTTGACGTAACCCAGGTCGCGCAGGACCTTGGTGAAGAAGCGTGCGTAGAGCAGGTGCAGGATGGCGTGCTCGATGCCGCCCGTGTACATGTTCACCGGCGTCCACCTGGCCACCAGCTCGGGGTCTATGGGTCTGGTGTCGTCGTTGGGGCTCAGGTAGCGGAACCAGTACCAGGCGGAGTCCATGAAGGTGTCCATGGTGTCGGTCTCGCGCGTGGCGGGCTGGTTGCAGTTGGGGCACGTGCCGGCGAGGAACTCGGCGTGGGTCTTGAGGGGCGACTCACCCGTGGGCAGGAACGCCACGTCCTCGGGCAGCACCACGGGCAGGTTCTCGGGCTTCTCGGGCACGATGCCGCAGGTGTCGCAGTAGAGCACCGGTATGGGCGTGCCCCAGTAGCGCTGGCGGCTGATGAGCCAGTCGCGCAGGCGGTACGTCACCTGCTCCTGACCCGCGCCTATGCTCTCTAAGTGCTCGATGGCCGCGGCGATGGAGGGGCTGGCGCGGCCCTTCTCGCCGTTGTGCCGCAGGCCGTTCAAGGGTCCGGAGTTGATCATGGTCCCCGGGCCTGCCCAGGCGCTGTCGCGCTGTGCCGGGTCGCCGTCCTCGCCTTCGGGCTGGAGCACGGGCACGATGTCGAGCCCGAACTCGCGGGCGAACTCGAAGTCGCGCTGGTCGCCGTACGGCACGGCCATGATGGCGCCGGTGCCGTAGCCCATGAGCACGTAGTCGGCTATCCAGATGGGTATGCGCTGGCCGTTCACCGGGTTGATGGCGTAGGCGCCTATGAACACGCCCGTCTTCTGCTTGGTGTCGGCCATGCGGTCCAGCTCGCTCATGTGCGAGGCGCGCTCTACGTAGGCCTCGGTGGCGGCGCGCTGCTCGTCGGTGGTGAGCTCCGCCACCAGCGGGTGTTCTGGAGCGAGCACCATGAAGGTGGCTCCCCAGAGCGTGTCCGGGCGGGTGGTGAACACCTTGATCTCATCGCCGCGCTCGCTCCTGAACACTACCTCGGCGCCCTCGGAGCGGCCGATCCAGTTGGTCTGCATGGCCACCACGCGGGAGGGCCAGTCCAGGTCGGTGAAGTCGAGGAGCTCGTCGGCGTAGTCGGTGATCTTGAAGTGCCACTGCGGCATGAGGCGCCGCTCTATGAGCGCGCCGGAGCGGTCGCCGCGGCCGTCGATGACCTGCTCGTTGGCCAGCACCGTCTGGTCGACCGGGTCCCAGTTGACCAGCGACTCCTTGCGGTAGGCCAGGCCTTTCTCCATCATCTGGATGAAGAAGAGCTGGTTCCACTTGTAGTAGCCGGGGTCGCACGTGACGACCTCCTTGCTCCAGTCGAACATGGCGCCCATCTGCTCGAACTGCTTCTTCATATGGGCGATGCGCTCGTACGTGAGGCGGGCCGGGTGCACGTTGGTGTCGCCCGCGCGAGCCGCCTTGACCGCGGCGTTCTCGGCCGGGAGACCGAACGAATCGAAGCCCATGGGGAAGAGCACGTTGTTGCCGCGCATGCGCGTGAAGCGCGCGGCGGCGTCGGCCGGCACTTCGGCGTACCAGTGACCGATGTGGAGATCGCCCGAGGGGTACGGGTACATGGTGAGGAAGTAGTAGTTGGGCTTCGAGTCGTCGTGCAGGTCTATCTCATAGAGGCCCTGCTCGCGCCAGCGCTGCTGCCACTTGCGCTCGATATCGGCCGGGTTGTAGCGCTCCTGGCGGTTGGTGCCGGCGGGTTCTTCTATCGTGTCGGTCATCGGTTCTCCAGTATAAGGCGGGCGCTGGGGTGGCCCGGAGTCGGTGATCTCGCTGCTGGGCGCTGTTTGGCATTACTCGGCGTTGCTTTGTACCGCTTCGTCCTGCTGTGTGCTGCTGTGTGCTGCTTCGTGCTGCTTCGTGTGCGCTGTGCCGAGGTTGCCTGTGGCGGCGCCTTCAACGATCGGCCCCGACCTTGCGGGTCGGGGCCGGCGAGCGGTAGCGCTGCAATTCGCGCTAGCTCGACGGCCTCGCTAGGTCTAGGCTCGGGCCCGCCTGCAAGGGTAGGCGCATAGAGGCGTGGGTCATGGCGGAGCCGTCGACACGAAGCGTGTGCGGGGCTTGGGCCTTTGTGAACATGCGCGCATGGTAGGCCTGCGGCTGTGACGTGTCAACCCGTCGCATTGACTCAGAGCTTTTCGAACCCCGGTGGGGGTCGGTGGCGTTCGCTGACCGCTAGCGCGACTTTCGTGGCCGGAGCAGGTAGGAGGTCCTCTCCGGGTACGTTGCACGTTCGCGCACAAAAATCGCGGCTAGAACACGATTTTCACGCGCGTTCGCGCCGCAATTTCGTGATTATCGCCCCTTAAATTGGCGCGTGCGTGCATAGACCGTTGAGAGCAACTCTGGTCCTCTCTGCTGGTCCTCTCTGCTGGTCCTCTCTGCTGGTTCTCGCCACTGGTTCTCGCTCGCGGTTGCCTCCTAGAGTTATCGCGGATGGTGGCTTATGGCGATGGCCACTGACGGTTGTCTCCGACGGTCGTCTCCGACAGTCGTTTCCGACAATCGTCTCAGCTGGCTATATCTGGTGACTCTCTCTGGCGGCTTTGTCAGAGGCTCCTCTCTGACACCACGGCGTCGAAGGGCCGTCCGCGAACGCTGTGATGACGCGCAACCAGTGGGCAGCCCTTAGCACCCGCCCGCGGGCCGTCCGAGAACCCCACCGCCTTCAGCTGCCGCACCACCTCCTC
>JBIQNJ010000050.1:0-18875 GCA_044462445.1 Truepera radiovictrix | reverse complement strand
GACAAGGGGTGGTTCCGATCGAGCGCACAGCAACGGGTCGCCCGGCACGTGGTTGGTACACTGACCAGGAAGTGGGTGTGGCGCCACAGCAGTGACCACCGCGCCTTTGGAGGACGTAATGGATTTCGACCTGATCGTAGTGGGCTCGGGCCCTGGTGGTTACCACGCCGCTATTCGCGCGGCCCAGGAAGGGCTCAAGGTCGCCTGTGTTGAGAAGGGCGCCGTCGGTGGCGTGTGCCTGAACGTCGGCTGCATCCCCACCAAGGCGCTGCTCCACGTGGGCGACGAGCTGCGCAAGGCCAAGGAGGCTAAGGAGTTCGGTATTGACTTCGGCCAGCCGAAGGTAGACCTGGGCGCCGTCGAGAGCTGGAAACAGAAGGTCGTGAGCAAGCAGACGAACGGCGTTCAGATGCTGCTCAAGGGCAACAAGATAGAGCTCATCCAGGGGGAGGCGCGCTTCACGTCAGCTACCGAGATCGAGGTGGGCGGCAAGAAGTACAGCGCCGGCAAGTTCATCGTCGCCACGGGCTCCAGCCCTGCCAGCATCCCCGGCTTCGAGCTGGACGGCGACCGCATCATCGACTCCACCGGGGCTCTGACCGTGGGTGGCGAGGTGCCAAAGCGCATGGTCGTCATAGGTGCCGGGGCCATAGGTCTCGAGTTCGCCGACGTGTACTCCTCGCTGGGCTCCGAGGTCACGGTGGTCGAGCTGCTCGACCAGATCGCGGCCGCGGCGGACGCCGACGCCGCCAAGGAGCTGCACAAGGCGCTCGAGAAGCGCGGCATCCGCATCCTCACCAGCACCAAGGTGCTCGGCCAGAAGAAGGGCAAGAAGGGCACCGAGGTGGAGGTGCAGGCCAAGGACGGCTCCAAGGAGACGCTGGTGGCTGACCGTGTGCTCGTGGCCGTGGGGCGCCGCCCGAACGGCAAGAACCTCGGGCTCGAGAAGGCCGGCGTCGAGGTAGACGAGCGCGGCTTCGTGAAGGTGGTCAACGACCACATGCAGACCACGGTTTCCACCATCTACGCCATCGGCGACGTGGCGCGCGCCCCGCTGCTGGCTCACAAGGCCATGAAGGAGGGCGTGGTGGCCGCCGAGCATGCGGCCGGCAAGCCCACCGCCTACGACACCGTCGTTCCGGCCGTCATCTACACCACCCCCGAGTTGGCTAGCGTGGGCATGACCGAAGCCGAGGCCAAGGCCGCCGGCTATGAGCTGCGCATAGGCAAGTTCCCGCTGGTGGCGTCGGGCCGCGCCTCCACCCTGGGCGTCGACTCCGGCATGATCAAGCTCATCGGTGACGCCAAGACAGACCTGGTGCTCGGCTTCCACATGGTGGGCCCGAACGCGGGCGACATCGTCTCCGAAGCCGCTCTCGCCATCGAGATGGGTGCCACGCTCGAGGACATCGCGCTCACGCAGCACCCCCACCCGACCATCTCGGAGGGGGTGATGGAGGCCGCCGAGCACGCCCACGGCCGTGCCATCCACATCGCCAACCGGAGGCGGTGAACCCGCCCGGCGCCGAGCGCCACTAAGCGTGACGCCTAGGCTGCTTAGCTCGTGACGAAGATCCGGGAGCGCGATCACCCGCTCCCGGATCTCTCATAGGTGAAGGCTGGGGGCCGGCCTCAGGTCGTGTAGTCGGCGTTGATGCGCACGTACTCGGCGGACATGTCGCAGCCCCACGCCTCTGCGGAGTACTCGCCGGCGGCCAGGTCTACCTCCAGGAGCACGTTCTCCTCCTTGAGGGCCTGGCTCACCTCCGCCTCCACGAAGGGCAGGGGCTGCCCCTCGTACAGCAGGAACCCCTGCGCCAGCACGCGGGCGTTGGCCGTGTTGCATGCCGCACCCGAGCGGCCGGCTGCGGCCAAGATGCGGCCCCAGTTGGGGTCGGCGCCGTGCACAGCCGTCTTGACCAGGGAGCTGCCCGCCACCGTCCTGGCGGCCGCGCGGGCGTCTTCGGGGCTGGCGGCCCCGGTGACCCGCACGGTCAGCAGCTTGGTGGCGCCCTCGCCGTCTCGGGCTATCTGCTTGGCGAGGCTCACGCACACGTCCGTCAGGGCGCTTTTCAGGTCGGCAGTGTCGCACTGAACCACACCGGAGGAAAGCACGATGGCCATGTCGTTGGTGCTCGTGTCGCCGTCCACCGTCAGCTGGTTGAACGACTCGTTCACCACCTGGGGCCACAGCCGCCTCAGGTCCTCAGAACTCACGACCGCGTCGGTCATGACGAACGCCAGCATGGTGGCCATGTTCGGGTGGATCATGCCCGAACCCTTCGTCACCCCGACCACGCGTGCGCCGCCGGGTAGCTGAGCCTCGGCCGTCTTGGCCACCAGGTCGGTGGTGAGGATGGCGCGGGCGAAGCCCTCGGCCTCGTCGGTGAGCGCAGCCGTGGCCTTCGGCAGGCCGGCCAGCAGACCGTCCATCGGCATGGGCCGGCCGATGACGCCCGTGCTGGCCGTGAGCACCTGGTCGGCCCTGACCCCGAGCTGCTCGGCGATGGCGCCGGCCATGGCCTCGTTGTCCCGGGCGCCGGCCTCACCGTTGGCGCAGTTGGCGTTGCCGCTGTTTACCAGCAGCGCCTGAACGGCTCCACCGCCCTGGAACAGGGCGCGGTTGCGGGTCACGCACGGCGCCTGCAGCAGGTTGGTGGTGCCGGCGAACGCCCACGTCAGCGGCGCAGACGAGAAGGCGAGCGCCACGTCGGGACGCCCTGAACGCTTGAGGCCGGCGCTTATGCCGGAGGTCTGGAAGCCTTCGGGAAGCCTCATGCCGGCACTCCCGCACCGTTGGCTGCCGCCGCCGCCCAAGAACCCTCAGGCCTCCTAGAACCCTTAGAACCGTTCGGTAGCTTCATGGCCACACTCCTGCTTGAGAAAGAGCTGTCGTTTCGGGGAAGCCGAACGCCACGTTGAAGCCTTGCACGGCCTGGCCGGCGGCGCCCTTGCCTAGGTTATCGATGGCACAGAACACGAGCGCATGCCTGGTGCGCCCGTCGAGGTGGACGCTCAAGACCGCGCGGTCGCTGCCCGCCACGGCCTTCGTGTTCGGCAGGTCGGCCTGCACCACCACCATGGGGTCGCCCTGGTAGTAGTGCGCCACCAGCCCGGCCAGCTCCGCCTTGCCCAGCTCCACGCCCTCCGGCAGGGGCACCGAGCAGGTGGCGAGGATGCCACGCGACATGGGTACCAGGTGGGGAGTGAAGCTGACCTTGGGCGCGGTGAAGGGGGCGTGGGTTGAGAGCCGCTTGCCGTCCCCGGCAGCGGCGGCCGCGGCTGCGCGGCCGGCCGTGGCCTCCATCTCGGCGGTGTGGCGGTGCGTGCCGCCAGGCTTGTAGGCCTTGGCGTTGTCGTTCAGTTCGGCGTAGGTGAAGGACTCACCCGGGGCGCGGCCGGCGCCCGACACGCCGGTCAGCACGTTCACGACGGCCGTGCCGCCGAGCAGTCCGGCGGCGGCCAGGGGCGCCAGGGCCATCGACCCCGCAGTGGCGTTGCAGCCCGGGCTTGCCACCAGGCTTGCGCCGGGCAGCTCGTGTCTGTGAAGCTCGACCAGGCCGTAGACAGCCGAGGGACACAGCTCGGGGTGCGGGTGCTCTGCGCCGTACCACTGCGCGTAGCTCTCCGGGCTGAGCCTGAAGTCGGCCGATAGGTCGATCACACGCTTGCCCTGTGCCAGCGCTGCAGCGACCAGCGGCGCCGTCGCGCCGTGAGGGGTGGCGCAGAAGAGCACGTCGCTTCGCGCTATGACCTCGTCGGTGTCTGCGAACGTCACGCCGGGTAGCAGCCCCCGGAACTGCGGCCAGCAGTCGCCGACCTCCTTGCCCAGGTACTGCCGCGAGCCGAGTACCAGCCTAGAGACCTGCGGGTGGCGCATCAGCCTCTCTATCAGGCCGGCGCCACCGTAGCCGCTGGCACCCAGGATGCCGGCGACCAGTCCGCTCATGCCGCCCCCGGCTTGCTAAGCAGCTGGAAGAGGATGGCCTTGTGGGCGTGCAGCCGGTTCTCCGCCTGGTCGAACGCTACGCTGCGCGCATGGTGCACGGCCTCCTCGGTGCACTCCTCGCCGTAGTGGGCGGGCAGGTCGTGCATGAACACCCCGCGCGGGCTCAAGCTCCCGAACCACTCTGGCGTGATGGTGTAGCCCGCGAAGTCCTGGCGGCGTCGCTCCGTGTCCTCCTCCATGCCCATGGAGACCCACACGTCCGTGTAGAGCGCGTCGGCGCCCTCCGAGGCAGCCTTGGGATCGTGCACGACCTCGATGTGACCACCGCGCCGTCGTGCCGCCTCAAGCAACTCGGCAGGAGGTTCGTAACCCACGGGGCACGCCACGGTCAGCTGCACGCCCGTGAGCGCGGCGGCGTTGATGTGCGAGTTGCAGATGTTGTTGCCGTCACCCACGAAGGTGATCTTCAGGCCAGCCAGGCTGCCGAAGCGTTCGATCAGGGTGATGTAATCGGCCACCGCCTGCGTCGGATGCAGCAGGTCGGAGAGTCCGTTTATGACCGGAACGTGGGCGTGCTCGGCCAGCTCGAGCACCGTGGCGTGAAGGTTGGTGCGGGCCATGATGCCGTCTACCCAGCGTTCCAGGTTGCAGGCGATGTCGCGTACGGTCTCGCGCTTGCCCAGGCCTATCTGGCCCTGGTCGAGCAGGACGGCGTGACCGCCGAGCTGGTACATGGCCACGTCGAACGTGGTGCGGGTTCGCAACGACTGCTTCTCGAACACCAGCGCCAGGCTCTGCTGCCGCAGGTACGCCGGGCGCACCCCGGCCTTCCAGTTCTGCTTCAGCTGGACGCCGCTCTCTAGCAGGTCGGCGAACTCCTGCCTCGAGAGGTCGGCCAGCGATAGCAGGTCACGTCCTGCCAATGCACCGTTAAGCTTGGGCTCCATCATGCTCCTTAACAGCTAGCTTCCCTGCTCTGGGCCGTCGTGGCGCTGGGGTGCTCTCCGCTCGACCTGAAGTGCTTCAGCCGAGCTGCACGGACGCGTCGTGCTGGCCCAAACAGAGCGTCGCCCAGACGCTTGTCAGGCGACGAATGCGGAACACTCTATCACCTAATGCATTACTATGCACAAGGGTGTATATCCAATGATGCTGCCCGCTCGGCGCGGCGAAGAGCAGAGGCTTACTGACCGGCCCAGAGTATCCCGAGGTACCAGCTTATGACGGCGTCCCCGAAGAACAGCGCCAGGAGGGCGCCGGCTACCAAGTACGGCCCGAACGGTATGAGCCTGCCGCCGCCGGCCAACCGTTGGATGACGCCGAAGACGGCGCCGATGGTCACGGCCAGGAAGAGACCTATCAGGAACTTCTCCCAGCCGAGCATGGCGCCCAGCACGGCTGCAAGCTTCACGTCGCCGAAGCCCATGGCTACGGGTTCTGAGTCCGCCTCGGCCTCCACACCCTGGGCAGACCTCGCCTTCGCATCGCTGCCGGTAGCGGAAGCCGCCTCATGGGCGGCGGTGGCGGTGGTCTCCGGTCGCGCCAGGTCGTGTATCCACCAGTACAGCGCGCCTATGAGCGCCCAGGCGCCGGCCGCCATGATGCTGCCCGGAACCGCTTCGACCGTCGGAACGGTGAAGGTCGTCGTGGAGAGCACCAGTGCCACCAGCCACAGGCCGTAGACCAGCGGTTCGGGTATACGCAGTATGCGCCGCGACAGCAGATTGGCGACCAGGCTGACGCCGCCGACGATGAGGCCCCACCACACCCCGGCGACAGCGCCACCGACGGCAGCCACGTTGGCCTGATCGAGGCTGAAGGGGAAAAGGCGCTCCTTCGTGTCCGCGAAGCGCCTGAGGACCAGCGCGCCGACACGGTTGATGAGCACCAGCACACCCGCACCGACGAGCGCGCCGCCCACGGCTTCGAGCGGCGTGGGCAGTCCGTCTGCCGTGCCGCTCAAGAAAGATCCGGCGAGGGCCACCGCCAAGGCGCCGAACGTGAGCCCGTCTGGCAGGATGAAGTGGTCTATGTCGATGAGGGCCGCCATGGTGAGCATGGCCACGACCGCGAGCAGCGGCACCACCGCCCAGCCGTAGTCGAGGGGCGACCAGCGCCACACCAGGACCACGAACAGGGCCGCCATCAACAGCTCCACTAGTGGGTAGCGCACCGAGATGGGCTTCTTGCATGCGCGGCAGCGGCCGCGCAGTGCCACCCACGACAGCACGGGCACGAGGTCGAGAGGCCCTAGGCGAAGGTCGCAGTTGGGGCAGTGGCTGCCGGGGTGAACGACTGACTCGCGGCGCGGCACCCGCCATATGACGACGTTGCCGAACGAGCCGATGAGCGACCCGAGGACGCCCGCGACGACGAGGAGGAAGGGCGTCATTCGCGGGGTCCTGCGGCCTGAAGCCTTGAAGAGTATTCAGAATTGGTAAGCAACTTTGAGCGCCCTTTCGACGGCGCTTCTCATCATCGCGGTGTTAAACTCGCCTCCGCTATGAGAAGACTCACCCTGCTCGGTATCGTTGCTGCCGCTCTGGTGGCGCTGTTCGCATCCAACTTGACTGCCCAGGACCAGCCCTCCAGGGTTGTGTACCTGAACTCGGCAGCCGCAATCCACGCGCACTCGAGCGGGGCTCAGATCGACGCCCTTATGGCTCAGGCCCGCGCCGACATAGATGACCTGGTGGCCAAGCTCGGCGAGCTCGACCAGAAGGTCGCCAGCGGCCAGCAGCTCACGGCCGACGAGTCCGACCGCTACCGCGCCCTGCAAGCCACCCTCGTGTCCGTCGACTCACGCGCCAAGGCCGACATCGAGGCGGCCGCGGAACCCGCCAAGGCGGCCGTGGATGCCGCTCTGGCTGAGCTGGCCAAGGAGCTCAACTACACCATGGTCATCGACTCTCTCACGGCGGCCGACCTCGGTCTGGTCGTGTACGCCGACCCGTCGCTCGACATCACGCAGCTCGTCATCGACAAGGTGAAGGCCCAGTAACAAGCAGCTAAGCCTCGTCCAGCCAGCTCTCTACCAGTGCGCGCTCCTCATCCGTGAGGGGCGCGCTTCTTAGCAGCTCCGGGCGGCGTTCGAAGGTGCGCCTCAGAGCCTGTTGCCGGCGCCACCGGGCCACGTTGCCGTGGTGGCCGGAGAGCAGCACTTCGGGAACAGCCATGCCCTCGTACTCGGGTGGCCGCGTGTACTCCGGGTAGTCGAGGATGCCGGCGCTGAACGACTCGTGCACGTGGCTTTCAGCGTCTCCCAGGACGCCCGGTAAGAGCCGGGACACGGCCTCGATGAGTACCAGTGCGGGCAGCTCGCCGCCCATGAGCACGTAGTCGCCTAGTGACACTTCCCGGGTGACCAGCCGCTCCGTGCGGGCGTCGAACCCCTCGTAACGCCCGGATATGAGCGCGAGGTGCTGCTTGCCGGACAGCTCCTGCACCAAGCCTTGCGTCAGCGGCGTGCCGGCGGGGGAGAGGAGGATGATCTCGTCTGGCGCGGGCTCGTCCTGCCGAAGCTCGTTCACGGCCTGGCCAGCCACGTCTACCCGCATGACCATGCCTGCACCGCCCCCGTAGGGCGTGTCGTCCACGCGGCCCGTACGGTTGCCGGCGAAGCGCCTGAGGTCGCGGAGTTCCACGCTCACTAGGCCGGCCCGCACGGCGCGCGCCAGCAGCGCCTCCTGCAGATAGGGGGTTATAAGGTCGGGGAAGAGGGTGTAGACGGTGAAGCGCATCGTGTCAGCCTATCGCAGCCGCTAGGTGGCGGCGGCTCCCGGAGCCTTGCCCCCGACCTAGCCTGTTGCGGGCTCAGCCCAGTTCGAGCAGGCCTGCGGGCGGGTCTGTGACTATCACGCCCTCTTCGGTGATCTCCACATACGGAGCCGCGAGCGGCACGAGCGACTTGGTGTGGGAGCCGTCGGCCGTCACCTCCACCACCGGGTTCGGGCTAGCGAGCATGGCGCGGCTGACCTCACCCACGCGCTTGCCATCGAGCAGAACGGGTCGACCCTCCAGGCGCTCCTCGGCCGAGCCGGCCTCCGCCTCGTCTGCCAGCTCCTCGGCGAGCTCCGCCGGCAGCTTCCCAGGGTCGACCCATACCGACGCGTTGACCAGGAGCTGCGCCGCGTTGCGGTCGCGCACCCCCTCGAGCTTCAGCAGTAGCGCGCCGCCATTCTCGTACAGATCGCGCACGCGCACGCTACCGAGCGAACTCACGAACACACTGCCGTTGGCGCGCACGGCCCTTACGCCCACGGGCTCGGGGTCTGTCTCACCCTCGTAGCTCACGGCGTCATCGAGCAACAGCCGCAACGCACCCTCCAGCTGGAAGGTGCGGCCCAGACGGCCGATCTGGATGTAACCGGTTGGTGGCTTGCTAGCGGTCGGGTCGATCAAGCGATCTGCTTACTCGAGCAGCTGTATCTCGACGCGCTGGCGGCCGTCTGCCGCGGCCCGGGCGAGCGTTCGCACGGCGTTGATGAGCCGGCCGCCGCGGCCGATGATGCGGCCCACGTCGTCCTCTGCACACGTGACCTCTATACGCACGTTGCGGCCATCGCCAGCCACCTGAACATCGAGCTTGTCAGGTTCGGCAACTAGGTTCTGCAGGATGAACGTGACCAGGTCGGCTGGCATCTATGACTCCTCCGCTAGAACATAGGTTCAGAACACAGGTTAACGGCTGACAGGTTAACGGCTGCGGTGCCTAGAGGCACTGGGTTGTACTTGCTCTAGGTATTACGCTTCGTGGCGCTTCACGTAGGTGCTACGGCGCTTGGCCTGCAGCTTGCCCGGCAGTTCGACGCCCTTCTTCTCCATGAGGCGCAGAGCGGTGTCGGTGGGCTGGGCACCGTTGGCGAGCCAGTGGGTGGCGCGTTCAACGTCAACACGCAGGCTGTCCTCGGTGGTGTTGCGGGGATCGTAGTAGCCGATCTGCTCGATGTAGTCGCCGCTACGCTTCGTGCGACCGTCGACGACGACGAGGCGGTAGTGCGGGTTCTTCATGGAGCCCATGCGCATCAGGCGGATCTTGACCATAGTGTTCTAACTTCCTCCGTGACTTGGATAGTCGTGGTTCTCGGTATGTGGCCGCGGGCCGACCCAGGGGTGCCCACGTCAAGCCACCCAGTGTACACGTAGCCGGCTGATTACACAAACGCGCGTACTGGTTCATCCTAGTTGGGGCACTCTTGGAAGTTCCTGGCTTGCGTATTCTCGTTGGCGGTCAGGTAGCTGGGTGAGCTGTACAGGGCTTTGTGGAGACGCTCTTTCCCGCGAGTGGAGCGTGAGAGAAGTTACGCCACGAAACCCTTATGGTTCCTGCTAAGGGCGAGCAGGGCACGGCCCCACTGGATGGAATAGCCTCCTGTCGTAATCGAACAAGAGGTAGTAAGCCTCTTCTCCGGTAGGGCTGAAGATTGTCACTATCACGATGCCTTCGTACTCTAGGAACTGGTCGAAAATCCACTGCACTCTGTATCCAGAATCCACCAGTCGCGCCAGAACAGCTTCCATGACCTCCCCGGGAGGCGCAGGAGAGTTCTTGAAATCGAACTTCTCGTAGGACGGCCCACAATAAACATGCAAGACGGTGATCGCCTCAGCAACCTCACGAGTCGTTTCGAAACCGTCGGGCAAAGAAATCCCGAGCATATTCTCTTGGCCGCCCTGCAGGCGCTCACCGTTGCCTGCCTGGCAGGAGGACATAACTGCCGAGTAAAGCAGAGCGGCTATGAGAAATAGGATACGCAGCATTGTGACTCCCAGCACGTGCACTTCAACCGCGATTGTATTGGTTTAGCCTAGTTGGGACATTCCAGAAGGTTCTTTGCTTGAGTGTAGTCGTTAGGATTAATGTAATTGAGCGCCTAATGCGGCCGGAGTTGGTTGGTAGTAGTTAACGTAGGCGTCCAGGGCCGCTTGATCTTGCTGCCGGTTGGCGCTTTCGCTTTCGTATGCGTACTGTTCTTCGTGGCAGGCTCTGTGACGCCGTTACACCATGCTTGGGGTGGCTTGTGGGATGGTGAACAGGCTGATGTGCTGTTGTTGGCAGGCTTTCTCGAACTCGCCCCCGTACTCGCTGCCGTTGTCAACTTCAGTGGTTCTTGATGCTGACGGTATTGCTTCTATGAGGCCTTTCATGAAGACGGTCGCTATTTCAGACCGTCAGGCCCAACAAGCCAGGCTGCTTACGCCAACGGTAGTAACTGCTCTTAGGCACACCAACCATGATGCACACCTGACGAACCGGGATTACTGCAGCTACAACCCGCTCGCCGAGTGCGATGCGTTCAAGCCTACGCCTAGCTGAAGTGGGCAGGTCGGGCCATGGCCTAGAGGCTAACCACGCAACCTAGCCGGCGAACCGAGTAAGTTCGGGCCAACGGAGCGGCCCTCAGGCCCTCAGCCCGCGCCTGCCCCGCCCAGGCGGGCGCTTGCCCATGCGCTTCATCATCTTGCGCATCTCCTCGTAGTTCTTTATCAGCCGGTTGACGTCTTGCACGCTCGTGCCCGAGCCCCGAGCGATGCGCTTGCGGCGGCTGGCGTTGAGTATGCGCGGCGCCACGCGCTCCTTCTCGGTCATGCTCGAGATGATCGCCTCGACGCGGCCGATCTCGCGCTCGTCGATGTTGGCGCCGGCGGGCAGCATCTTGTTGGCACCGGGGATCATCTTCAACACGTCCGTGAACGAACCCATCTGCTTGATCTTGCGCATCTGGGTCAGCATGTCCTCCAGCGTGAAGTCTCCCAGATTGCGCATCTCGCGCTCGTCATCGTCGTCCTCGAGCTGCTTGGCCTTCTCGATGAGCGTCAGGACATCGCCCATGCCGAGGATGCGGCCGGCCACGCGGTCCGGGTAGAACTGCTCCAGGCCGTCGATCTTCTCGCTCATGCCGGCGAAGTAGATGGGCTTGCCGGTCACGTGCTTGGCAGACAGAGCGGCGCCCCCACGGGCGTCGCCGTCGAGCTTCGTCATGATGAGACCCGACACGCCCACGCGCTCGTCGAACGCCGTGGCCACGGGCAGCGACTGCTGACCGGTCATGGCGTCCACCACCAGCACCTTCTCGCTGGGCTCGAGCCTGGTGCTGAGCTCGGCCAGCTCGCTCATAAGGGAGTCGTCTACCTGCAGGCGGCCGGCGGTGTCCACGATCACCAGGTCGCGGAAGTCCTTGCGCAGGTGCTCCTTGAGCCTGGTCGCGACCGCGGCCGGGCTCTCGTTGTCGAGCACCTCGAACACGGGCACGCCTATCTGGCTGCCGAGGGTCTTCAGCTGCTCGCGCGCGGCGGGCCTCTGCGTGTCGGCGGCCACCAACAGAACGCGCCGCCCCTGTGACTTGTAGCGGTAGGCCAGCTTGCCGGCTGTGGTGGTCTTGCCGGCGCCCTGCAGGCCCATGAGCAGCCAGATGTTGCCGTCCGCCTTGAGGGTGGGCTGCACGGCCTTGCCGCCCAGCACCTCCTTCAGCTCGTCGTGCACGATGGCGATGACGCGCTGCTCGGGGTTGAGCGACATGAGCACTTCGGAGCCGACGGCCTTCTCTTGCACGCGCTGGGTGAACTCTCGCGCTACTTCGAGGTTCACGTCTGCCTCGAGGAGCGCCACGCGCACCTCGCGCAGCGCTGCCTTAACGTCTGCCTCTGACAGGCGCCCACGGCCGCGCAGGCCGTCGAAAACTGATTGCAGGCGATCGCCTAAGCTCTGGAACATGATTCCAAGCCTACATCGAACCGGTGCTAGACTTGCGTCATGTCGAGCTTAGGCTCCCGTTCACCACGCCATGTTCTCGAAGGCGCAGCCTCGCTGCGCGCTCTCAGGCAGGCGGCCCTCACGCTGGTGATGGTGCTGGCGGCGCTGACCCTTGGTGGTGTACGGGCGCAGTTACTGGCAGAGGTCATGACGGTGACCGCCATCCAGGCCCAGTTCAACAGCGCGGTGCGGTTCCCGAGCGGCACGCTCAGGGCCACCGGCGCCGGCGTCGACGACATCCTGCGGCGCGTAGACGGCGCCTCGGCCTGGACAGACTGGGAGGCCTACACCCTTGGCGGTGTAGCCACCAACCTCGCCGGAGCTATCGACCATCAGGTCACCACGGCGTACGCGGTGGCCGGCTACTTCGAGGAGAGCCGGTCGCAGTTCACGGCTCAGGGGCCCGCCGGCGCCGAGACGCATACCAAGATCGTCTACGTAGGCCCCGACGGCGCGCAGCGCCTGCTGTACTTCGTGCGCGCGGGCCAGGAGGTCGTATGGCTAACGGCGCGTTCGCGCTAGTGGCTGTGCGGGGAGTCGGCACGCTCGTAAGACTCGGCAGGTGGTGGTCAGGTGGGCGGCCACTGCGCCGCGCCTTGCTCGTCACCCTACTGGCGGTGGGTGTGCCCGCAGCGGCTGCGCAAGGTGCCAGCGCCGCAGGCCAGGACAGCGAAGTGGCTTCTGGTTTCCTACCCGTGTTCCTGGCGGCCTACGAGGCGGCCGAGGGCGCGTATTCCGCAGCCCTCAACACGGACCTGGGACGAGCGCCCACCCCCGATGATTCGCTGTGGCGGTCTGCCGTCGACCTGGCCGAGGCCGCAGTGGCCGTGGCGGGCACAGCCATGGCCGAGGTCCATGAGGCCGACGCGGCCGCGCGAGCCCAGCTACGCACCGCTCTGCTTGATGACTACTCGCTGACCGCACGTGTGTACGGCTCGCTCGGCTGGCACAGCCGCACCAACAGCTACTGGAACCTCTAC
Organism: Truepera radiovictrix; assembly: GCA_044462445.1. GTDB lineage: Bacteria > Deinococcota > Deinococci > Deinococcales > Trueperaceae > JAAYYF01. The sequence continues at coordinate 6,193 of JBIQNJ010000050.1, read as the reverse complement.
GTGACCGAGGGCGGTCAGATACAGGACCGCAAGAGCCCGCCGGCCGGTCTGGCGCCGGAGTCTATAGCCCAGTACCCGACCGACACCCAGTTCGCCACCACCGCCCTCAGCCAACTGGCCTTCGCCCGCTACGAGGTAGGAGACTTCGCCTCGGCCCGCGACTACTACGCGGCGCTCCTGGAGCTCGACCCCGACCATGCGGAGGCCCTACGGTGGCTCGCCCGCATGGCGTTCGAGGAGGGCGACACCGCCGAGGCCATAGAGATATGGGGTCGCCTGGTGCTGGTGGATCCGGACGACGAGGGTGCGCGGTTCTTCCTCGAACTGAGCCGGGAGCGGGACGAGGTGGGTGTGGAGGCCAGCGAGGCCTACCGTGCCGGCATCAGGGCGTACGAAGCAGGAGACCTGGACGCGGCCTTCGAACAGTTCGGCATGGCGTTGGACCACAACCGGGCGTTCGCCGATGCGGCCGTATGGGCCGCGCGCAGCGCGTTCGAGGCGGGCCGGCCCGCCTCGGCGCTGCCGTACTGGCAGGCGGCTCTTGAAGCGCACCCTGATGATGCACGCTCCGCCTGGTTCCTAGAGGTGACCCGCACGCAGATCACGTGGGGGGTGGCCGCCGCCAACGACTTCTACGCAGGCCAGAGCGCCTACGAGCAGGGCGACCTGGAGCTCGCCAAGCAGCTCTTCCTGAGCGCCAGCACACACAACCCCGACTACGTGGACGCCTGGGTGTGGGCCGCCCGCACCAGCCAGGAGGCCGGTCACGCCGAGGAGGCCATGGGGCTGTGGCACGAGGTCTTGCGCCTCGATCCCGACGACGCGCGTGCGCGTTGGTTCATACAGCTGGCGCAGCAGCAACTGGCCTTCGGCCCCGAGGCCGGCGCCGCGTTCGAACGGGGCATGGCCGCGTACCAGGTAGGTGACGTGGCCGGCGCGCGCAGCGGCTTCAGCGCCGCTGTCGAGGTGGCGCCCGGCTTCGCCGCCGCGTGGGGTCAGCTCGGTCGAGTGGAGTTCCAGGTCGGCGCCTATCAGGCCGCGGCTGCGGCCTACGCCAAGGCGCTCGAGCTGGACCCTGATAACGACGAGTACGAGTTCTTCGCCGCCGAGGCCAGGCGCCTGGCCGGCATCCCTGGCAACCCCAACGCGTTGCCAGATCTGGAGCACGAGCCCGTGCCCATCCCCGCGCCGGCTCCCACCCCGAGCCAGCCTTCGACCCCGGCACCCAGCACGGAGATCCTGCCCTTGCCCCCAGACGGGCCTGGGCAGTAGTCGGGCTCATAACCACGGTAAACCCCGCGCCGGCCCGGTCTTGGCAGGCACATACTTTCTTGCGCGCCCACACTAGAGGTGCGCACCTGGAGAACGTCTGATGAAGCAGTTCGAGAGACGCGTCGACGAGCACGGCAACCCCTACCTCGCTACCCAGCTGTCCGGCTACATGATCACGCGCCTACCCCTACTCAACAAGAGCTCCGGCTTCACGGCCGAGGAGCGGGAGGAACTCGGGCTCACGGGGCTGCTCGCCCCCCACGTGTCGACCATGGAGCAGCAGGTGGAGCGCGCCTACACCAACTTCTCGCGCGTGAAATCGGCGCTGGACAAGCACATCTACCTGCGCGTTCTCCAGGACCGTAACGAGACTCTCTTCTACGCCCTCCTGGAGACGCATCTGGAGGAGATGCTGCCGATCATCTACACGCCCACTGTGGCCGAGGCGGTACAGAACTTCAGCCTCATCTACCGCTGGCCGCGTGGCCTCGTGGTGAGCACCGCCAACATCGACAAGGTGGACGACGTGCTCTCGCAGCTGCCGCTGGATGACATCCGCCTAGCCGTAGCCACGGACTCGGAGGGCATCCTGGGCATCGGTGACCAGGGCTTCGGCGGCATGGCCATATGTATAGGCAAGCTGTCGCTGTACACGGCGGCCGCGGGCATCGATCCGGCGTCCACCCTGCCTATCGAACTCGACGTAGGCACAAACAGGGCCGACCTCCTCGACGACCCGCTCTACCTAGGCATGCGCCACGAGCGGCTTGTGGGCCAGGAGTACGACGACTTCGTCGAGCGCTTCGTCACGGCCTTCAAGAAGCGCTTCCCCAACGCGCTGCTGCAGTGGGAGGACTTCAGCAAGCAGAAGGCCTTCGACGTCCTCAACCGCTACCGCTACGAGCTGCCGAGCATCAACGACGACATCCAGGGCACCGGCGCCGTGGTCCTGGCCGGCCTGTTGGCCAGCTCGAGGATGACCAGGCGCAAGCTCACAGACGAGACCTTCGTCATCCATGGCGCCGGCGCCGGCGGCGTGGGCGTGGCGAAGCAGATCATCAACGGCCTCGTGAAGCAGGGGCTCACGAGGGACGAGGCGCGCGCCCGCGTGCTCATGATCGACTCGCGCGGCCTGCTCATACGCGGCCGCCCCGGCCTGGAGTCCTACAAGGACGACGTCGCGCAGGACCCGTCCCGCGTTGCGGGGTGGCAGGTGGCCGGCACCCTGCCTACACTCCTCGAGACGGTCAAGAACGCTCAGGCCACGGCGCTCATCGGGCTGTCGGGTCAAACGGGCGCCTTCGATCAGCAGCTGGTGGAGGCCGTGGCCGCTAACAGCCCCAGGCCTATCGTGTTCCCGCTCTCCAACCCCACGGCTAACAGCGAGGCGCTGCCGGAGGAGGTGCTCGCCTGGACCCAGGGTACGGCCGTGGTGGCCACGGGCAGCCCGTTCGCCGACGTGGTCCGCAACGGCAAGCGCCACATAATCGGCCAGGGCAACAACGCCTTCATATTCCCCGGGCTGGGTCTGGGCGCGCTTGTGGCCGGCGCCAAGACCATCACAGACGACATGCTCACGGCGGCGGCCGAGGCGCTCAGCGAGTACACGGACCCGGGGCGCCTGCTGGAGGGGGCCGTGTACCCGCGCGTCGACGCCATGCGCAGGGCCAGCAAGCACGTGGCCGTGGCTGTGGTGACGCAGGCCATCTCCGATGGCGTGGCCACGAACCGTCCCGCCGGCGACGTGACGGAGGCCGTGGCCGCCGCCATGTGGGAGCCCAGGTACCTGCCGATACGCAGAGGCTGAGCCGGCAGCCCCGACGCGCGCTACTGTGGTGGCATGAGGACCGTCGTCCTGCGGGTGGTCGCGTTGGCGCTGCTGCTCCTGCTGGCGCTGTTCGGCGCCATCGCCGTGCGCACGCTGCAGCGCCTGCCCGACATGACCGTGTACTTCGTGCGCGACCTCGGCACGAGCTTCACGCTCGAGCCGGTACACGACATCGTGGGGCGGTACGACCCGGTGGAGCGCGTGAAGCGGCAGGTCGAGGTGCTGAGCGCGGGCCCGAGCGCAGACTCGGGCCTGTTCACAGCGGTGCCAGGCGACGCGCGGGTGCTGGCCGCCGAGCTGGTCGGGGGAGTCCTTACCGTCGACCTCAGCAGAGAGTTCGAGGCCGGCGGCGGCACGGCGTTGATGGCGGCGAGGCTGAACCAGCTGTTCTACACGCTGACGCAACCGGCCGACGTGGCCGCCGTGAGCCTGAAGATCGAGGGCCGTGTGGCGCACGTGTTCAGCGGCGACGGCCTGGAGGTAGAGCAGCCGTGGGTGCGCGCTGAGCAGCCGCCGCTGCCGGAGTGGTGAGCCTAGGCAACGCTGCGCGGTCTGTGACAGGAGGGTGGTGCGCCCGGCAGGATTCGAACCTGCGGCCTTTCGCTCCGGAGGCGAACGCTCTATCCGGCTGAGCTACGGGCGCATGCAGTTGCGTGGCGTGCATGCGTGGCGAGGGCTGGCCCCCGGCAGATGCACGAACAACGTCAGATTGTAGCAGGTGGCCGCCCGCGGCGGGGCAGACTAGGGAGAACGGCGTAATGTCACGGCGTCGTGAGCGGGCATGACCGTTGTCACGCTTTCGCAGCTAGGTTTGGTACACTCCGGGGCGTGCTCTTAGCTGCCGACGCTTTCGGCAGGGCGCCGCGTCCGTCAGCCCTCTTGGAGGGCGCCTCGGGCAAGGTCGGCACCCTAGGCAGCGAACTTAAGGTAGACGATTGCAGCAAGCCTCAGCTTTCGGGCCCGTTTGGCAAGGCCTCGAAGGGGCTCCGGGAGGGTTTGACCTAAAGATGAGATTCAACAAGCGCACCACCACCATAATCCTGTGGGCCGTCTCGATCGGCCTGCTGGCCGGCATGGTGATCTCGTTCACCCCGGGCCTCAGCATGATAGGCGCCAACACCTCGGCGCGCGGCCCGGTCGAGATGACCGTGAACGGCCAGAACGTCTACCAGACCGACGTTCAGCAGGCGCGCTCGAACGCGCTGTTCTCGGCCGTAACCGAAGGCGAGGTCGGCGAAGACCTGCGCCGGCTCCTCGTCGACCAGCTCGCCCGGCAGGTCGTCCTGCAGCAGGCTGCCTCGCGCATCAACGTCTCCAACGGTGAGATCCGGACCGCGGTCAACGACTTCCGTGAGGAGCGCGGTGTGGCCGGCGGCCGTAACGACCGCGCCTATCAGAACCTCATCGCCAGCGCGGGCTTCACCGACCAGGCGTTCCGGGAGTACCTGCACGAGCAGCTCCGTATCGGCAAGTTCGAAGAGCGCCTGGTAGGCAGCGTTGAAGTGACCGACGAAGAGGTGGAGACCTACTATCAGTCTCACCTCACCAGCTACCAGACCGAGGAGCGCATCCTCGCTCGCCAGATAGTTGTGGATGACGAGACCCTGGCGCACCAGCTGCGCCGCCGCGCCATGGACGGCGCCGACTTCGCCGCCCTCGCGCGCGAGTACAGCCTCGACCTGGCCGACCGTGACGGTGCCATAGGCGCCGCCGCCGGCGAGACCGAGCCGCGCCCCGTGGGCCGGCCGGCCCTTCCGACCAACGTGTCTAACGCCGCCTTCGCGCTCCGCGGGGTCGGCATCACCGATGTGGTGCTCTCCAACCAGCGCTACTTCGTAGTGAAGGTGGAGGAGTACCTTGGCGCCGCCACCAGGCCGTTCGAAGAGGTGGCGGAGACCGTGCGGGAGGACGCTCTTAACGCCAAGAAGTCGGGCATCGTCGAGGCAGAGCTCGACCGTCTGCGCGACGAGGCCGTGCTCACCTTCCCGGCCACCAGCGAGCTGAGCTTCAACAACCCGGTCGTGGCCGAGGTGAACGGTGTCGAGATCAGCGCCGTTGACCTCGACGCTGCCCTCTACACCAACCCGCAGATCCAGCAGAGCCTCACGCCTGAGTTCGCTGACCTCATCGTCGGCCTCTTCAAGCCCACCGTCCTCAGCCAGGTTATCGACACCGAGGTGGCCTACCAAGCCGCCGGGTCGCTGGGTGTGCCGTTCGTGGGCACGCGCGCGGGCATCGCCCAGGCCGCCCTCAACTACATAGGCCGTGACCTGAGTGTTACCGAGCAGGAGCTGAACGACTACTACGACGCCAACCTATCGGCTTTCACGCTGCAGCCGGAGGCCGCGGTCACGCGCTACGACTTCGAGAGCCAGGCCGGTGCGGTGGCGTTCCGGCAGTCGCTACTGAGCGGCACCGATGCCGAAGCGGCCTCCAGCGCCAACGGCGGCGCCGCCACCGACCTCGGCTTCGTCAAGCCGGGCGACCTGGAGTTAGAGCTCGACACCGCGCTGTTCAGCACGCAGGCGTTCGAGACCCTGCCCGGCTCCGCGTTGGACATCTCCGACGTTCTCGTTCTACGCACGACTGACGAGTCTGCCGACGCCGAGGAGTCGGAAGACGCCGTCACCGAACGCGAGCTGTTCGTGGTGCTCGTTGCCGATCGGGTGCCGGAGCGCGCGCGGCTGTTCGCGGACGTGAGGACACAGGTGGAGGCTCAGCTGCTGGCCCAGAAGCGTCAGCTGGAGCGCAGCGCGTGGCTCGATGAGCAGCGCGCCGCCGCCGACATCGTCGAGCACAGCATCTCGGGCCTCGACCTCCCTGGCGCCACGTTCTCTGCGCCGGCTACCGAGCCGGAGGGCGCCACCGATGACGCGGGTACGGCCGCGGCGGACGACGCCGATTCGGCCACTGGCGCAGTCGACGATGAAGCTGCTGACGATGCTGCTACCGACGATGCCGCTGGTGACGATGCCGCTGGCGAAGCTTCCGGCGATGGGGATGTAGACTCCGAGTAGCCGTTCCAGACCGCTACGAAGTGCAGGGGCCGGCGCCGCAGATGGTGCCGGCCCCTGCTTGTGCGCTTAAGTACAA
>JBIQNJ010000049.1:0-19720 GCA_044462445.1 Truepera radiovictrix | reverse complement strand
GAACCCAGCATGGGCCGGCAGTCACGCATCACTACGGGCAGCCGACAAAGTAATCGTCCCTCGAGCACTGCTCGAGGGACGACCGGTTACAGGGTATTGCTGACTAGAACGGTTGCTTAGAAGTGGTAGTTGAAGCCCAAGCGGCCGATCACGCCGAAGGCGAACGGGCTGAGCGAGAACGACGGACCGACTTCGAGGAACACGCCGCCCTGGGAGAAGCCCACGTCATGTAGACGGAACTCGCCGCCGATGAAGGCGTTGATGGCAACATCGATGCCGGCACCGATGCCGAGGCCAACGCCGCCGCCGACGTAGACGTCGATGGGGGCAGAGCCCGTGTCGATGGCCAGGTCGTACAGGGCGTCAAGGCCGAGCGAGAAGCCACTGCCGATGTAGTTGTAGCCAGCGTTGAGGCGCACCGAGAGGTTCGGCGTCACGTCATCGAGGCCGAAGTGCAGGGCGGCACCCGGGTAACCGACGCTGAAGCCGGCCCAGTAACCACTCTGCGCGAAAGCTGTACCGGCACCTAGGGTGGCAACGGCGATCAGGGCAATCAGGAACTTGCGCATTCAAACCCTCCAAACCGAATTCTGAGAAGATGTTTGTTTCTCCTCGCCTGCCCGGTTATAACACGGGCTTTTGCGGCCTACAAGTTGGTGATTTCACTCTAAAGCGATAGCCATGGGGCTTTCTGGCATCGGTCACGTTATCAGCGCGTTGCTGAGAAGTTGTGAGAAGACGTTAAGGTCGGACCAATTCGCCTGGGGCACGAAGAGCCGTCACTCCGAGCCGGCGCCGAACCGTTCCGCGGCGCGCCTGCGACCATCGCGAACAAGGGGCGTGGCCGTGTTGCAGGGCGGTAGCCGGCCATGTGTGGCCACGTAAGCGGCCAGAAGCTCTGCCTCCTTAGCCTGCGGCACGCGGCTGTACTCGTAGCGCCAGTACGCGGCGCGCTGGGCCACGCAGCCGCCCTTGGCCAGATGCTGGCGTAACCTGCCCGGTACGTCGGTAGCGGACTGCCCTATGTAGATGATCAGCTTGTTCTCGTCGGCCAGCTCGTACACGCCCGGCATGGGGTCACGCCCGCGCGGAGCCGGGAGGCGCCGGATGCTGCGCCAGCGGGCAGCGATGCTCAAGGTTCGTAGCCGAGCTCGCGCAGGGCCTCACGGTCCTCGCGCCAGTCGGAGCGCACCACCACTTCCAGCTCTAAGAACAGGCGCTCCTGCATGAAGATCTCCAGCTGCTTCCGCGCCATCTTGCCGATCTCCTTGATCATGGCGCCGCCCTTACCGATGACGATGCGGCGGTGGCCGCTCTTCTCGACCCAGATCTCGGCCGCTATGACCACCGGGCGCCCCTCCTCCTCCGGGTCCTGCCAGTCGATCACCTGAACGGCCACGCTGTACGGCAGCTCCTCTCGCAGGTGGATCATGGCGGCCTCCCGGATGAGTTCTGCCGCCCACTCCTCGCGCGACTGGTCGGAGCGGATGTCTGTTGGGAAGAAGAACGGCCCCTCCTGCAGCCGGTCCAGCAGGTCGGCCCGCAGAGCGTACACGGCGTTGGGGTCGTTAAGCGCTGAGATAGCGATGGTGCGCTCCACCTGCGGGGCGAGGTCCTTGTAGAGCTGCAGCGCCTCCTCCGGGTACTTGGCCGCATCGACCTTGTTGCCGACGAGGATGATCGGGGTCTCGCGCAGGTTGCTCAGGAGCCGCGCCACCTGCTTGTCCTCGTCGTTCGGCGGCCTGCGCAGGTCTACCACCCACAGCACGGCCTCGACGTCCTCTATGGCGTCTCTTACGGCGCGGTGCATGGCCTGGTCCAGCGCCGACTTGCCGCCCCGGTGGAAGCCCGGGGTGTCCACGAACACCAGCTGGCGCCCCTCCTCGGTGTACACGCCGCGCACGCCGCGGCGCGTGGTCTGCGGCTTCGGTGTGATGGGTGCCACCTTCACACCGAGCATGGTGTTGAGCAGCGTGGACTTGCCCACGTTGGGTTTGCCGACTATGGCTACGAAACCGGAGCGCGTGGGCTCCTCTGCTTCGCTGCCGGAGGTCGTCATCAGGTCGTCAGTTGGCACGAGTGTCCTTTCACTAGTGGCTCCATGTTAGCCGCTGCTCAGGCGGAGGGCTCTGCTGCAGGCTGCCGGCGGCGCAGCGCCATGAGCAGCGCCGGGTAGGCCAGCACGCCCAGTACGGCGAAGCCTACGGCCAGCGCCTGCGGGTTGGCCGTGGCGTAGTGAGCGATGACGGTGCCCAGGCCGGTGCCGAGGGCGATCTGCAGCAGGCCCATCAAGCCGGACGCAAGGCCGGCTCTGTGCTGGTGCGGGTCTAGGGCCATGGTGGTGCCGTTGCCCATCATGAACGAGAACGAGGCGAAGAACGCGAACATGCAGATGACGAAGAGCGGCAGCGTCAGCACGCCGGTGAGGTCGAGCCCGAGGAGGACGAGCCCGGAGATCAGGTAGCCCGGCACCGCCACCTTGGCTATCTGCCACGGCTCGTACCTGCGGAGGAGTCGTGCGTTGATCGGCAGCACGAAGAGGTTCACGCTGGCCACGAGAGCGAACACGATGGCGAACGCGGCGGGGCCGAGGCCGAAGCGGCCCGTGTAGATGCTGGGAGACGCCAGCAGGTAGGCGATGAGGCCGCCATAGATGAAGGTGAGGAAGGTGATGGACCAACCGGACCGCGGGTCTTTAAGGATGATGACGACGTTCCTCGCGACAGCCCTGAGGTTGAAGGCGTTCAGGTCGGGCCTGGCCAGAGTTTCGGGCAGTATGAACAGGACGAGCAGCGAGAGCGCTACCGCCACGAACAGGAGGAAGCCGAACAGGGCCTCCCACGAGGAGACGCGAAGGATCAGGGCTCCCAGGCTGGGAGCGAACAACGGCGCGGCCGAGAACACGATCGAGGCGTACGAGATCATCCGCCCGAGCTGTGCGCCGCTGTACAGGTCACGCAGCACGGCTCGAGAGAGGATGGGGCCGACGGCGCATCCGAGCCCCTGCACGAACCTGCCGGCGAGCAGTACCGAGAGCGACGGTGCCAGCAGGCACACCAGCGAACCCACGAAGTACACGGCTAGGCCGGCCAGCAGCACCCGGCGCCGACCGAAGCGGTCGGCCAGCGAGCCTATGAGCAGCTGCGGCAGTGCGTAGCCGATCATGAACACGCTGACCACCTGCTGGATGGTGGCCTCGCTCACGCCGAAGAAGCTGGCCATGGCGGGGAAGGCGGGCAGCATGACGTCTGTGGCGAGCGCCGACATGGTCATGAGGGCGCCGACGACGCCGAGAAGCGCCAGCGGCGACAGCATGCGCGGACCCTTGCGGGCAGGCGCCTGGGTTTGACTCGCTTGTGTGTTCACGTCTCCAACCTGGTGCCTGGCGTCAACGCCAAGGCTGGCATCGTAACCCGTGCAGTAGGGGTCTCAAGCAGTCTGGACAGGCTCTTCGGTAGCGGTTCAGCGAGCACCAGTGGTGTCTGTGTGCCGGTGGCGAGATTCGAGAGCAAGGAACGGGGTGCTGTAGTTGGTCTCGGTGAATACACTCGGTGTGAGCCCAGAGGGCGGAGGTGAGGCTAAGGTGACGAACTCTGGGACGCGGCGTGCGGGAGTGAAGAACTCTGGTAGGCGGGACGAGCCACAGGATGACGTGCCGACCCCCACGGACAAGGACCCACGCTGGCAGAGCGTGGTGAGCCGCGACCAGGCAGCAGATGGCAGCTTCGTCTACGCGGTCACGACCACCGGCGTGTACTGCCGGCCCTCGTGTGCCTCGCGAACGGCCAAGCCCGGCAACGTGAGGTTCTTCGACACCCCGGAGGAGGCCGAGGCCGCAGGCTTCAGAGCGTGCTTACGTTGCAGGCCCGAAGGCCGGTCGCCTTCGGAGGCCAACGCTGCGACGGCGGCCGAGGTGTGCAGGCTGATAGAGGCCGCCGACGAGCCGCCGAAGCTTGAGGAGCTGGCCGCTGCCATGGGCCTTAGCCCCTCCTACCTGCACCGGCTGTTCAAGCGTGTGACAGGGCTCACGCCCAAGCAGTGGGGCGCGGCCAACCGTGCGCGCCGCGTCCGGAGCGAGCTGAGGGATGACGACAGTTCAGTGACCAGCGCTATCTATGGCGCGGGTTTCAGTTCTAGCAGCAGGTTCTACGAAAGGTCTGACGAGGTGCTGGGTATGACACCGACAACGTACAAACAAGGGGGCCAAGACACCGACATCCGCTTCGCCGTGGCGCAATGCGTGCTCGGGGCGCTACTGGTGGCTGAGAGTGACAAGGGCATCTGCGCCATCTCCCTCGGCGATGATCCTAACGAACTGGTGCAAGAGCTGCAGGACCAGTTCCCCAAGGCCAACCTCATAGGCGCCGATCCCGAGTTCGAGAAGCTGGTGGCCCAGGTGGTCGGCTTCGTGGAGGCGCCGCAGCTCGGCCTCGACCTACCCCTGGACATACGTGGAACGGCTTTCCAGCAACGCGTGTGGCAGGCGTTGCGGCGGGTTCCGGCCGGCAGCACCGTCACGTACACGGATGTGGCCCGTGAGATAGGCGAACCAAAGGCGGTGCGGGCTGTGGCGCAGGCGTGCGGCGCCAACAGGATAGCCGTGGCCATACCGTGCCACCGGGTGGTGCGCTTAGGCGGCGAGCTCTCCGGTTATCGCTGGGGTGTGGAGCGCAAGCGGGCGCTGCTGGAGGCCGAGGCGCGGGCTGAGGCTGGTTGACGCTGGTTGACAGCTCCACCGTGGTTGGATAATCTCCCCTCACCACTATTGAGAATAGAATCTCAACAATGGTGGTACGGGAGTGAACGAGACATGGCGAAAGACGGGCCCCGAATAAAGATCCTGCTCCGCAGCACTGAAGGTACCGGATGCACCTACGCTACGACCAAGAACCGGCGCAACACCACAGGCAAACTAGAACTGCGTAAGTACGACCGGGTTCTCAAGAAGCACGTTCTGTTTCGCGAGGTGAAGCCATGACGGCTTCGGCTCAGGGTCAGCCTTACCGTGGGTTCTGAGGCCCCTTCTCGGTTCGAGGTCGTGATCGTCGGTGGCAGTTACGCAGGGCTGTCGGCGGCGCTCCAGCTGGTGCGAGCCCGGCGCCGGGTGCTCGTGCTAGACGGCGGCGCCAGAAGGAACCGCTTCGCCGGTAACTCGCAGGGTTTCCTCACACAGGATGGAAGGTCGCCTGCCGCGATCGTCGCAGATGCCGTTGACCAGCTACAACGCTACGAGACGTTCCATCTGGGGAGTGGCAGGGTGGTCAACGCAGCCAGCCGTGGCACCGGCTTCACCGTCTCTACCGACGCCGGAACCGAGTATTCGGCTCAGCGTCTCATCCTGGCTACAGGCATGACCGATGTTCTGCCCGCCATCGACGGTCTGGTCGAACGCTGGGGTGTGACTGTGTTCCAGTGCCCTTACTGCCACGGCTACGAGCTGAACCTGGGCCGGTTGGCTGTGATCGCCAACGGCGAGCATGCGTACCATCACGCAGCCATGGTCTCCAACTGGGGTAACACGACGCTCTTCGTCAACGGTTCGGTCGAGCTGAAGCAGCACGAAGTGGCTCACCTGGGTGCGCTGGGGGTCGTGATCGACGATAGGGCCATCAGCTCAGTATCTGATCGCGCCACCCTGCAACTGGCCGACGGCCGGTCCGAGGAGTTCACCGGCATCTTCACGTCTAGTGAAGCGAGACAGGCCAGTGATCTGGCAGAGAAGCTCGGGTGCCGGATCGAGGAGGGCTACGCCGGTCCCGTGGTGGCGGTGGACGACTTCGGCGCCACCAGCGTTGATGGGGTCTTCGCTGCCGGCGACTGTACCTACGGCGCAGCGAACATCGCCAAGGCCGTGTCTAGCGGCGCCATGACGGGCGTCGGCGTGAACCGCACCTTCATCTTCACCGGAGGAACAGTAGCTTGAGGGACACTCGGCTTCCGACCACAGTCCTTTCCGGCTTCCTGGGCGCCGGCAAGACCACGGTGCTTAACCATGTTCTGAACAACCGCGCCGGCATGCGCGTGGCCGTCATCGTGAACGACATGAGCGAGGTCAACATAGACGAGGACCTCGTCAAGCGGGGCGGCGCCAACCTGAGCCGCACGGAGGAGACCGTCATCGAGCTGAGCAACGGCTGCATCTGTTGCACGTTGCGGGACGACCTCCTCAAGGAAGTGAGCCGCCTGGCGCGGGAACGCAGGTTCGATTACCTGCTCATCGAGTCCACCGGCATCTCGGAGCCGTTGCCGGTAGCGCAGACGTTCAGTTTCGAGGACGAGTACGGGGAGCGCCTCGCCAGGCATGCCCGGCTAGACACAATGGTCACGGTGGTAGACGCCTCGCGCTTCCTGGACGACTTCGCCAACGCAGCCGAGCTCAGCGAAGTGATGGAGGCGCGTGACGACGAGGACGAGAGGACGCTGGTAGACCTGTTGACCGACCAGGTGGAGTTCGCCAACGTGATCTTGCTCAACAAGTGCGACCTGGTGACGGCCGACGAGTTGCTGGGGGTCCAGGCGCATGTACGCGCCTTGAACCCGGGCGCTAAGGTCATACGCATCGAGCATGGTCAGGTTGACCCGAGCCGTATCTTGAACACCGGGCTGTTCGACATGAAGGCCGCTTCTCAGAGCGCTGCCTGGATAAGGGAGCTACAGGGTGAGCACACGCCCGAGACCGAGGAGTACGGCATCACCAGTACCGTCTTCAAGGCCAGGCGGCCGTTCCACCCGGGCCGGCTATCCGAGGTCATGGACTCGGCGATGATGGAGAACGTGATACGGGCCAAGGGGCTCTTCTGGCTGGCTAACCGACCTGCGTACATCGGGCTGCTCTCCAAGGCCGGCCCTTCGTATCTGCTAGACCCCATAGGCACGTGGTGGGCGGTGTCCCCCGAGGACCTGAACGACCTGGACGCTGAGGAGCGCGCTGAGGTTCGGAGCGACTGGCACGAGCTGTGGGGCGACCGCAAACAGCAACTGGCGCTCATAGGCGTGAGCATCGACCATGCCGAGATCCATAGAAGCCTCGAGTGGGCGCTTCTGACAGACGCGGAGGTGGAGGCGGGGATGGAGCTGTGGTCCACGTTCGAGGACCCGTTGCCGGCCTGGTAGCTTGCTCGCGGTAAAAGACGCCCGCGAGGGTGCTGGACAGGACTATGCTGTTTGGCACCGTGGACGCTGCTATCAGAGAGTTCTTCGACCGCTACGCCGACTGCTTCAACCGAGCGCTGGTAGGACAGCAGAGCATGGATGAGGTGGCCTCGCTATACGCCGCGGAGTTCATCGCCGCGTCTCCCCTTGGGGTCATGGCCGGCAAGAACGACGAGCAGTTCAAGCACGTCATGAGCCAAGGGTACGAACACTACCGGGCCATCGGCACGAAGGACATGCGAGTCAGGGGTGTACGGGTCTCGGGTATCGATGACCTTCACTGCCTGGCTCACGTTGCCTGGACGGCGACCTACGTCCGCGAGGGACGAGACGACGTCGCCATAGACTTCGAGGTGCACTACCTCATGCAGGTCTTAGGCGGCGCACCCAAGGTGTTCGGCTGGGTTGCGGGCAACGAGCAAGAAGTGCTGAAGGAGCATGGCATAGTTTGAACCCGTCCTAAGCAAGGCCCTATGGGCCATATGAACGGGTGTTACCGGGAGCCTAGTTCAACTTCCGGCAGCCGCTGAGCCAAGCGAAACTCCCGGAGCCAGGCTACCGGGAGTGACGCTTGCTTTTTGGTTGCGGGGACAGGATTTGAACCTGTGACCTTCGGGTTATGAGCCCGACGAGCTACCAGACTGCTCCACCCCGCGTCGTTGAGACGCAAAGATTAGTGTAGCTATCCAGGCTCAGATTTGTCAAATCGCTGTATGCGTTCAGGTTCTGTGGCTCACTCTCGTTAAGAAGCCCCGATGCCCTTGACCAGGATCAGGGTGGGCGCCTCTGCGGCGTCTGCGATATCGGTGGCGTTCGAGAGTAACTCCTGCGCCTGCTCCAGACCGCGACCGTTCCGGTGATACACGGTGGCAACCGGCTCGCCTGCAGAAACGGCGTCGCCGACCTTGGCGTGCAGCACGACGCCAACGCCCATGTCTATCGGGTCGCCCTTACGTGCTCGACCGCCGCCCAGCACGCCGGCGGCGCGGCCCACGCTCAGCGCATCGATACGTGCGAGCGCGCCTGACCGGTCAGCCCGCAACAGCCACTGGTCAGGGGCACGTTCAAGCCTGGTCAGGGCCGACGCATCGCCACCCTGCGCCGCCACCCACTCTTCCAGCTTGGCGTAGGCGCGGCCGCTGGCCAGAGCGTCCTCGAGCAGTGCGCGGTCGCTCGGTAGGCCCGCAGCAGCCAGCACCTCGCCGGCCAAGGTCAGGCACAACTCCAGCAGGTCGGCGGGCCCCTCGCCCTTGAGGCAGCGCGCAGCCTCGTCTACCTCGAGCGCGTTGCCCACAGCGAAGCCCAGCGGTTCTGACATGTCGGAGATGACCGCGCGCACCTCACGACCCGCATGGCGGCCTATGGCCACCATGGTCTCGGCCAGGGCGCGAGCCTCCTGGGGCGTCTTCATGAACGCCCCGGAGCCCACCTTCACGTCCAGCACCATGGCGTGTGCGCCGCCGGCTAGCTTCTTGCTCATGATGCTGCTCGCTATGAGGGGGAGAGACGCCACCGTGCCGGTGGCGTCACGGAGGGCGTACAGCAGGCCGTCGGCAGGTGCCAGGTCCTTCGACTGACCCGTCACCACCACTCCCACCTTGCGCGCCTGCGCCAGGAACTCCTCCTCGCTCAGGCTGGCCTTGAACCCAGGTATGCTCTCCAGCTTGTCGACGGTTCCGCCGGTGTGACCAAGTCCCCGGCCGCTCATCTTGGCCACGGTGCCGTCCATGGCGGCCAGCAGGGGGGCCAGCACCAACGTGGTCTTGTCGCCCACGCCGCCGGTGGAGTGCTTGTCGACGGTGTTACGGAGGCTGGAGAGGTCGAGGAGGTCGCCTGAGCGCGCCATCGCCTGCGTCAGGGCAGCCGTTTCGGCCTCGGTCATGCCCTGCCAGCACACGGCCATGAGCCAGGCCGACACCTGGTAATCGGGGACGTCACCCGCCACATAGGCGTCGATGAACTGCGTCAGCTCTTCTGCCGTGTGTTCCTTGCCGGAACGTTTGGCGAGGATCATGTCCACAGCGCGAAAGTTGGCCATGGCAACAATGCTACGTCAGCTAAGCGCTGCTAGCGCCGCCTGCGCCTCTGCCGCCTCGTCCCAGGGCAGGGTCTCGTGCATCCGCTCCAGCGTGCGCTCGTGGCCCTTGCCGGCCAGCAGCACGATGTCGTTCGGGCCGGCCATGGCTACGGCCTTGCGGATGGCCTCCCGCCGGTCGGGCACCACCACGAACCGCGAGCCTTCGGCCGCCCCGGCCTCTCTGGCCCCTTGGGCCATCTGACCGAGGATCGTGGCGACGTCCTCCGAGCGGCTGTCCTCCTCGGTCAGTACGGCGAAATCCGCGCCCTCGACGGCCGCCCGCCCGAGGGGGGCGCGCTTGCCGGGGTCGCGCTCCCCGGCGCTGCCGATGACCACGATCAGCCGGCCGGCCGGGCGCCTTACCGCACCCAGAGCCTTGCTGAGGGCGTCAGCGGTGTGGGCGAAGTCGACGATGACAGTGGGCGCGGTCGCCACCAGCTGCATGCGTCCGGGCACTCCCGGGAAGCGCGCCAGGCGCTCCAAGGCAACGTCAAGCGGCACCCCTTCGCGCTCGGCCACCGTCAGCGCGGCGGCGGCGTTGTGAGCGTTGTACAGGCCTACCATCGGCACGAAAGCGTTCGCCGTCGCGCCGTGTACCGACAGCTCTACGGCGAGGCCGCTAGTCCCTGCTTCGACACCGACTATGCGCACGTCCGAACCCGGATGCGCCCCGTACGTAACGACCTCGCCCTGGGCGGCCGCAGCGAACCTCTCGAAGGCGCCGTCGTCGCGGTTCAGAACGACCAGGGGCGCCCGCCGCATGAGCGTTGCCTTGGCCTCGGCGTAGGCGTCGAACGTCTTGTGGAAGTCGAGATGCTCGGACGTCAGGTTGGTGAACACACCCACGGAGTACTGCACGGCGTCCAGCCTGTGCTGAGCGAAGCCGTGCGAACTGGACTCGAGCACGGCGTGAGTCGCCCCACGCCCGACGAACTCAGCCAGCAGCGCCTGCACCTCGGTGGCTTCGGGTGTGGTGAAGTGGCCCTCGCCGGGAGGAAGCTCGGCCTCGCCGACGTAGCTGCCCGCCGTGCTCGACAGGGCAGAGGAGACGCTGCCGGCCAGCAGCCAGTGGGTCAGGTAGCTGGTGGTGGTCTTGCCGTCGGTGCCGGTCACGCCGATGACACGCAGCTTGCGGCTGGGGTGGCGGTTGAACGCCGCGGCCAGGAACGGGAGCGCACGCTTGGAATCGCTCACCTGCACGTACGGCGCACCTACGGGACCGATCTCTTCGAGCGGGCGTTCACCTACTATCGCGACCGCCCCGGCCACCACCGCCCTGGCAAGATGGTCATGCGCGTCGAACCTCTCACCCTTGCGGGCCACGAAGAGGAAGCCTGTCTGCAGGCGGCGGTGGTCTTGCGCCACCCCGGCTATCTCGAAGAGTTGGAGGGTCTCCGCGCTAGGCATGACGCTTGCCGCGAACAGTTCAGGTGCCTGTGCCGCGGCGTCGGCCAGCAGCGCTCCCAGGTTGATGGGAGGGGCGGTGCCCGCTTGTGGAGCCGCCGGGCCCATGTCAACCGACCACGGGGGCCGTGAGGCCGCTGCGCTCCAGCAGGTCCAGCACGCGCTGCAGATCTGACTCCTGGTTGACGAAGTCGAGGTCGTCGGCGGGGATGACGACCACGGGGGAGAGGGTGTAATCCTCGATCCACTGTTCGTACAGCTCACCCAGCCGTGTGAGGTAGCCGTCGTCTATGTCGGCTTCGTAGCTGCGGCCGCGCTGGGCGATGTGGCGCTTCAGGGTGGGCAGGCTGGCACGGAGGTAGATGAGCAGGTCGGGCGGGCGCAGCGCGGCGGAGACCGCGTGGTAGAGCGTGCGGTACGAGGCGTGGTCGCGGTCGTCCATCACGCCGTCTTTGTGCAGTAGCCGGGCGAATATGGCAGCGTCCTCGTACACGGTGCGGTCCTGCACCACGCGCCTGCCGGGGTTCACCTCCCGCAGGTGCTGCTTCAGCCGGGAGGCGAGGAAGAAGATCTGCGAGTGGAACGCGTAGCGAGACATGTCGGCGTAGAAATCCTCGAGGTACGGGTTCTCGTCTACTGCCTCGTAGACGGGGGACAGGTGGAAGCGCTGTGAGAGCACCCGGGTGAGGCTTGACTTGCCGGCACCGATGTTGCCGGCCACGGCGACGTATATCCCGCCGTTCTTGGCTACCTCTTCGCTCATTCCACCGACCCTTTTCTCACCATGTCTCCCCTTGGTACACCATCAGCAGCGGCCACCGTCAGGGCGCCCGGCCGCCATCGATTGGCGAGCATAACCCCAAACGCCAGGGGCGCAGGCTGGAAGGCGAACCACCCACAAAGAGAAGGTTTACGCCGTTACTAACGACGTTTGTGGTATGCACTACACACCTACAACGAACAGCCGTTGCTGTGCTACAATCCCGGCAACTGATGGAAGACAACCCTCCGGAACGATCGCGACGCCTCACGCGCGTCGCCCCCCTGCTCACAATCCCGATAATCGCCAGCAGCCTCGCCTTCGCGCAGGTGGTGGTGCCGAACTCCTCCGGCGTTACCGTCATGCAGGTGCTGGTGCTCGTGCTCCTCCTGCTGCTGTCTGGCTTCATGGCCGCCTCCCATACCGCCCTGACCGCCATCCAGGCGTGGCGTGCCCGCGAGCTGAAAGACGAGGGCACAGCCGGCAGCCGCGCCTTCGAAGTGCTGGAGCGCAACCCCACGCGCTTCATGAGCACGCTGTTGATAGCCAACACGGCCGTGAACGTGGCCTTCACAGCCCTGGTCACCGTGATAACGCTGCACCAGGTGCAGGCCCGCGGCGGTGGTGAGCCGGTCGCCGTGCTGGTGGCGGCCGCCATCGCCGGCGTGCTTATCCTGCTGTTCGGCGAGATAACGCCCAAGTCCATCGCGGCCCACCACCCCGTGGCGGTGGCCAAGGCCGTCATCCGGCCCGTGTACTTCCTCTCGGTCGTCATGTACCCGTTCGGGCTGGCGGTCAGCTGGATAACAGGCCGCGTGCTCAAGCTGCTGCGGCTGCAGCCCACGGCCGACACGCTCATGTCGCAGGACGAACTGCGCATGATGCTCAGGTCGGCTGAGGAGTCGGGCGCCATCGAGCCCTCCGAGCAGCAGATGATCCGCGGCGTCATAGACCTGGAAGAGACCGTGGTACGCGAGGTCATGACGCCACGCGTAGACGTCATCGCCGTCGAAGGGAGCGCTTCGCTCGCCGATCTGCAGGCGCTGGTGACGGAGCACGGCTACAGCCGCCTGCCCGTGTACGGCGAGAGCATCGACGACATCATCGGCATGGTGTACGCGCGCGACCTGCTGCCCTACCTGGGCCGCGCGGACGCTATCGGCAGCACAAGCGTGGCTGACATCGCCCGCGTAGCGCAGTACGTTCCTGAGACGCTGTCGGTGCTGAACCTGTTGCGTGACATGCGTATGCGCAAGAACCACATGGCCGTAGTGGTCGACGAGTTCGGCGGCACCGCCGGACTGGTCACGCTCGAGGACATCATCGAGGAGATCACCGGTGAGATCTACGACGAGACCGACAACGACGAAGTAGACGACGTGGTGGACCTGGGTGACGGCAGCTACCGTCTGCAGGGCAGCGCTCACATCGAAGACGTGGCGCAGGCGCTCGGACTGGCCTTCGACGAGGACGGCGACTACGACACCGTTGCCGGTTTCCTCATCGGTGAACTCGACCGCATCCCTCAGCCCGGCGAGACCGTGCTGTTCAGCAACGTTCGCTTCACGGTAGAGAGCGGCGACGAGCGCCGCGTGCTGACCGTTCTGGCCTCTCGTGAGGAGCATTCCGAGGAGCCCTCTGAGGAGCCCTCCGAGAAAGGTGACGACGAGCTCGACGAGGACACCGACAGCCAGCCCGCGGACGAAGAGCAGGCCTCAGGGCAGGTAGACGCGCCGCACGCGGGAGCCCACTCCGGTTAGAAGCTCGTAACTTATGGTGCCGAAGGAAGAGGCCAGTTCCTCGGCGTCCGGACCCCCGGCGCCCCACAGCACGGCGCGCTCGCCCGGCTGCACGTCGGGCACGGCGCCCACGTCCAGCATCAGCTGGTCCATGCACACGCGCCCCACCACCTCGCAGCGCACGCCTCGTACCGCGGCCCAACCCTTGCCGGTCAGCTGCCGCGGGTAGCCGTCTGCGTAACCCAGGCGCACCGTGGCGATGGTGGTGGGCTGAGCCGCGCGCCAGACGCAGCCGTAGCTGATCGGCGTGCCGGGCTCTACCCGCTTCACGAAGGTGATAGGCGCCTCCAGCCGCATGGCAGGCCGCAGCGCCGGGCTGCGCTGCCGGATTGTAGGCGAGGCGTGCTGGCCGTACAGGATTATGCCCGCCCGCACCATGGCGTAGTGCGCCTGTGGGTACGCTATGGTGCCGGCCGAGTTGGCCGCGTGTACCAGCGGTGGCCTAAGACCCTCACGCTCCAGCCCCTCCAGGGCCGTTTCGAACCTGTCTATCTGACCCAGCGTGAAGGCCGGGTCCGTGCCGTCGGCGTCGGCGAAGTGCGTCCAAACTCCGGCGAGTTCGAGGCGGGGCTGCTCCACGACGCGGCGCACGACCCGAGGGGCGGAACTCTCGACCAGCCCCAGCCGACCCATGCCGGTGTCTATGCACACCTGGACCTTAAGGCGCCTGGGCAGGTCGGCCGCCACAAGCTGCTCGACCGACGACTCGTCTGTGACCGTGACGTCTACACCGGCTTCGGCGAGGCGCGAGATGGTGGCCCTGTCTCTCACCGGGCTCAGCACCAGCACGGCCGTGCTGATGCCGGCCTCGCGCAGCGCCAGGGCCTCGCCGGCCGTGGCGACGCCGAAGTGATCCACACCCGCCCGTTCCAACTCGGCCGCGACCGCCACGAGACCGTGGCCGTAAGCGTTCGCCTTGACGGCAGCCAACACCTTGGTGCCGGGCCTGATCAGCCCCCTGACGACAGTCAGGTTGTGGCGCACTGCCGCCAGGTCGACTACGGCCGTGGCGTCGTCGGGGGAAACGCTTAGCGGTTCCAACTCGTGCGCCGCTCCACTGTCTTGGCCAACGAGGACGCCATGAGGGTCAGCACGATGTACAAGATCGCGACGGTATTGAACGGGGGGAACACCTCGAAGTTAGCCGCCTGGAACTCGCGGGCGCGCTGCGTTATGTCGCGCACCGACAGCACCGACAGCAGCGAGGTGTCTTTGAGCATGGCGATGAACTCGTTGCCCAGCGGTGGCACCACGATGCGCAACGCCTGCGGCAGCACGATGTAGCGCGCCGTCTGCCAGGTCGAGAGGCCCAGGCTGCGAGCGGCCTCCGTCTGCCCCTTGCCGATGGCCTCGATACCGGCCCGGAATATCTCTGCCATGTAGGCCGCGTAGCCCAGCGAGATGCCCACCACCCCGCGGGTCAGGCGTGACATGTCTATCAGACCGCCGGTGGCGTCCCTGATGGCCCCTTGGAGCGGGAAACCTACGTACAGGATGACCACGAGCATGGGGATGCCGCGCAGAACGTCCACGTACAGCTCGGCCACCAGACGGAGCGGGTGGTGCCCGCTCTGCCACGAGGTGAAGGTGAGCGCCAGACCGAAGAAGCCGAGCACGGCCAGTAGCAGCGCCGGTCTCTGCACAGCCGGCGCCAGGAACGAGGTCTCGTAGATGACCGGCACGCCGGGCGGCACCGCCTCGCTCGGTATGAAGGCGGCGCTCACCACACCGGTCTCCAGGCGTTCCAGGGCGGCTTCTGCATCTACCACGGCCCGCACCTGCAGCGTGCCCACGCTGCCCTCGTAATCGCCGGTGCGCACCCGGTCGCTAGCCCCCTGAGGCGTGCCCTGGATGATGGCCACCCGGCCGCCGCCTTCGCCGACGAGGCTGTACTGCAGTTGCGGCCGGGTGAAGAGGAACACGGCTCCGGCGGTAAGGATGAGGCTGCCCACGAGGAAGTTGCGAACGGTGTTGTCGCCTTGCCTGAGCATCTGCAGGCCGGCCAGGATAAGGCCCAGTACCGAGGCCACAAGGTAAGCGACCACCGCCACGAAGGCGGTGGTGCCGATGCCGGGGAGGAGGAACTGCAGGGCCGCCTGATACCGGGCGTTCGCTACGAAAAGATAGATGACGAAAGGTACTGCTGTAAGGAGGATCAGATAGCTGGGGCGGATGTTCTTAAGCGGACCGCCGCGACGCAGCCGCTCTCGGGAGCTCACATGAACTCCCGAGAACGGGCGGCTGCGTCGCGGCGGGGCTGCACGCTACTTACTCAGTGCCTAGTGTGGCTCAGTCCTCGAGGGGCTCGCTGAACCACTTGACGACGAGCGCCTGGAGCGTGCCGTCGGCCTTGATCTGGGCCAGGCCGGCGTTGAGGGCGTCGACCAGTTCGTCACCCAGCTGCACGGCGAAGCCCAGCTGCTCGCCGGATTCGACGTTGCGAACGGCCGCCACGACCGAGCCGGCGTACTGTTCGACGAAGCTGTCGGCGGAGGTGTCGTCGATCATGACGCCGTCGAGGTCGCCGTTGATGAGCGCCAGCATGGCGGCGTTGAAGTCGTCGTAGATGCGAACGCGGTCGCGGCCGAACATCTCTTCGGCCAGGATGGCGTTGGTGGTGCCGTTCTGCGAGCCGACGATGAGGTCGCCGTTCACGAAGTCATCCAGCGTGAGGTGGCCATCTTCGGTGCGCACGGCGATGGCCTGGTTGACCTCGTGGTAAGGGTCGGTGAAGTCGACGACCTGGGCGCGTTCCGCCGTGATGGTGATGCCCGAGGCGATCATGTCGAACTCGCCGTTGGCCAGGGCGGCGAAGATGCCGTCCCAAGCGGTGGTCTGGAACACGGCCACGCAGTTGATGCGCTCGCAGATGGCGTTCACCACGTCGACGTCGAAGCCCACGATGGCGCCGGCCTGATCGACCGTCTCGAACGGCGGGTAGGTGGTGTCGGAGCCGACGACGAGCGTGCGGCCGCCGAGGTTCTGCGCGAACGAGGCGCTGAGCAGCCCGAACAGAACTAGAGCTGCTACTGCTGAGACGAGTCTCTTCATGCTTCACTCCCTTTAAGGACATCAGTTTCGGTTCGTGCTTTGGGAAGCACGCAGGGTCGGACTTACCGAGCATAAGCGGGCGCCCCTGAAGGCCGCAACCGGTGAGCGGCCCTTGTACTTAACAACGTTTTCACCGTTCTTGGTGGTGCAGCTTCCGGGTGCCGCCACCGCGCTTCGGTACACTCGCTCTCGTGGACCGCCCGCTCGACCTAGATGCAGGTCTCGACTCTCGAGCGGTTGAGCTGGGGGCGCAGGCGCCGAAGAAGCTCGGCGAGATAGGCATAAGCACCTACCGACAGTTGCTCTTCCACCTGCCCCGGCGCTATGAGGACCGGCGCGCTTTGCCCGACTACTCGGCGCTGGAAGACGGCCAGACCGCCACCATCACCGGCCAGGTCATGAGCCGCATAGGCTCGCGCAGCAAGCGGGGCATGCACCTGTTCCGGGCGTCGCTAAGGGGCGCACGCGGCCAGAAGGCCACGGCAGTGTGGTTCAACCAGCCCTGGCTGGAGAAGCAGATCTACCCGGGCGTGAACCTGATCTTGAGCGGAAAGGTCAAGCGCAAGGGCTCCATGGCCGAGCTCATGGTCCAGGGCTTCGAGGTGGACGACGACTCCGAGTCGCTATCGTTCAACCGCATCGTGGGCATATACCCGACCACGCAAGGGTTGTCGCAGGCTTACGTGCGCCGCGCCGCAAGGCGGCTGCTGGACGCCCTAGGCCCGGTACCCGACTACCTGCAGCGGTCGATCCTCAAGCGCTACGACCTCGTGTCTCTGGACCGCGCCCTCAGACAGGCGCACTTCCCGGACTCCGAGGAGGAGCTGGCCGCCGCCACCAAGCGGCTCAAGTTCGACGACTTCCTCTTCTTCGAGCTGGCCGTGCTGCGCAGCAGGGACCCGAACCGCGGCGGACGTTCGTTCCAGGTGAGGGGCGAGCACCTGCAGGAGTTCTTCTCCACGCTGCCGTTCGAGCTAACGGACTTTCAGAGGAAGGCCCTGGACGAGATCCTCACCGACATGGGCAAGCCCATGCAGATGGCGCGGCTGTTGCAGGGCGACGTGGGCTCGGGCAAGACGGCCGTGGCCGCCGCAGCCATCCACGTGGCGGTGCGCAACGGTGCCCAGGCGGCGCTGATGGCGCCCACGGAGATCCTCGCCCGCCAGCATTTCGCCAACCTGCAGCAGTACCTGTTCCCGCTAGGCGTGCGCAGCGAGCTGCTCATGGGCTCCATGTCGGCCGGTGAGCGGCGCACGGCCCGGGCGCGTCTGGCCAGCGGCGAGGCGGACCTGGCCGTGGGCACGCACGCGCTCATACAGGACGGAGTGGAGTTCTACGACCTCGGCCTGGCGGTGATAGACGAAGAGCACCGGTTCGGCGTCACGCAGCGCCGCAGCCTGCTGAAGAGCATGCCCGACGTGCTGGTCATGAGCGCCACGCCCATACCCCGGTCGCTGGCGCTCACCACCTACGGCGACCTGGAGCTCACCGTCATAGAAGGTATGCCCCCAGGGCGCAAGCCGGTGAGCACGACCATGCTCGGTGCCGCCAAGCGCCGCGACGTCTACCGCTTCGCGTGGCAGCAGATCAAGGAAGGGCGCCAGGTGTACGTTGTGACGCCCCTGATTGAGGAGAGCGAAGCGCTGGACGAAGTGCTGGCGGCCACCTCCCTGGTGGAGGACCTGCGGCGGATCCTGCCCGAGGCGGCCAGGATAGGCGTGCTGCACGGGCGCATGAGCGTGGCCGAGAAGGACGAGGCCATGGCCGCCTTCAGGCGCCACGAGATCGACCTGCTCGTCTCGACCACCGTTATCGAGGTAGGTGTGGACGTGGCCAACGCCACGGTGATGGTCATCGAGAACGCCGAGCGCTTCGGCCTGGCGCAGCTTCACCAGCTGCGCGGGCGTGTGGGGCGCGGCGCGCACGAGAGCCACTGCATACTGGTGGCAGGCGACGCCAGTCGCAAGACCAGGGAGAGGCTGAACATAGTGGTGAAGCACGCCGACGGCTTCCAGATAGCCGAGATGGACCTGAGGCTGCGCGGGCCGGGAGACCTGCGCGGTACCCGGCAGTCGGGCCTGCCTGAGCTGACGATCGGCGACCTCGTGAGCGACGTCGCCATAATCGAGCAGGCGCGCGAGCTGGCGCAGAGGATGCTCGAGGCCGACCCTGAACTGGCAGCGGCGTGGGCCGAGCGCCTGCGCACCGAGCTCAGGCGGCGCAGCCAGGCCGTGATGGTCAGGGAGGTGATCTAGTTGAGGCTCATTCTCCGCTTCGCACTGGTCGCGGCCGTGGTCGGCGCCGCGCTGGGCCTGCTTCTCCGCCGCGTGGTGGGGCGGCGCCGTTTCGGGCTCCTATGCACGCTGTCGCTGGCGCCCGTGTTCGCGCACGCACTTTACCTCGGCTGGATCTCGTGGGCGGCAGGGGCCACAACGCCCGCGCTGGCGGCGTTCGGCCTGGCGACGGCAACCTTGCTCGTGGTCGTGGGGGTG
The DNA here is from genome assembly GCA_044462445.1 of Truepera radiovictrix. Taxonomy (GTDB): domain Bacteria; phylum Deinococcota; class Deinococci; order Deinococcales; family Trueperaceae; genus JAAYYF01. The sequence goes on along the minus strand of JBIQNJ010000049.1, from coordinate 985 downwards.
CTCGGCCGGCGCTGGGTAACGCGCCAGCCGTGGCTGGCGGCGTTGACGCCACTCTTCGCGGGCGTCTCGTACGCCGTGGTCGCCAGCCTCTTATGGAGCTTCGGGCTGGGCGACATAGATGTCGCTCCCAACGCGCTCGCCGCTACCGCTACCGGCCTGGTGTGCATCTCGTTCGTGGCGGCCCTGCTGGTGTTCGTGCCGCAACCGGCGGGCCAGGCCGGCACGCCGCGCTTCCCATGGCAGCGGCCTTAAGCGAGGTGCGTCTGAGGCCCGATAGTGAGGGCTTTCACCCTTATCGTGGCGATGTCCGTTCGGACCGGTCGGGGTAGTAAACTCGCATCGTGGCTACGCGCCCTTCCCCGGCCTTGAAGAACCGTACCCCTTGGGGCGCGCTGCTGTGTCTGCTGGTGGCGGCGCTGGTCAGCTCGTGCGCTCCCCGCACGGAGATCCGCAGCACCGAGCCCATCAGTTCCGTGCTGCCCATGCAGTTCGAACTCGTCGAGGGCCGCACCACCATCGAGCGCTTCGACCCCCCGGGTGCCGGCGACCGGCTCGAGTTCACCGCCGGAGCGCAGTTGCGCAACCCCAACGACTTCGGTGTGTGGATAGACGCCATCACCTTCTCCGCCTACTTCGAGGGCTCCCAGGTCATGCGCGGTGCCCTGGCGCCGGACGCTTACCTGGAGGCCGGAGGCACGGTGCCCGTCAGGTTCGACGTGGTGACCTCCGTGGCCGGCGACAGGCAACTGCTCACCGCCGCGGTGCGCGCCTTCACCGATACCCCCATGCGCTTCCGTATAGACGGCACGGTGCGCTTCCATACCGCCACCCACTCCTACGAGACGCGCAACCGCACCCTGCTGCAGGGCGCGGCCACCGCACGGCAGTCTGTGGCGCCACCCATCCTGCGCATAAACGAGGTAGACAGCCGGGTGTTCATGGTGCAGCCGGGCGTGCCCGTGGTGCAGGTGGTCCTGGAGGCCGC
>JBIQNJ010000048.1:0-19832 GCA_044462445.1 Truepera radiovictrix | reverse complement strand
ACTGGCACGTGTCTCAAGCCCTGTCGCCGCCGCCGAGACCCAGCTTGAGCTGGCGCGCCTAGCGCTAGAGGCGGCGCTTCACCCGGTATCTGCCACCGCTTCGGGCGACGCCAGGACTACCACCGACTTCACCGGCCAAGGCACCAGCGTGGCCCTCGAACTGGGCGTGAACGCCACCTTGAGGACGGGTTGGGGCGCTTCCGGAGACGCTGCGGCTGCAGCGCGGCGCGCGCTGGCTGCTGCAGAGGCGGCGGTAGATGTGGCTAGTTTCGACGCTGTGCAGCAGGCGGTGCGGTACTACGCCGACGGGCTGGCCGCTGTGGCCGCGCGTGACGTTGCCCTGGTGCGATTGGAGATAGCGAGGCTGCAGGCGGAGGCCGCGCGTTCCAGGCTCGCTGCGGGTGCGGCGCTTGAGGGCGATGTGGCGCAGGCCGAGCTGGCGTATACGAGTGCCGAGCTGGACTTGCGGGTCGCTGAGGCCGCTGTGGCTGCGGCGCTCACGAACCTCTCGTTGGCGTTGGGGGTGAACGTTACGGGCATCTCCGACGACCTCCCCTCTGGCACTTTTCCGGCTTTCGGCCTCACTGACGACGCACTGGCGGCCCGGCTGGACGTGCGTGCGGCTCGGCGCGAGATCGAGGCTGCCACCGACGCTCTGGCGCAGGCTCAGAGGGCCAGCGGCGTGAACGTGTCTGCCAGCGTTTCTCTTTCGGGCAGTTCCGGGTCGACCTCGCTGACGCTCGGCGCGGGCATAGACACTCAGAACCGCACGCCCTCCCTCAGTGGCAGGCTCTCTACCTCTACCGGTGCGCCGGTCGGACCTGGTACGTCAGGACCCGCCGTCAGGGCCACGGTCGGTGTCGGTGCCACGGTGCCGCTTGGGCCGCCCGATACACGTGTGGCATCGGCGGAGGTTGCCCTGGCCCAGGCCGAGGCCAGGCTAGACCAGGTGGTGGTTCGTGCCGGTGTGGAGGTGGCGGCGCTTTCGGCCCAGGTCGAGGCGGGCGCGTCTCGGCTGCAGGTCGCCAAGACGCGGCTCGCGCTGGCGCAGGACGCTGCCGCGTCGGCTCAGCGGCGCTACGACCTTGGGGTAATAGGCTCGGTAGAGGTCCTACAGGCGCGCGTGGCCGTGGCGCAGGCCAACGCTGAACTGAACACGGCCAAAGCGGGCTTGCTGCAGAGCAGCATGGCGCTTGCGCGGGCGGTCGGGGTCTCGGCAGAGCGATCGACAGACCTCGTGCTCGGGCTTGAGGGTACGGAGGCTCCTTGATGACTTATTTGAAGGTGGCAGGTCTTAGGCCCGGTTATTCATTCACGCATGTGGCAAGGTGTTCGGCCAGCCTCGTGGCTACCGCTCTCGTCGCTCTGGGTCTGGTGTTCTCAAGCGCAGCGGCCCAGGCGGCTGCCAACCTGACGCTTGCCTCGGCCCTTCAGGTCGGCAGCGAGTACGCCCCGGACGTAGTGGCTGCAGCCGAGAGTGTCGCCAGCGCTCTCAGGGAGTCGGAGCTGGCCTCGGCCGATCCGGCTACGACGCCGATGGCCTTGGCTGCGGCCAGACGAACTGTTGCGGCGGCCGAGGACGCTTTGGGTGTTGCCGTTCAGACCGCCAAGCGCGACGTGGTGCTGGCGTACGCCGATGTGTTGCAGGCGCAGACGCGGGTGGCGTTGGCCGACCACCAGCTTAGAAACCTGTCGGTGACACTGCAGGCAACCCAGGCGAGGTTCGCAGCGGGTGCTGTAACGCCGGCTGACGTCTCTAGGGCCGAGAACGATGTTGCTGGTCAGCAGCGCACGCTGCAGGAGGCGGAGAGCGACCTGGACTTCGCCCGCGACGCGCTGGCGGCTCTGCTGGGTCAGGACATCGGCGACCTGACGCCCGTGACCGAGGCTGACCTGCTGCCGGACGAGGTTGTGGAGGCCGTTGCGGCCGGCGCGCCTGAGGGCAGCGCCAGGGTGGCCACGGCAAGGCGCAACCTTGAAGCGGCACAGATGCAGTTGGCTGCGAGGGATAACGCGCTAAGCTCCCGCGCTGAGATAGAAGCTGCCCGGGGTGCAGTCGAGTCTGCGACGGAGGCTCTGGCGAACGTTGAGGCTGCGGTGGTTCGTGAAGTGCAGCGGGCGCAAGCGTCCGTGTCTACAGCCGCCAACCGCTACCGCGGCGCCAAGGTAGCTGCTGCCTCAGCGGCGTCCGAACTGGCCGCTCAACAGGTGCGGCTCGATGCGGGAACCATCTCTGAACTTGCCTACTCGCAGGCGGAACTCGCTTACATGAACGCGCTTGCCTCCGAGGCCAGCGCTCTGCACTCGCTGCTGGCAGCGCAGTATGCACTGGAGCTGGCGGCGCGTCGGTAGGAGCTTGAACGCTGCGTGGCGTCGTTGTCGTCGCGGGTCAGCGCTCGATAGCTGGTGTGTCCGCTCGGGCCTATACGCAGTGGGTCGTTCAAGGATTTTCACTCGATGCCAGTCTGGGCAGTAAGTATGTTCAACCGGGTGATATCCTCGCCCCTAACGATGAAAGTACACGAAGTAAGAACCTACAAGTCTGCCGAGCACTTGCCGCGCGAAGAGCAACTGGCCTGGAAGATGGCCGCGGTAGCCACCGACCCTGTGGCGGTACAGCCCGAGGTCGAAGAGATGATCGGCAACCGCATCATCGACAACGCCTCGGTGGCCGTGGCCTCATTGGCGAGAGGCCCCGTTGCCACCGCACGCGCTCAGGCGCTGGCTCACCCCCGTGACCCCGGCGCAACCGTGTTCGGTGTAGCCAACAGCCAAACCTACTCTCCTGAATGGGTGGCCTGGGCCAACGGCACGGCTGTACGCGAACTCGACTATCACGACACCTTCCTGGCCGCTGACTACTCGCACCCGGGCGACAACATCCCCGCTATCTTGGCTGTGGCCCAGACCAAGGGCCTTGGCGGTGCGCCGTTGGTGCGCGGTCTGGCGGCCGGCTACGAGCTGCAGGTCGACCTGGTTAAGGGCATCTGCCTCCACGAGCACAAGATTGACCACATAGCCCACCTCGGCCCCTCTGCTGCCGGCGGCATCGCTGCCCTGCTGGGCCTGCCTACCGAGACGGCTTACCAGGCCATCCAGCAGGCGCTGCATGTGACCACCACCACGCGCCAGTCGCGCAAGGGCGAGATATCGAGCTGGAAGGCTTTCGCCCCCGCGTTCGCGGGCAAGATGGCCATCGAAGCCGTGGACCGCGTGATGCGCGGCGAAGGCGCCCCCTCGCCCGCCTACGAGGGGGAGGACGGTTTCATCGCCTGGCTCCTCTCGGGCCCCAGCGCCAAGTACTACGTGCCGCTGCCCGAGCCAGGCGAGCCCAAGCGCGCCATCCTCGATACCTACACCAAGGAGCATTCGGCCGAGTACCAGAGCCAGGCGCTCATAGACCTAGCGCGGCGCATGGGCGAGCAGGTGACCAACGTGGGCGACATCGAGTCCATCGTCATCCACACCAGCCACCACACGCATTACGTCATCGGCACCGGCTCCAACGACCCCCAGAAGTTCGACCCTAACGCCAGCCGCGAGACCCTCGACCACTCGATCATGTACATCTTTGCCGTGGCCCTGCAGGACCGGGCGTGGCACCACGAGCACAGCTACGCTCCCGCCCGCGCCACCAGGCCAGACACGGTGGCGCTGTGGCGCAAGATCAGCACGGTAGAGGACCCCGAGTGGACCAGGCGCTACCACTCGCACGACCCGGCCGACAAGGCGTTCGGCGGCCGGGTGGTCATCACCTTCAAGGACGGCCGCACCATCACTGACGAGATAGCGGTGGCCGACGCCCACCCGCTGGGCGCCAGGCCGTTCGCGCGGCCGCAGTACGTGCAGAAGTTCCGCACTCTGTGCGAAGGTGTTGTTGACGAGACGGAGCAGCAGCGCTTCCTCGACCTGGTAGACAGGCTCGATAAGCTGACCGCTGACGAAGTGCGGCAGCTGAACGTAGTGGTAAGCCCCGCTAAGCTGGGCAGGGCTGCTCCCGAGGGTATCTTCTAGGAGTCGAACGTGGGCGCGGCATAACTCGCGCCCACACACGATGCTCCAGGCGCAACACACCGGGGCCCTAACCAACCCCGGGTAGGAGGAACGAGATGCTGTCAGACCCGGCACCCGTAGGCGGCGAAGTCAAGAAGAAGAAATCCGTTGCGCTCTCTGGCGTAACCGCGGGCACCACGTCCCTCTCCACCGTGGGCGCCAGTGGCGACGAGCTGCGCTACCGCGGCTACGACATACGCGAACTGGCCGCCAACTGCGAGTACGAAGAGGTGGCGCACCTGCTGATCCACGGCACGCTGCCCGACGCGGCGCAGCTGCGCGTGTACAAGGAACGCCTGCACGCCCTGAGGGGCCTGCCGGCCGCAGTCCGTGACGTGCTGGAGGCCACCCCTGCCGCCGCTCACCCCATGGACGTGCTGCGTAGCGGCGTCTCGGCCCTAGGCACCGTGCTGCCCGAAGCCAACGATCACTCTGACGCCGGCGCCCGCGACATAGCCGACAGGCTCATCGCCTCGCTGGGCTCCATGCTGCTGTACTGGTACCATTACAGCCACAACGGTCAGGTCATAGACGTCGATTCCGACGACGACGACACCATCGGCGGGCACTTCCTGAGCCTCCTGCACGGCAAGGCCCCGAAGGCAAGCTGGGTGCGCGCCATGAACCTGTCGCTCATCCTGTACGCCGAGCACGAGTTCAACGCCAGCACCTTCACCTGCCGCATGATCGCCGGCACGGGCTCCGACGTGTACTCGGCCGTGTGCGGCGGCATCGGCGCGCTGCGTGGCCCCAAGCACGGCGGTGCCAACGAGGTGGCCTACGAGATCCAGCGGCGCTACCCCAACGAGGACGCCGCCGAGGCCGACATCAAGGCGCGCCTGGCCAACCGCGAGGTCGTCATAGGGTTCGGGCACCCCGTGTACCGGATAAGCGACCCGCGCTCCGACATCATCAAGGCGGCCGCTCTCGAGCTCTCGCGCGAAGCGGGGGACGAGCGCACCTGGCGTATAGCCGAGCGCATCGAGCGCGTGATGGACGCCGAGAAGCGCATGTTCCCGAACCTCGACTGGTTCTCGGCCGTGGCCTACAGCCAGATGGGCGTGCCCACGGCCATGTTCACGCCGCTGTTCGTGGTGGCGCGCGTGGCCGGCTGGGTGGCGCACGTCATGGAGCAGCGGCACGACGGCACGATCATCAGGCCGTCTGCCGAGTACGTGGGTCCGGGCGACCGCACCTTCGTACCGCTCAAGGACAGGTGAGACCCGCGTGCCGTACCTAGTGGCCGCCGACCTGCCCAAGGCCAGGCCGGGGGAGAGGCTGCGACAGCTACTGGCCCAGCCGGGCATACTGCGCATGCCGGGAACGCACAACGGCATGGCAACGTTGCAGGCTGCCAGGGCCGGCTTCCGGGCCGCCTACCTGTCGGGCGCCGCCATGAGCGCGTCTATGGGGCTGCCCGATCTCGGCATCATGACCATCGACGACGTGGCCTTCTTCATCAGGCAGGTGGCGCGTGCAGGGCTACCCGTGCTGGTGGACGGCGACACGGGCTACGGCGAGGCCCTGAACGTCATGCAGATGGTGCGCACGTTCGAGGCGGCCGGGGCGGCCGCCGTGCACATCGAAGACCAGCTTCTGCCGAAGAAGTGCGGCCACCTCAACGATAAGCGCCTCGTGAGCGCCGACGATATGGCGCTCAAGGTGGTGGCGGCGCGCCGGGCGGCCACCGACATCGTCATCGTGGCCCGCACGGACGCTGCGGCCAGCGAGGGGGTGGCAGGGGCGCTGAAACGTGCCGAGCGCTACCTGGAGGCCGGCGCCGAGGTCATATTCCCCGAGGCGCTCACCACGCGTGAGGACCTCCGCGCCTTCTCCCGGGCCATGCCCGGCGTGCCCCTGCTGGCCAACATGACCGAGTTCGGCCGCACTCCTTACCTCACGGCTGACGAGTTCGAGGAACTGGGTTACAAGATCGTCATCTGGCCCGTGTCGTCGTTACGAGTGGCCAACAAGGCGCAGAGCGAGCTTTACGCCGCGTTGGCGAGAGACGGCAGCGCCGCGGGGCTGCTTGACCGCATGCAGACGCGTGCAGAGCTGTACGACACCATCGACCTGGCGGGTTACGAGGCGCTAGACGCCGCCATCATCAAGACCGTTCTACCTGAGTAGCGACCGTCGGCAGCGCAGCTGGCCACAGTGCGTCGGTGCGTGAGAGTACGTAGCCTGTGCCAGTGTTACGACAGCCCGCCGGTTGAGGCCCCGCGCCCCCTGTAGGTCCGTGGGTACGAGGTGCGCCTCCCTCAAGGCCATTCGGCGCCGTGGTTGGCGTTACTATTGGCCAAACGCCAGCAACATGCCCCCGGACCATCCGGCGTGTTGCGGCGGTCTTGGGAGGTGCAGTAAGGCATGGGTGAAACCGAGACTCTGGTACGCCCCCAGCCGCCGGAAGGTGCGGCCGTGGTCGTCAACGACTTCTCTCTGGTAGTCGCTACGGCCAACGGTACTGGCAGCCAGACCGCCAACCTCACCCTGCTCAGGTCGTTCTTCAAGCTGGGCATACCCGTTCACGGCAAGAACATCTTCCCCTCCAACATCCAGGGCCTGCCCACCTGGTACCACATCCGCGTGAGCCACCAGGGCTACGTGGCGCGTAGGCCGCCAGAGATACTCGTGGCCTTCAACCGCGACACCATGGTCGAGGACGTCGCCACCCTGCAGTACGGCGGTGTGGTCATCTACAACGCCGACCTGCGCCTAAGCACCGAGCGCACCGACCTCACCTACTACCCGGTGCCGGTCAAAGAGCTGCTGGCCGATGTGGACGTGAAGGGCAAGATAAAAGAGTACATAGCCAACATGACCTACGTGGGCGTGGTGGCGCACCTGCTCGAGGTGCCGCTGAGCGTCATAAAGGACTCCCTGGCCCACCACTTCGGTGCCCGGGCCAAGCTGGTCGACTCCAACTTCGATGTCGTGCGCATAGCCTACGACTGGGCCCAGGCCAACCTGCCCAAGAACGACCCCTACAAGGTGGCGCCCATGAACGCCACCGAAGGCCTGATCGTTATGACGGGCAACGAGGCCGGGGCGCTCGGCGCCGTGTTCGGCGGTGCCAGCGTTTCGGGCTGGTACCCCATCACGCCGTCCACCAGCTTCATCGACGCCTTCCGCGAGTTCTTGGCCAAGCTGCGCCACGACGAGCAGGGCCGCGCCACCTACAGCGTGGTACAGGCAGAGGACGAGCTGGCCGCCATCGGCATGGTGGTAGGCGCAGGCTGGGCCGGTGCGCGCGCCGTCACTGCCACCAGCGGTCCGGGCCTCTCCCTCATGGCAGAGTTCCTCAGCCTTGCCTACTACGCCGAGGTGCCGGCGGTGGTGTGGGACATCCAGCGCGTAGGCCCCAGCACGGGCCTGCCAACGCGCACCAGCCAGGGCGACGTCGGCTTCGCCTACACCATCGGCCATGGCGATACCAAGCATGTGCTGTTGCTGCCCTCGTCCATCGAGGAGTGCTTCGAGTTCGGCTACAAGGCGCACGACCTGGCCGACACACTGCAGACCCCGGTGCTGGTGATGTCGGACCTCGACATCGGTATGAACAACTGGATGGGCAAGCCGTTCGAGTACCCGGGCCAGCCGCTCCAGCGCGGCAAGGTGCTGAGCGAAGAGGAGCTGGCCGCCCTAGCCGACTGGGGCCGTTACAAGGACGTCGACGGTGACGGCATTACTTACCGCACGCTGCCCGGCAACAAGAACCCTTCGGGCGCCTGGTTCGGCCGTGGCACGGGCCACGACGATTACGCCCGCTACTCCGAGCGTGCCGACGACTGGGAGAAGAACATGAAGCGGCTGGCGCGCAAGTTCGACACCGCGCGCACGCTGGTGCCGGCGGCCTATACCGAAGACGTGCCGGGCTCGAAGCTGGCTATCATCGCGTACGGCTCCACCCGCTACGCCATCGAGGAAGCCCGTGACGAGCTGGCTGCGCAGGGTGTGCAGACGAGCTTCATGCGCCTGAGGGCGCTGCCCATAGGCCAGGAGGTCCGGGAGTTCGTGGCCCGCCACCCCAACATCGTGTTCATCGAGATGAACCGCGACGCGCAGGTGACGGCCATCTTGCGCGATGAGATGCCCGAGTACGCGGCACGCCTCAAGCCTATCGCCCATCTGGACGGCATGCCGCTCACGGCCAAGTGGGTCGTCGAGCGCCTGACCCCTTACATCGAGAGCAACAGTGGAGGAGCCTGAGCATGGACCGAGCACCTAAACTTAACGCCCTCGGCCTGAGCAAGTCCGACTACGCGGCGGCGCCGTCGACCCTCTGCAAGGGTTGCGGACACAACTCCGTGGCCGCCCAGCTCATCCAGGTGGCCTACGAGCTCAACTTGAGGCCGCACGACGTCATAAAGCTGTCGGGCATCGGCTGCTCCAGCAAGTCGCCCGCGTACTTCCTGGGCCAGTCGCACGGCTTCAACTCCCTGCATGGCCGCATGCCCTCACTGGGTACCGGCGCGCTGCAGGCCAACCATGAGGTGCGCGCTATCGGCATCAGCGGCGACGGCGACACGGGCTCCATCGGCCTGGGCCAGTTCAAGCACATGATGCGCCGCAACGTGCGCATGGTGTACATCGTCGAGAACAACGGCGTGTACGGCCTCACCAAGGGGCAGTTCTCGGCCACCGCCGATTACGGCCAGCGGCTCAAGTACGCGGGTACCAACCCGTTCCCGGCTATCGACATCTGCACCGAGGCGCTGGCCGCTGGTGCCGGCTTCGTGGCGCGCGCTTTCGCCGGCGACGCCAAGCAGGTGCGCGAGGTGGTGAAGGCCGGCATGTCGTTCAGGGGTACGGCCGTTATAGACATCATCAGCCCCTGTGTGGCTTTCAACGACGAGCCCGACAGCACCAAGAGCTACGCCTACGGTCGCGAGCACCAGATAGCGCTGCAGGAGATAGGCTTCTTCCCGGCTCAGGAGGAGATAACCGTGGCCGACTACGGCCCGGGTGAGTTCCAGGTAGTGGAGTTGCACGACGGCTCGCGCATGACCCTGCGCAAGCTGGAGGCCGACTACGAGCCCAACGACGCCACGGTGGCCATCACCCGTATCCGCCGTGCGGAGCAGGCGGGCGAGCTGCTCACGGGCATCCTCTACTACAACGCCGAGCGCCCATCGCTGGCCGAGCTGAGCAACCTGCCGAGCACGCCGCTGTCCATGCTGCCAGACCAGGCCCTGCGCCCCAGCGCGGCCGCGCTCGACGACCTGATGGCGGGCTACGCGTAAGCACGTCCGCATGAAGATCGCTCTCGTCACCGAGACGTTCCTGCCTAAAGTCGACGGTGTGGTGACCAGACTGGTGGCCACGCTGTCTGCGTTGGCGGAGATGGGCCACGAGGTGCTGGTACTGGCGCCGCCGGGCGCGCCGGAGGAGTTCGCCGGTCACCGCGTGCTGTCGGCACCGGGCGTGCCTTTCCCGTGGTACCCGGAGCACACTGCCGCCAGACCGTCAAACGCGCTGGGCGAGGAGCTGCTGGCTTTCCGGCCCGACGTGGTTCATGTCATCAACCCCATCTTCTTCGGCGGCTGGGGCACCTGGGTGGCGCGCCGGCGCCAGCTACCGCTGTTGGCCAGCTTCCACACCGACCCCAAGGTGGTCCAGCGCCTCAACCTGGGCTGGTTCCAGCGACCGCTGGAGATCATCGACCGCGAGCTTCACAACCAGGCGCACGTGAACCTGGCCACGAGCCCGCAGATGGTCGAGCTGGGGCGGGGGCTGGGCATCAGGCGCCTGCGGCTGTGGCCCAAGGCGGTAGACAGCCGGCGGTTCAACCCCGAGGCGGCCACGCCAGAGATGCGCTCGCGGCTGACGGGCGGTCAGTCTGGTGCACCCCTCGTGGTCTACGCGGGCCGCGTGTCGTTCGAGAAGCGCGTAGACATTTTCTCGCAGGCAGTGACGCAGCTGCACGGCAGCGAGGCGGGCCGGCACGTGCGCTTCGCGGTGGTGGGCGACGGGCCGGCGCTGGAGTGGCTCAAGAAGGAGCTCAAGGGCACGCCCACGCATTTCACGGGCTTCCTCGAGGGCCCCGAGCTGGCCGCCGCCTACGCCACGGGCGACGTGTTCGCGTTCCCCTCCGACTCCGAGACGCTCGGCTTCGCGGCCATAGAGGCGATGGCCGCCGGGGTGGCCGTGGTGGCCGCTGACGCCGGCGGTATTCCCCACATCGTCAAGAGCGGTGAGAACGGCGTGCTGGTGCCGCCGGGCGACGGTAAGGCCCTGGGCGCCGAACTGTTGCGGCTGCTCACCGACGACGAGGAGCGCCTGCGCCTGGCGCGCGCCGGCCGCGCCGAGGCCGAGCGCTGGTCGTGGCGGGCAGCCACGGAGTCTCTGATAGAACGCTACGAGCAGGCCATCCGGGTGCGGAACCAGACACTTGGCATGTCGCCTAGGTCTTCCCCTGGAACAAGGCCCTGAACTCGCCCGCTCGCTGTGTCTCGACGTTGGCCACCACGACGTCGCCGGGTTCCAGCGTGGTGTCCCCTTTGGGGAACACCGTCCGGCCACTCCGGCGAATGCCCACGACCACGCAGTTAGGTGGCAGCCGCGCCTCCATGAGGGTGCGGCGCGCTAGTGCGGAGTCTGGATGCACCCGTATCTCCACTATCTCCTGACCTGTCAGGTCGCGCAGCCGCATCTCCTCGCTGGCCTGCTCCCGCAGGCGTTCGCGATCCAGCGCCTGGTAGTAGCCGCGCACCAGGTTCGACTGCGTAACCAGGCCGACGGCGATGGTAGGTGCGTGTGGGGCCACCACGGGCATGGTGTCGAGGTCGAGGCGAGCCATGCGTTCGAGGGCCTCCCCGGCGCTCTCATCGGGCCGCGCCGTCGGCGGGTTCGGCCGGGCGAGGTCCAGCAACGGTGTGGTGGCCGGCAGGTTCGCCCGGCGGGCGCGTTCTAGCTCGGCCAGCGTTATAACCCCGGCTATCTCGCCCGGTCTCTCGCGCGGGCTCACTACGAACGCGGTCTCGCCCAGAGCGGCTGTGCGTTCCAGGGCGTCGCCCAAGGTCTGCTCGGCCACCAGGCCGGGCACGTCGCGGTCCATGAGCTCACGCACGCTGACCGTCTGCATAAGGTCTATCTCGCGCAACCTATGCAGGGTTCGACCGGTGCGGGAGAGCATGACGTTGTAGATAGACTCCTGCTTCATGACGTCACTCACCAGCGTGGAGATGACGGCGGCCAGCAGCAGCGGCAGGATGAGCGAGTAGCTGCCCGACAGCTCGAACACGATGACGATGCTGCTCATGGGCGCGTGCGTGACGCCCGACATGACGGCCGCCATGCCTACGAGCGCGTAGGCGCCGGGGGAGAGACCAAGGTCGGGGAAGAGCGGGGCGATGAGCTGGCCGAAGGCGGCGCCCACCCCCGCGCCCACGAACAGGACGGGCGCGAAGATGCCACCCGACCCCCAGGAACCGAACGAGGCGCCGCTAGCCAGCAGCTTGGCTACGACCCACGCCAGCAGCAGGAGTACCGGCGCAGCGTCGCCGTGCAGGAGCTCGCCTATCGTCTCGTAACCACGACCCAGCACGCGTGGCGCGGCCAGGGCGATGAGCCCGACGGCCAAGCCGCCGACCGCCGGCCTTAGCATGGGCGGGATCTTGAAGCGCCCGAACAGGTTCTCTGAGCCCACGAACACGCGCGTGAACAGCAGCGCGGCGAAGGCACATACCAGGCCGAGGACCACGTAGAGGGGCAGTTCCCACGGTGAGGCTAAGCCGTAGTCCGGCACGGGGAAGGCCGGAGCGTCGCCGAGGATGGCGCGCGACACCGCTGTGGCGGTGACCGCCCCGATGACGATCGAAGAGAAGTAGCGTGCACGCACCTCGCCGAGGATGACCTCGACGGAGAAAAGCACGCCCGCTATGGGCGTGTTGAAGGTAGCGGCGATGCCTCCGGCTGCCGCCACTGCTACCAGCATGCGACGCCGCTCGTCGTTGAGCTTGAGAGGGGTGGCGATGATGGACGAGACTGCCGCGCTGAGCTGCACCACAGGGCCTTCAGTGCCAAGCGAACCGCCCGAGCCGATCGTCAGCAGGCTGGCCAAGGGCCGCCAGAAGGCAAGCCGGCGCGGCACCTGACCGCCCAAGTTCGATACGGCGTACATGACGGCCGGGATGCCAGAACCCCGAGACTCCGGTGAGAAGCGCACCACGATTGGTCCGACCAATAATCCGCCTATGGTCGGTGCCAGCACGATGGCAGCCATGCCGAGGAACGGCCCAAGCATCTCCGGCAGCGCCGCCAGCCTCTCACCGGCCGTGCGCACCGACACGTCGAAAGCGACGGCCGCCAGGCCGGATAGCGCGCCCACCAGTGCCGCTGTGACGATGACGGACAGGGCCTCGCCAGAGCGGGGGCCGGGCAGGTAGCGGCGCAGCACACCCCAGGCGGCGGGCGCTCTCATACGCGAGTACGCCCGCCGGCGCGCGCCGCTGCGCCCACTGAAGTGCGGGTGAAACCGCGAGGTCGGGTCACTGGCTAGAGCATGACATTAGGCCGTGTGTCTGTGGTGCCGGGCGCCTCACGGCGGTGATAGCATCGTCGAGTTGAGTCGCGTTCTCCTCGCCCTTTACGTCCCTGCTGCGCTGCTGGCCTTCTGCCACGGGCTGCTCGTGCCCACGCTGCCGGTCTTCGCCGGCTCCTTCGAGGTGTCTATCGCACTCGTAGGCATGGTGTTGGCGGCCGAGGCGATAGGCATGCTACTGGCCGACGCACCGGCCGGCTACCTAGTTGCCAGGATGCAGCCCAAGGTGGCCATGCTTGTGGGAGTGGCCACCGTCGGGCTAGGCATCCTTGGCGCGGCCCTCGCTTCTACTCTGTGGCTGGCGATGGTGTGTCTTATGGTCAGCGGTGCCGGCGGCTCGCTCTGGAACCTGTCGCGGCACGCCTACCTGACTAACGTGACGCGCAGCGAGAACCGCGGCAGGACCATGGGGCTGTTCGGCGGCGTAAGCCGTTTAGGCGGGTTCATCGGGCCGGCCATCGGCGGTGCGGTGGCATTGGCCTGGGGCATCAAGGCGCCGTTCTTCCTGTACGCGGCTGTCGTGCTGGTGGTGCTGGTCGTGCTGGCCGTCCTGCTCCCCCAGGAAGAGCGCCCTGGTGGCGCCAGCGTCAGGCGCGGCAGCGGCGAGACGAGGGCGGTGCTCAAGAAGAGCGCCCGTTCGCTCGTGAACGTGGGCGCGGCCCAGCTGATGGTTCAAGTGCTGCGTGCCGGGCGCACGGTGCTGGTGCCGCTGTACGGCACCCAGGTGTTGGGCCTGGACGTGGCCGCGGTCGGCGTCATCGTCAGCGTGGCCAGCCTCATCGAGTTCTCGCTCTTCTACCCCGCCGGCGTGATCATGGACCGGCTAGGCAGGAAGGCGGCCATCGTCCCCAGCTTCGCGCTGCAGGGGGTGGCTATGGCCCTCATACCGCTCACGGGCGGCTTCTCGTCACTGTTGCTCGTGGCGGTGCTGGGCGGGCTCGGCAACGGCCTCTCCACCGGCACCATGATGACCTTGGGCTCCGACTTAGCGCCGCGCGAGGCGCTGGCGGAGTTCCTAGCGCTCTGGCGTTTCATCGGAGACATCGGCTTCGTGGGCGGGCCGCTGCTGGTGGGCTTCGTGGCGCAGGCCGCCGGGCTCGGCGTCTCCGGTGTGGCCTTGGGGCTGGTGGGCGGAGGCGCGGCCACCTGGTTCGCCTACCGCGTGCCCGAGACGCTGCGGCGGCGCGAGGTGGTGGCCGTACGGCAGGAGTGAGGCCCGACCGGCCGCCGCATCGGGTCGCGCTCATGCCGGCCGTGCAGGGCCTTCGCTAGGTCACTCTTTCCAGGTGAGCCTCAGCACGCGCAGCCAGTTGCGCCAGCCGATCTTCTCCAGGCTCTCCTGGTCGTAGCCGGCGGCGCGCAAGGCCTCGACGAGGTTCTGCAGGCCGGCCGCGCTGCCGATGCTGGCGGGTATGCCCGCGCCGTCGAAGTCGGAGCCGATGGCCACGCCGTCTATCCCGAGCTTCTCGACCAGGTGATCCACGTGGCGCACCATGATGTCGAGCGGTACGGAAGCGTCGAACTTGCCCTCGGGGGAGAGGAAGCCGACGGCGAAGTTGAGACCGACCACGCCGCCCGTCTCGCGCACGGCGTCGAGCTGCTTGTCGGTCAGGTTGCGAGCGCTGGGGCATACGGCATGGGCGTTCGAG
This sequence comes from Truepera radiovictrix, assembly GCA_044462445.1. Lineage (GTDB taxonomy): Bacteria > Deinococcota > Deinococci > Deinococcales > Trueperaceae > JAAYYF01. The sequence continues at coordinate 5,588 of JBIQNJ010000048.1, read as the reverse complement.
TGCGTGGCCACGAGCGGGGCGTCGCTGATGGCGGCCACGTCCCAGAAGCCCTTCTCGTTCATGTGCGAGAGGTCGAGCATGATCCCTAGCTGGTTGCAGCGCTTTATGAGCGCCCGGCCGTGGGCGGAGAGGCCGGGACCGGTGTCAGGGGTGGACGGGAAGCTGAACGGCACGCCGTGCGCGAAGAGGTTGGGCCTGCTCCAGACAGGTCCGAGCGAACGCAGGCCGGCCGCGTAGTACACGTCGAGGGCCGCCAGGTCGGGACCGATGCACTCGGCCCCCTCGAAATGCAGGATGCCCGCCATGGCGCCGCTCTGCGGCCACACGCGCAGGGTGGACTCAAGCTCGGTGGTCGTCTTGACCAGCCGGAAGCGGCCCGCCGGGTCTGCCGCCCACTCGAGGATGGTCGCCACTGCCGCGTTGGTGGTCACGACGGCGTCCGAGAGCTGCATGGCGCCGTAGGCCGGCCACGAACTCAGGCCCTCGACCTTGACAGCCTCTTCCCACTTGGCCGGCAACTCCGGACTGGGCGAGAAGACGGCGAAGAAGCCGCCGGCCAGACCGCCCTCCTGGGCGCGCACGTAGTCGATGTGCCCGTCTTCGTGCCGCGCGAAGAAATCACGCGCTGGGTCGTCAAGGTGCTTGAGAACCGTGTCGTTATGGCCATCGAATACCGGGATCATGGCACAGGCTAACAGGGAAGCGCCGCGCTTGACACGCCCGTGCTCCAGCGCCCATACTCCGTGGTGCAGCCCGCATGAGCCGATCGTCGAAGCCTGGCGAGCTGGCCGGGGCAAGGGCAACTACCAGGAAGGCGGTGGTCAGAATGGCGAACATAACTGTCAACTCGGTCCGCACGAACATGTACCACCCGACCATCTTCCTGGAGGAGAACACTGATTCACGATGAGAACTGGCTAGACGACGGCGATAGCGAAGCTGTCGATTCGCGCGGCCGGGCTATCAAGCCCAAGGGCCGCAAGGTACGCAGAAAGCCTAAAGCCAAGAGAACCGCGGCAGAGCTGGTGGCGGCCCCGACCAACGAGGCCGACGACCGCGCCCCCGTGTTCGCCGATGCTGACCTGGAGAGGCTGCGCCTGAGGGGTCACGTCGACGAGTTGCTCGGCCAGGTGAAGGGCGGCAAGGAGGCCACCGTTTACCTCATGCGCCGCGGGGACGACCGCCTGGCAGCCAAGGTCTACGCCGACCTGGAGTCACGCTCGTTCCGCAACGACGCCAACTACTGGAGCGGCGTCCATATAGGCGACAAGCGTATAGAGAAGGCACTCAAGAAGCGCAGCCGGGCCGGTCAGGCCGCCCAGCAGGGCATATGGGTGCTGCGCGAGTACCTCAACCTGTGGCGCCTCACGGAGGCGGGCATACCGGTTCCCAGACCCGCCCTGGGTCCGGAGGTCTCAGAGTGCACCGCTGCCGGCAGCGTCGTCCTGATGGAGTTCATCGGGCGTGACGACGAGCCGGCCCCAAGGTTGTCTGACGTGAAGCTAGCTGGCGAGGAGGCGCGCTCGGCGCTCGACCAGAGCCTTAAGATCCTGCTCGACCTTGCCAAGCTCGGCTTGGTTCATGGGGACTTCTCGACCTATAACCTGCTGTGGCACGACGGCAGGGTGGTGCTGATAGACGTGCCGCAGGTGCTCGACGCCAGCAGCGCTGCCAAGGAGAGCCGCGAGCTGCTGGCTAGGGACGTGAACTCGCTGCTCACCTCGTTCAAGCGCCACAGGGTGGAGTTCGATGCCGGCTCGGTACTGCGACAGGCCCAGGCGCTGCTGACAGAAGCTACGCGCGGAACCTGACCTTAAGTACGCGCCACGGTCCACCCCGCTGGGTAGCCGAAAAGAATCGTGTAATAGAGTGTTCGTTACGCTTCTCGCCGACCTTGCACCGGGTACAAGCTCCGGTCGGTCGGCGAGCGAGCTTCGCCCGGAGACGAGAAGAGACCGATGCGCGACGTGATCTTGGATACCGATATGACCAGGCCGCTAGGGCCGGCTCACAGGGCCACCCTGGCGTGGCAGTTACGTGCCAAAGATCCGCAGGCAGCCATCTCGCACGCGCGGGCGGCTCTGCACGAGCGCCCGGGCGGCGCCGTCAGCGCGCTCGCTTTAGCCGCTATCGCCGTGGCCAGCGCGGCGCTCAACGACGCCGACGAGGCCTTCGCCGCTGCCCAGCACGTGCCGCAGCTTATGGCCGAGGGCGGCGTCACCGAGCTCTTCGACATGCCGGAGGTGCTCATCGAGGCCAACCTGGCGTGCCTCAAGTCTGCCTTCCTGAAAGAGGACCTGGGCGCCGGCATCCGCGCCGGGCAGCACGCCTTGGAGCTCGCCGGCATGCATGGCCGACGGGCGCTCCAGGCCCGGGCTCACACGGAGCTGGGCGCTCTCTACGGCTCCCACGGTCTCACCAAGTCTGCCCTCGAGCACCTGCAGGGTGCGCTGGCAGTACTCGAGAACCATGACCTGCCGGTGCCGCCTAGCCTCCATAACAACCTTGGCAACATCTACCTGAACCGCGACCGCCCGCAGGAGGCGTTGGGCTACTTCACGCGCGCCCGCGAGGAGTTCGTGGCGCAGGACGACATGTTCCGGGCGTCACAGGCGCGTTCTAACGAGGGCCGGGCTCTGCTGGCACTGGACCGCGTGCCAGAGGCCGTGGAGGCGTTCGAAGAGGGGGTGGCGTGGCAGGAGAAGCTGACCAACAGCTCGTACTACGCGGCGGCCCTCTCCAAATCTGCCATCGGCTATGCCCGCGCCGGCTACGTGAGCAGGGCCGAGGCGCGCTTCACCCAGGCGCTGGCGGCCATCGAGGCGCTCGGTCAGGCAGATCCGTTCGAGGAGGAGATCAGGGGTAACTACGGCAACTTCCTAATGGAGCAGGGCCGCTTCGAGGAGGCGCTGGGGCAGTACGAACGTGCGCTCGAGCGCACCCGCGCGGCCACTAAGGTCAGCCGTGTGGCGGCGCTGCTGGAACGGAAGGCGCGTGCTCTGGCTGGTCTGAGGCGTTTCGAAGAGGCCTACAAGGCTGTGCGCGAACACATGGAGATGAGCGAGCAGCTGGAGGACGAAGCGAGCGATCTGCTGCTCAGGCTGCAGCTGCTAGAGCTGGAGTCTACCGTCAGCGGCGACAGCGAGATGCACGCCGTTGCGCGGCAGGCGATGCTGGACGCCAACCGCGAGCTGCGCGAGCGCACCCGCTACCTTGAGGACCTGTCGGTGACCGATGACCTGACGGGGCTGTTCAACCGGCGCTACTTCCGCCTGCGCGTGGTGGAGGAGGAGGCCCGGGCTCAGCGTCAGGGCCACGACATGGCGCTCATGGTCATAGACGTGGATCACTTCAAGGCGGTCAACGACAGCCACTCGCACGCCATTGGCGACAAGGTGTTAAGGGAAGTGGCAGCCCAGCTCCAGCACGCCTTCCGCGAGACGGACGTGGTGGCGCGCTGGGGTGGCGAGGAGTTCGCGGTGCTGCTCACCGGCTTCAACGGCTACGGCGCCTCGGTCATCGCCGAGCGTGCGCGCGAGAGCATAGAGAACCACGACTGGGCGAGCTACGGCGAAGGGCTGGCGCTGACGGTCAGCATCGGCATCGCCAGCCTGAACGAGGTCGTGCCCCTTGCCCCACGCGGGGCGGCCGGCGGTCACAACGAGGCGCTGTTCGACCTGGCAGACGCTCGGCTCTACAAGGCCAAGAGCCTCGGCCGCAACCGGGCTGTGTTCAGTTCGGCCGATTGACGAGCGCCTGCGGCGGCTCTTGGTAGAATCCCCCTGTTTTTAACGACACGGCTGTTCTGCCGACCCCGACGCCGCGAACGCGCCGGGCCGACCGGCCATAAGGCGGCGCGCCGCCTGAAAGGGGAGCACCCATGAGCCCACTCGACCCCAAACGCACTGTGCAGGAGCTCAAGGACCTCCGCGCTCTGACCGGTAACGAGGACGGCGCCTGGCGCGTGGCCTGGACCGACACGTGGCTCAAGGCCAGGAGCTGGCTGCGCGAGAAGACCGACGCCTTAGGGCTGGATACGCACATGGACGCCGCAGGCAACACCTGGTCTACCCTGAGGGGCGAGTCCGACGTAGAGCTGCTGCTAGGCGGCCATATGGACTCGGTTCCCGGCGGCGGCTGGCTGGACGGTTGCCTGAACGTGCTGGCCGGCCTTGAGGTGGTGCGGCGGATCAAGGAGCAGTACAACGGCCGCCCGCCCGTGACCGTGCGCCTGGTGGACTGGGCCGACGAGGAGGGGGCGCGCTTCGGCCGCAGCCTCCTGGGCTCCAGCGCCGCCGGCGGCACCCTGGTGCCCGACGACGAACGGCACCGCAGGGACGCCGACGGCGTGCTGCTGGTAGATGCCCTCAAGCGCTGCGGGGTCGACCTTGACCGCATGAACGACGCTCATGCCGAGCTGGCCAAGGCCGGGGCCTACCTCGAACTGCACATCGAGCAGGGCCCCGTGCTTCTCGACATGAACCTGCCCTTGGGCGTGGTGCTGGGCACCTTCGGCGTCGAGCGGCACTCCTTCTCGTTCAGAGGTCAGGCGGCGCACTCGGGCTCTACTCCCATGAACAAGCGCCGCGACGCCTTCCTGGCCGCCGGCAAGATGAGCCAGGAGATCTACAACATCACTGACGAGCTCGGGGGTGTGTGCACCATCGGTAGCTGCGTCACCCGGCCCGGGATAGTCACCTCGGTGGTGGCCGAGTGCGACATAACCCTGGACCAGCGCCACCTGGACCGGCAGGCGCTTAGCAACATGTACGAGCGTGCGGTGGCCGCCAGCCAGCGGTTCGCCGCTGAGGGTGGGGTAGAGGCCAGCACCGACGTCATCTGGCGCATAGACCCGATGCCGTTCCACCCCGAGCTACTGGACATGGCCGAGGAGGCGGTTAAAGAGGCCACCGGGGGCTTAAGCCACCGGCTGCCGAGCGGCCCCTTGCACGACGCCGCCGAGGTATGCCGCGCCGGCATCCCCACAGTCATGCTGTTCACGCAGAGCCTGCACGGCATCTCGCACAACAAGATCGAGGACACCGAGGAGGAGCACCTGGAGATGTCTGTGGTGGCGCTCGACAGGTTGGCGGATAAGACGATCGCTTGGTTGCTTAAGTAGACGGTGCCCGATTTGAAGGCGCGAGGCATCATTCGAATGATGCCTCGCGCCTTGAGTCCTGGTGGGCGATGACGGATTTGAACCGCCGACCCTCCGCTTGTAAGGCGGACGCTCTCCCGCTGAGCTAATCGCCCATCCGTCATGGATGGTGCCGCCCTCGAAGGGCGGTGGCCCCGCTGCCGTGACCCGCTCAAGCCTCCGAGATATTAAGAGGAGGCGCCGCGTTGGCGCCTCCACTTTGGTGACCCCTACGGGATTCGAACCCGTGCCGCCACCTTGAAAGGGTGGTGACCTAACCGCTAGTCGAAGGGGCCTCTCAGGCCGTGCGACTTGGTGAGTCGTGGTGGGTCGTGCAGGGCTCGAACCTGCGACCCGCTGATTAAAAGTCAGCTGCTCTGCCAACTGAGCTAACGACCCAACAGCCCAAGCAGTATTAGTTTTGGGGCGGCACCTTGTCAAGCGGCTG
>JBIQNJ010000047.1:0-20286 GCA_044462445.1 Truepera radiovictrix | reverse complement strand
GAGCGTCTGACTACGGATCAGAAGGTCAGGAGTTCGAATCTTCTCGGGCGCACCAAGATCGAGGGCGTGGTCAAGCGGCCGCGCCCTGCTTCTGGAACCCCTTGACCTTATGGATAGCAGCTACTTCTTAGGTTCGATCCTAGGCAGGAACCACGCCAGCAGCCCCGCGGCCGGCAGCACGGAACAGATGCGGAACACGGCCTCTACCCCCATGCTGTCGGCCATGCCCCCGAGGATGCCGGCCGCTATGCCGCCAAGCCCGAAGTTGAGGCCGTAGAACAGCCCGCCTATGAGGCCTATCCGGTTGGGCAGCAGGTCCATGGCGTAGATCATGATCGACGCGAAAGCGCTGGCCATTATCAGGTTGATGGCTATGGTCAGGACCCCGGTCCAGAACAGGTTGGCGTAAGGGAGTATCAGTGTCAGCGGCAGCGGCCCGAGGATGCTCACCCAGATGACGCGGTAGCGCCCGATGCGGTCACCGATTATGCCGCCCACCAGCACGCCGACGGCGGCCGCCACCACGAAGATGAACAGCATCATCTGCGAGGCAGGGATGGAGATGCCGAACTTCTCGATCAGGTAGAAGGTGTAGAAGGAGCGGAAGCTCTCACCGTAGGCGTTCTTGGAGAACATCAGCAGCGTGAGCACCACCAGGCTGACGGCCACGACCGTGGGCGCGTGGCGTGCCTCGGGAACGCCGCCGTTCGCGCTCTTGCGCATGGCCGTGAACGCCGCACCTATCTCCTTCTGTTTGCTGCCGATCCATACGAGCAGCATCATGGCCATGAGCGCCAGTACGGCGAAGGCCGCCAGGCTGGGTTGGCCCCAGCGCACCACGACCAGCGCGGCCAGGACCGGACCGAGGCTGCCGCCGAACTGTCCGCCCACCTGGAAGATGCCCTGGGCCAGCCCCTGCCGCTGGCCCGCCGCGTAGCGCGCCATGCGGGTGGCCTCCGGATGGAAGATGGACGAGCCGATGCCGATGAGCGCCACAGACACGAGGATCATGTTGTAGCTCTGGGCGAAGGCGAGGCTCACCAGGCCGGAGAGCGTGAACATCATGCCGGCCACAGGCGAGTAGGGCATGGGCCGCTTGTCGGTGATCATGCCGATGACGGGCTGTAGCAGCGCGCCGGCGATCTGGAAGGTGAGCGTGATGAAGCCGATCTGCACGTAATCGAGGCTGAAGGCGTCCTTGATCACCGGGTACGACGCCGGGATCAGCGACTGCATGAGGTCGTTGAGCAGGTGCGTCAGTCCCAGGATGAGCAGGATGTTGACAAAGGTTCTGGGGCGGGTCGGGGGAGGCGTGGGCATGGCGGCTGACCGCCGTCAGCTTATACCGTGCGCGTCCGGAACGGTCCATGAGAAGGGGCGGACCGGCGGGGTCCGCCCCTTACTGAACTAGGCAGTCAGACGTTCTATCTCAAGCTCTTAAGTCGTGGGCCTCACTGCGGTGCCGGGCCGCTACCGACGTCGCCGGCGGCGATGCCAAGGCCGGCGCCTTCAGGGGTGGCCAGGAACCAGACGTCGCCAACGCCGTGGCCGAGCGTGGAGCCGGCACCGACATCGGCGGCGTAGAAGTACAGCGGCCAGCCGTTGTACACGAGCTGCTCGGTGCCGTCGGCCAGGGTGATGGTAGACAGCAGCGAGGCGTCGATGCCCAGCCCGAGCGTGCTCAGGTCGGCGCCCGCCTCGACCAGCACGGGCGGCCACGCCGTCGTGCAGGCCATGTCGCAGTTGCTCACGCCGTTGCGGTCGTCGAGGAATATGTAGATGGCGCGGCCGCCGCTGTCGGTCAGGTGGGCGCCCAGGTCAGGGCTCTCAGCTACCATGAGCTGTAGCGGCGGCACGGTCAGGTCGGATTCAGTCTCCTGCGCGGCCGCCCATGCGAACAGTGCCAGCACAAGGCTCATGGCCGTCGCGGCTAGGATGGCCGCCAGTTTCCCCCCAAGGTCGCTTCTCGTCCCCTTCACGATTCCGAACATATCTGTGTCTCCTGGTCTTGGTGCGCGAAGCAGTCAATCTCGCATCGCCTCTGGGTCGCTGCTTTGGGCACTCCAACGCCATCGTTGGCGCCCACTCTCGCTTCCTTGGTTATCACCTCCGAAACTGCGGCCAGGCTTCCTTGGGCCGCTGCCTTTGATCATGCCGCGCCTTCATTAGATGGCCACAACCTGGCGATGAGTTGAGTGGGAGGACCGCGCTGTGCCCTTAATCCGGAAGGGCGGGCGCCTCTTACATGAACCACCGGCCGGCGAAGACTCACCTGCACCGGGCGTGCGTGTCTGGCTAGTTATCATGTGGCCGCTACGCCTGAGTTGTCGAAAGGAGCCCACATGTGGCCATTCGGAAAATCCGCGAAAGACAGGTTGCTTGAAGCGTTCAAGGAACAGGACCTGACCTCGAAGCTGAACCTCGAAGTGACCGTTGCCAAGAAGATCGCCAAGGTCACCGGCGAGGTCCCCAACGAACGCTACAAGAACCTCATAACCGCCATGGCCAACGGCATCAACGGCATCGAAGGCGTTGACCTTAGTGGCATCACGATCGCTGCCGGCGGCGACGATCAGCCGGCCACCGGCGGCATCATCGGCGGCACCATGAGCGCTGCCGGAACCTCGGACCTCGACGCGCCCTCCGGTCGCGCCAAGGCTGCCCACGCGCTCATAAAGGCCGAGCCCAGCCTGGCCGACAACCCGATCGACGTGCTGCAGAAGGGCACCACCATCGTGCTGCGCGGTGCCGTGGACTCTGCCGAGGAGCACCAGCGCGCTCAGCAGCTGGCCCTCTCCGTCGGAGGCGTGACCGGGGTTGACGTGGACGGCTTGCAGGTCATAGCCCACGCCTCGCAACTCAACGTCACCGACGACGAAGGTAACATCGTTTACACCGTCAAGTCGGGCGACACCCTCTCGGCCATCGCCCTCCACTACTACGGCAGCGCCGGTCGCTCCAGCTACATGAAGATCGCGGAGGCCAACGGCATCGAGAACGCCAACCTCATCCGTGTGGGCCAGAAGCTCGTCATCCCCGGCACTACCAAAGGCCCCGAAGAGCGCCTGGCCTGAGCTAGTAACGCTTAAGGCGAACGTTAGCGGCCGGCTGCACCGTTTAAGGTGCGGCCGGCCGCAGTGCTGTGGTCGTGTTCGCTCGGACAGTGCTGTAGCTATGATCGGGCAGTCAGTGCGTTCGTGCAGGCAGCGCGGTGGCTGGGTTCGTGCAGGCAGCGCTTTGGCCGACCGCGTAGCGGGTGCTCGTAGACCCTGTGGCCGCTCTCGTGTGGGCAGTACTAGGCGGCCGCGCTAGCCGCCTTGCGCACCGCGTCGGCCACGCGCTCCGCCACGCTCCGCACCAGCTCGAGGCTCTCGCCTTCGACCATCACACGCACCAGTGGCTCCGTGCCGCTGGGCCTGAGAAGCACGCGGCCAGAGGAGCCCATGGCCTGCTCGGCTTCTATCACCGCTGTCTGGACCATGGCATCGGTCGAGAGGGAGTCTCTCAGGCCGACCGGTACGGGGACGTTGATCAGCAGCTGCGGGTACTCGGGTATGGCGTCCACCCACTGCTCGAGTGGCTTGCCGGACTTGCGTACGGCCGCCAGCGCCATGAGGGCGGTGAGCATGCCGTCGCCAGTGGGCGCCTTGTCGAGGAACAGCACGTGACCCGACTGCTCGCCGCCCAGCGTGAGGTTGCGTTTGTTCAGCTCTTCGAACACGTAGCGGTCGCCGACCTTGGCGCGGTGCATGGCCACGCCATGTTGCGCCAGGAACCGTTCTGTGCCCAAGTTGCTCATCTGCGTGGCCACCACGGCGCTCTCGCCGCGGGAGATGGCCGTGATGGCGATGATGTGGTCACCGGAGACGATACGGCCCCGCGAGTCTATGAGGAGCGCGCGGTCGGCGTCGCCGTCGAAGGTGACGCCCACGTCGAAACCGCCCTCGACCACCTTCCGCGCCAAAGCGTCCGGATGGGTGGAGCCGCAGCCGACGTTGATGTTGCGCCCGTCGGGCTCCACGTTCACCACGTCGACCCTGGCGCCGATCTTCGAGAACAGCACCGGGGCTATCCGGTAGGCGGCGCCGTGCGCGCCGTCTACCGCCACCCGCAGACCGTCAAGGTAAGGGGCGCTGTCCAGCAGGTGCCGCAGGTACGGGTCGATGACCGAACCGCCACCAAGGGGCTGGCGGTCGTCTTCTTGGATAGGTCCCACGTCGCCGCCGGTGATGGGCTCCAGTGGTGCGGTGCCGCCGGCGAGCGCATCGATCAGCTGCTCGATCTGCGCCTCCTCGTCGTCAGACAGCTTGGCGCCCGTGCTGCCGAACAGCTTGAGGCCGTTGTCGTGGAACGGGTTGTGGCTGGCGGAGACCATGAGGCCCGCGTCGGCGCCCAGCGCCTTGGTGAGGAACGACACACCTGGGGTGGGCAGAACGCCGAGCCATGTGACCTTGGCACCCCGTGAGGTGAGGCCCGCGGCGGCGGCGTGCGCCAGCATGGGTCCGGACACCCTGGTGTCCATGCCAATGAGCACGTGTGGCACATGCTTGCCCCGCTGGCGGATCAACTCGGCTGTCGCCACCCCTAGACGGAGCGCGAAGGTTGCGGTCATCGGTTCCTGGCCAGCGACGCCGCGGACGCCGTCGGTGCCGAAGTAACGCCTAGTCAACATGGCGCAATGTTACCCGCTGCCTCATACGAAATCCTCACGCGTTGACGTGGTGGACTGAGAGTTTCCTAACGTTTGTGATGGGCTCACTTGGCTTCTAGCCAGTTGGGTCCGAGCCCGACCTCCGCCAGCAGCGGCACGCGCAGGGGGTACACGGCGGCCATGAGCTGCCGCACGGTCTCCGCCGCTTCGGCGGCGCGCCCTTCCGGAACTTCTGCCACGATCTCGTCGTGCACCTGCAGCAGCAGCCGGCCGCCCAAGCCTGCCAGCGCCGGCGCCAGTTGCAGCATGGCCAGTTTCATGATGTCGGCGGCGCTGCCCTGCACGGGCATGTTGAAGGTCATGCGCTCAGCTGCCTCACGCGTCGCCCGGTCCGTGCTGCGGAGTTCCAGGACACTGCGGCGCCTGCCGAGCAGCGTCTCCACATAGCCCAGCTCACGGCCCCGGGCCAAGGTCTCGTCTATGAAGGCCCTGATCCGCGGGTAGCGGGTGAAGTAGGTGTTTATGAACGCGTCGGCACGGGCGTACGGCACGCCGAGCTCACGCGAGAGCCGCTGCGGTCCCATGCCGTAAAGGATGCCGAAGTTGATGGTCTTGGCCACCCGCCGCATGTCGCCGTCTACTTCCTCTAGCGGTACCTCGTAGATGGTCGAGGCGGTGGCGGCGTGGATGTCTGCGCCGTCCTTGAAGGCCTGCACCAGCACGGGCTCCTCGGCCATATGGGCCAGCACGCGCAGCTCGATCTGCGAGTAGTCGGCCACCAGGAGGCGGTAGCCCAGAGCGCTCACGAACGCGCGCCTGATCTCGCGCCCGAGGGGCGAGCGGACGGGGATGCTCTGGAGGTTCGGGTTCACGCTCGAGAGCCGGCCGGTGGCCACCACGGTCTGCTGGAAGGTGGTGTGCACGCGCCGGTTCTCGTCGGCCAGGGCCGCCAGTGGCCCGAGGTAGGTGCCGCTCAGCTTGGCCAGCTCGCGATGCTCGAGTATGAGGTCCACGGCCTCGTGCTGGCCGGTGAGGGGTTCGAGCGCGCTCACGGCCGTGCTGAGCTTGCCGGTGGAGGTCTTCTTGCCGGCCCGCAGGTCGAGCTTCTCGAACAGGAGCTTGGCGACCTGGTCGCGCGAGGCCACCCTGAAGCCAGGGTCTTCGGCTATGACCTTCAGCCGCTCCTCGACCTGCGCCAGGCGGCTATCGACCTGTTCGGATAGGTCGGACAGCACCTTGAGGTCAAGCTCTATGCCGGCCAGCTCCATGTCGGCCAGTACGGCCTGAAGCGGCTGCTCTACCTCCTCGTATATGCGCCTCTGCGCCCCCTCGAGCTGCGGGTAGAGGATGGCGAGCAGCTCCGCCCCCACCACCGCGCGAGACTCGGCACTGTCACCCCACTCGCCCGCTCCCAGCCGGCGCGCCGGCGACACCGGACCGCTAGCGGCCGAGACGAGCAGGTAGGCCATGAGCAGTGGGTCGTGGCCTGGCGTGACGTCGGCGCCGTGGCGCCGCGCGGCCACCACCAGCGACTTGGCGTCCGGCGCGTTGATGGGCCCGCGCAGGCTCTCGATGAGCGGGGCCGCCGCACTGCCGACACTGCCTCCGGCAGCGATGGCCAACGCCGTTATGGTGGCCTCGGTCGGCCGGGCGCCGTCGAGCAGGTAGCCGTAAGACCACGTGGGTAGCGTGGCGCCGGGCCCGCCCGACTCGACTAGGGCGAGGGCCTGCAACTCGTCGAACGCCGAGGCTTCGTACTCCACCGCCTCTGTCAGGCCAAGCTCACGCAGCACGCTGCCGAACTCCAGCTGCCGCAGCAGGTCTGCCAGTTCGGTACGTGGTGCGGGTCGGCGTTCCAGGCTCAGGTCTGGCGGCAACTCGACTGCGCGGTCCAGCATGGAGAGCCGGCGCGACAGTTCGAGCGCCTCTCTGCCCTCGCGGATCAGCTGTGCGTAGCGTGGGGGTTGCACCGCGTCCAGGTTCGCCAGGATGGCGTTCAGAGAGCCGTACTGCTGCAGCAGGTTGCGGGCCGCCACCGGCCCTATGCCCGCTACCCCGGGGATGTTGTCGGACTGGTCGCCCGTGAGCGCCCGGTAGTCGACCCACTGGTCGGGTCGAACGCCGTACTTGGCCAGCACTTCGGCCGGTCCGATGGTGCCGCGGCTGTCGGGTGAACGCACGCGCACGTGGTCGGTGACGAGTTGCAGGGCGTCGCGGTCGCTGGTGACTATCTCGACCCTGCGCCCCTCTTCCTGGGCCCGTGCTGCCAGGGTGGCCAGCACGTCGTCGGCCTCCGTGCCGGGCTTCTCGACGCGAGGAACGCCAAGCAGGTCCAGCAGGTGCTTGATGATCCCCAGCTGCTGCGGCAGATCGGCCGGCATAGGCGCGCGGTGAGCCTTGTACTCCGAATACTCCTCTGCCCGGGTGGTCTTAGCCCTGGTGTCGAAGGCCACTGCCACTGCGGCGCCCTCACCGCTGCTACGGAGGATGTCGAGCAGCGCCCGCGCGAAGCCGTACACGGCGTTCGTGGGCACACCTTTTGAGGTGGTCAGCGTCTTAAGGGCGAAGTACGAGCGGTACGCCAGAGCGTTGCCGTCTATGAGCACCGTCACGGGTGTCGTTCCGGCGCCGCCAGAAGCACCGTTGTCGGGTGCCGCCGTGCCGAGCCCTGGGGTGGTTGCCGTTGCGGTCTCGCTCGCCCCGGCCGACGGTACCCCGGAACCGGCCTCGCTTTCCTTCGGGCCTGCGGCATCGTCTGCGCCTGGTCCGAAGAGCGACGGCTGCACCGGCCTGTCAGGGCCGTTACTGTTGGAACCGCGGCGGGCCATACGAGAATGGTAGCGCGCCCGAGCGCCTGGCCGGTGTGTGGGCTAGAGGTTCCAGCCGCCGGCCACCTCGATGGTCACGCCCGTCGTATAGGCCGCGTCGTCCGACAGCAGGTAGCGCACCGCGGCCACCAGCTCGCCCAGAGTGCCGGTGCGGTCCATCGGCAGCTCTCTCAGCGGCTTGGTGTCGCTGTTATCCAGCACACCCGGGCTGACCACGTTGACGGTCACGCCCGTCTTGGCCTCGGCCAGGGCCAGCGACCTGGAGTACACGATGACGCCGGTCTTGGCCACGACGTAGGCGGCGATGTTCGGCCGCGCCTTGAGCTGCTCCGCGCCGGCGTAGCCGAGGTTCACTATCCTGGCGCCCCCTGGAGCGGCGCGCAGGTAGGGGAGCGCTCGCTGGCACGTGTAGAAGGTGCTGTGGAGGTTGCTGGCCAGGATCTCGTGCCACTTCTCACTGCTCAGTTCGAACAGCGGACCCTTGTAGTAGTCGCCTACGTTGTTCACGAGCACGTCCAGGCGTCCGAACACGGCGTGGGTGTCGTCTACCAGGGCCCTGGCTTCGGACTCGATAGTCACGTCGGCCTGCAGGACCACCGCGTTGACCCCGTGCGCGCGCGCCTCCGCTGCCACCGCTTGCGCGGCGTCCTTGCTGCGCCGGTAGTGCACGGCCACGTCGTAGCCGTCCTTGGCCAGGGCCAGCACCACGGCCTTGCCGACGCCGGTGGCCGACCCCGTGACCAGTACGGCGCGCCTCGCGCTGGGCGGCAGCTCGCCGCGCACCCGCCTGGCACGCGGGCTAGGGGCGCCCGCTGTGCCTGCGCTCATGACGCACCACCGGCGCGGTAGCGCCTGACACGCACCGCCTGGACGACCGCCACGTAACCCACCTGCACGAACACGAGCACGACGTAAGCGTAAGGCAGCGAGGCCATAGCGCAAAGCCCAAGGAGCAGCATCTGCGTGCTCAGGCCCAGGTTCACCAGTGCGGCCGTGGAGAACGGATCCGCCCAACGCCGCCTCTCTGCGGGGCGGGCGAGGCCCCACCGCTCTCCGGCCGCTCGCTCGAAGAGCGCCTCATCTAACCTGCGAAGCAGCCGGTCCTGCGGCGCCAACAGCAGGTCGTAGCCTCCCTTCAGGAGCACCATGATGGCAGCCGGGGCCCCCTCCGGCGCCGGCACCGCAATCCGGCCGAGCTCCTCCAGATGCCGGTTCATGGCGTTGAACTCCGCGCTCAGCAAGATGGTGAGCGCCGCGAAAGCGAGGGCAGCCAGCCAAGCCGGGCCGTGCTGAGCCAGCGCCCAGAACAAAGCCGCGTTGACCACCAGGTCCATGAGGGTGTCGAGGTAGCGGCCCATCTGAGTGACGCGGCCCGTGGACCTTGCGAGCGCCCCGTCGGTGTTGTCCAGCACGGTCTTGACCTGGAGGAGCAGGGCTGCCAGCAGCCAGGCGCTGTAAGAGCCCGTCGCCAGAAGCGCGGCCGCCGCCAGGCCAACTACGGTGTGTGTGAGCACCACGTGGTGCGGGCGCACAGCAGTGTGCTGCAGCAGCCGTACCAGAGCAGTAGCTGCCGGGGTCACCAGGACCATGATCAGTTCGCGATGGGGTAACGGCTTGGCGCCGGCGGCCTGCGCGCACATAGGAGATTCCATGCTATCAGCGCGCTGCTGCCATGGTTATCATCCTTACGAATCGCTCGCAGCGACCGAAGCGCAGCCCGGCGCTGCTACGCACGCATGGGCACTGCCACATCAGGAGCGGAGGGGCAAGACGTGGAGATAAAGTTCAAGCTCATCGGGTCTACCAGTCCCGACATCTTCGAGCAGAGGCTCAACGAGTTCATGGCCTCCCTCGACAAGGACGATATCGTCGTGGACGTCAAGTTCTCCACCTCACCACTCGGCAGCCAGGTCGAGTACAACGCGCTGGTGCACTACCAGGCGACCGACGCGTGGAACGACTGACCCGGAGCTGGCGCCATGTTCCTTCTGCGTACCAACATTCACATCGTGAGAGACGCTGTTAAGGGTATCGTCGGGTGATGACGACCACCCTTGTTCTCGTCGTAGACGACGAACCCGCCATGCTCAAGGTCAGCCAGATGACCCTGGAGGGGGCCGGGTACGATGTCATAACCTTCGACGACCCCATCGAGGCCCTAGGCGAGATCCGCGACGGGCTGCGCCCGGACGTGGTGGTATCTGACGTCTCCATGCCACCCATGGACGGCTTCGAGTTCTACCAGAACGTCCGCGAGCTGCCCGAGCTGCGCGGCGTACCGTTCCTGTTCCTGACGGCGCTGGAGGACCGCGCCTCCATGCGCCGCGGCATGACGCTCGGCGCAGACGACTACCTGACCAAACCTGTTCAGAGGGAAGAGCTGCTCGAGGCCGTAGACGTCCGTCTGCGCCGCGTAGCAGAGCTGCGCCAGCCTCTTACCGGCGTCGTCAACGTGCACGGCCTGGGCCACCCTATGGTGCTCCGTGACGGCCAGCGCCTGGACTGGGACTCCCTCAAGGCGCTGGAGCTGCTGTTCTACCTGCTCGAGCACCGTAACGGCGTGAGCACCTTCGAAGTGGCGGAGGCGCTGTGGCCCGGCAAGACCGAGGCCAAGGCGTCGAGCAGCTTCCACACCACGCTCTACCGCCTGCGTAAGGTCATGGGTGGCGAGCTGGTGGAGTCCGCCAACCGGCGCTACTACCTGCACGGCAAGTTCAGCATCGACTACGACGTGGACAACTACCGCAGGCTGGCCGCCAAGGCGCGAGAGACGGGCGCGCTGCGCGACTACCAGAAGGCTGCCAAGATGTACAACGGCCACTTCCTGGCCGGCTTCGATACCAACTGGGTGGACTCCATCCGCCTCAACCTGCAGGAGTCGCATCTCACCTTGCTGGAGGCGGCCGCCGAGAAGGCCCTCATCGACAACGACCTGCCGCACGCCACCCTGCTCTTCCAGCTCATGACCGAGCACGAGCCCTACAGCGAGGCCGCCTGGGAGGGGCTGGCCAACGCCTGGGAGGCGCGCGGTGAGCGGGCCAAGGCCAACGAGGCGCGCGAGCGTTTCGAACGCCTCATGGAAGAGGGTTAGGCCTTAAAGTCCGGCCCATCTGAGCGCGAAGCTCTCCAAGCATGCATAAAGTAGACAAGTGATGACATCAGGCCGCCAGATCTGCACGTGTTTCACGAAGCCGAGCCGATGAACCCGCACCCCACTACACGCGTCAGGCCCGTGTTCCGGGAGGTGCTCGCAGACCTTGAGACCCCCCTTACCGCCTACCTGAAGCTGGCCGGTCACCCGTCGTTCCTGCTAGAGAGCGTCGAGCAGGGCGAGCGGGTCGCACGCTACTCGTTCATCGGTACCGGACAGCGGCAGCGTCTCGAGGCCAACGGCGACCAGGTGACGATGACCAACGCCGAGGGCAGCCGCACCTTCACCACCAGCGACCCATTGCGAGTCCTCTGGGACAACGTGGTGAGACCCGTGCAACAGGTGCCGGAGCTGCCCGCGTTCTGGGGCGGCGCCGTGGGCTACACCAGCTACGACCTGGTGAGGCAGTACGAGCGCCTGCCGGATGACAACCCAGACCAGATCGGCGCGCCGGACATGCTGTTCGTGGAGCCGGAGCTGTTGGTGGTGTTCGACCACCTGAAGCGCAAGCTGTTCATAGTGGCGCCGGCCCGCGTGGACGACGCCGCCGACGAGGCCCGCGCCCGCGTGCTTGTGGACGGGGCCTATGACAGGCTTAGGGGTCCGTTGCCGGGCGTACCGGGCGACAGGGCCGGGGCGCTTACCGAGTTCGTTCCCGGCAGCTCGCGCGAGCAGTACATGGCGTCGGTGGAGCGCGCGGTCGAGTACATAAGACAGGGCGACATCTTCCAGGTGGTGCCGAGCGTGCGGCTGACGGCCCAGCTCGGTGTTCACCCGTTCGCCATGTACCGCGCCCTGCGCAGCATCAACCCCAGCCCTTACCTCGGCTACCTCGACCTGGGCCCCGTTACGCTGGTGGCCAGCAGCCCCGAGAGCCTCGTCCGCTCTGACGGCACCAACGTACAGACGCTGCCTATCGCCGGAACCAGGAAGCGCGGCGCAACGCCGGCGGAGGACGAGCAGCTGGCGGCCGAGCTCCTGGCCGACGAGAAGGAGCGCGCCGAGCATGTGATGCTGGTAGACCTGGGGCGCAACGACCTCGGCCGCGTGTGCCGTCCGGGCAGCGTCAAGGTGGCCGACCTCATGCGAGTGGAGCGCTACAGTCACGTGATGCACATAGTCAGTGAGGTGGTCGGCCAGCTGGCGGACGGGCGTACGCCGCTAGACGCGCTGGCAGCCACGCTGCCCATGGGAACCGCTTCGGGCGCACCCAAGGTGCGCGCCATGGAGATCATCGACGAGCTAGAGCCCGTGCGGCGCGGACCCTACGCCGGCGCCTTCGGCTACCTGAGCCTGAGCGGCGCAATGGACATGGCACTCACGCTCAGGACCATGGTCGTCAAGGACGGTTTGGTCCACCTTCAGGCCGGGGCGGGCATAGTGGCAGACTCCGACCCCGCTACCGAGTGGCAGGAGTGCATGAACAAGCTGGCGGCGGCGCGCAGGGCCGTCGAGATGGCGACGGAGGGGTTGGGCTGATGGCTACTGGCACCACTGTGGGCACAACTTCGTACTTCGGCGCGGCCGAGGCGGGCGCCCCGCGCCTGTTGGTGATAGACAACTACGACTCCTTCACCTACAACCTCGTGCAGTACCTGGCCGAACTGGGAGCCGTCGTCACCGTGTGGCGCAACGACGCCTTCGAGCTGAGCGACCTAGAGGCGTTCGACCCCGACGCCATCGTGGTGTCGCCCGGGCCGTGCACGCCGGTACAGGCCGGCCAGTCGGTGGAGGTCATCCGCCGCTTCGGTGGTGTAAAGCCCATCCTGGGCGTTTGCCTGGGGCACCAGGCTATCGGGGAGGCGTACGGCGCGCGCGTCACGAGAGCCGCCAAGCTGGTTCACGGCAAGACCGCGCAGGTCTCACACGATGGCGTGGGCGCCTTCGAGGGGCTGCCCAACCCGCTGGTGGCCACGCGCTACCACTCGCTGGTGGTGGAGGACCTGCCGCCCGAGCTGCTGCCGGACGCATGGGCCACCGATGTCGATGACGAGGGTGCCGAGCACAGGGTGCTGATGGGCATGCGCCACGCCACGTATCCGGTGTGGGGCGTGCAGTTCCACCCCGAGAGCGTGCTCACCGAGAGCGGCCACGCGCTCCTCTCGAACTTCCTTAAGCTTGCGGTAGACTGGCGCGCCGGCCCCAACGCACACTCCCAGCGGCCCTCTTTGGCCGCGCAGGGATAGCAGCGCCTCTAAGGTAAGAGCACGTAAGGAGCGTTCATGTACACGATCGACCTCACAGGCAAGACCGGACTAGTGATGGGCGTGGCCAACCAGCGCTCGCTGGCCTGGGCCATAGCTCAGCCACTGGCGCAGGCTGGTGCCCGCCTCGCGTTCAGCTACCAGGGCGACAGGCTGCGCCCTACCCTCGAGAAGCTCACGGCCGACCTGGCCGACCCGCTGCTCATCGAAGCCGATGTGACCGACGACGCCAGCATGGACGCGCTGTTCGACACCATCGGCACGGAGTTCGGCGCGCTGGACTACGTGGTGCACTCCATCGCCTTCGCTCCGGCGGCCACCTTCGAGAAGCCGTTCGTGGAGACGGAACGCGCCGACTGGGTGACGGCCATGGACGTGTCGGCCTACTCGCTCGTGGCTACGGCCAAGCGCGCAGCGCCGCTCATGAAGGAGGGCGGCAGCATCGTCACCCTCACCTACCTGGCCGCCGAGCGTGTGGTGCCGCACTACAACATGATGGGTGTGGCCAAGGCGGCTCTCGAGGCCAGCGTGCGCTACCTTGCCTACGACCTGGGTCCCAAGGGCATCCGGGTCAACGCTGTCAGCGCCGGCGCCATCCGCACCATCGCCGCGCGCTCCATCAGCGGCTTCGGCGACCTCTACTCGGCGGCGGGCGACATGTCGATGCTCAAGCGCAACATCACTCAGGAAGAGGTCGGCGGTCTCGGCTTCTCGCTGCTGGCCGGTGAGCTGGGCGGCGGCATCACCGGGGAGACCGTGTACGTCGACGCCGGCTTCCACGCCATCGGTCTGTTCATACCCAAGGGCGCCGAGTAGAACATGGAGGCTGCTCACGACAGGCGGGGGGCGTTCGAACCCGCGCCCAGGCCGGTCGTGAGCATCATCGTTCCTTCGCACGACAGGCGGGCGCTGCTCGAGCGCAAGCTGCTCATGCTGGAGAGCGAGCCTCTCAACTTCGAGGTCATCGTCGTGGCGGACGCCTGCACCGACGACACCGAGAAGTTCCTGGCCGGTTACAGTCCGCCCTATCACTTCAGCTGGACCACCGGTCCCGGCCTGCACGCGGCCAGCGCCCGCAACATCGGCGCGGCGCGCGCCCGCGGCAGCATCCTGCTCTTCTCCGACGATGACGCCATACCCACCAAGGGGTGGGTGGAGGAGAACCGGCGCCTGCATGACAAGCCGGGGATGGTGGGCCTAAGCAGACACATGCTGCCGCCGCACCTGAAGCGGGGAGCGGCTCTCAAGGCCGTGCACGGCTGGTGGAACACGAACGGCTGCTCGCTGAGCCTGCGGGCCGAGCTCTTCGAGGAGGCCGGCGGCTACGACACCCGGTACTCCACCTACGGCGGGGAGGACCCCGACCTGGGCTGGCGCCTCCACAAGCTGGGCGCCAGGTTCAGGCTGCTTACGGCCGCGCCCGTCGAGCACTGGGACGAGGGCTACGCGGCCGACAGGCAGACGAAGGGCCGCTCCGCCGGTACCGCGCACGTGCGGGTGTGGCAGAAGTACGGCGACCCCAAGATCGCCTGGGCCCTGGGGGTTCATCCGGTCAGCCTCGGCGTCAAGCGCGTTCTGCTCGGACCCTGGGCGGTACCCTTCATGGGCGCGGAGAAGTACGCTTTCGAACGCGCCTACATCGAGGGCGCCGCCACCGAGCTGAAGCGGGTCAAGGCCAAGAAGGCCTGACCGAACGAGTTGGAACAGGAAAGCTGGAAGATGGCTGAGACCGAGAGAACCCTGGACATAGGCAGACTGCTCAACGACATCTTCTCGGGCACTACGCTCGACCGCGTCACCGCCAGGGAGGTGCTGGGCCAGCTGATGGACGGCCGGCTTTCGCAGGTGCAGGCGGCCGCCCTCCTGGCGGCCTTACGCATGCGGGGTGAGACGGTGGAGGAGATAACCGGCTTCGCCGAGGCTATGCGGGAACGTGCTGTGAAGGTGGAGGTGCGGAGCGACGGCCCGCTGGTCGATACCTGCGGCACGGGCGGCACGGGCCTGGACACGATCAACGTCAGCACAACGGCGATGTTCGTGGCCGCCGCCGGTGGGGCCAGGCTGGCGAAGCACGGCAACGTGGGAGTGACCCGGCGCTCCGGCTCGGCCGACGTGCTGCAAGCCCTCGGGGTGAACCTCGATGTCGGACCGGAACTGCTGGCCGACGCTGTCGAGCAGGTGGGTCTGGCGTTCATCTTCGCGCGGCGCTTCCACCCCGCCATGCGGTTCGTGGCGCCCATCCGCGCCGACCTGCAGGCGCGCACCATCTTCAACAACCTGGGCCCGCTCACCAACCCGGCCGGTGCGGACAGGCAGCTCATGGGCGTGTACGACCCGGACCTGACCGAGCCGCTGGCCGCCGTGCTGCGCGGGCTCGGGCTGCGGCGCGCGCTGGTGGTGCACGGCGACGGCATCGACGACTTCGGCATCAGCGGCCCCAGCAAGGTGACTGAGTTGGCCGCCGACGGCAGCCTGCACAGCTACACGGTCACGCCCGAGAGCGTGGGCCTGAAGAGTCGGCCACTGGGCGAGATCGCCGGGGGCCACCCGGAGCTGAACGCACGCCAGCTGCGGCTGGTGCTCGAGGGCTCGAGCGACGCCGCCAAGCGCGACGTGGTGCTGTTCAATGCCGGCGCCGCCCTCTACCTGGCAGACCTGGCGGAGGACCTGGCAGCCGGTGTAGAGCTGGCCCGCACGAGCCTCGAGAGCGGTGCGGCGCTGGAGAAGCTCGAGCGGTACGTGGCTTTCACCAACGCTGGCCTGCGTGCGTGACCGGTGTGCGCGGCTCCTGGCCGCCGTTCCTGCCTTCACGGCCGCAGCCTATGCTCACTTGAACCGCGTTCCGGGCTGGTACCATTAAGCGCGTGAAGATCGTCCAAGGCCTCTTCATCCTCATACTGGCCGCCGTGCTGTCGGTGGGTTCGCTTCTGGCGGCCTCGGCGCTGCGGTGGGCGCAGGAGCTGCCCTCGCTGGAGAGCCTGGACTCCATACAGTTCAGCACCACGTCACAGGTGTTCGCCCGCGACGGCACCACGCGCATCGGGGTCATAGTGCCCGCCATGGGTGAGGACCGCGAGAGCACCAACCGCATACCCGTCACGCTTGACCAAGTGTCGCCCGCTGCGCTGCAAGCCATCGTGGCCTACGAGGACGACGAGTTCTTCAGCCATTACGGCATAGACGTGCTGGGCATCCTGCGCGCCGCTTACGAGGAGTTCCTCGGTGACGCGGGCCGCGGGGGCTCCACCATCACCACTCAGGTCATCAAGAACCTCCTTCTGCACGACATCCGCTCGGAGCGCTCGCTGGAGCGCAAGGTGAAGGAGGCCATGCTGGCGCTCGAGCTGGAGCGGCGGCTGACCAAGAGCGAGATCCTCCAGCACTACATAAACGTGGTGTTCTGGGGCGGCAACGTGTACGGCATCGGTGCCGCCGCACAGACCTACTTCGGCAAAGACCCCATAGAGCTGAACCTGGCAGAGGGCCTCTACCTGGCGCGCATCATCCCTGCGCCCAACTCCAGGCACAACGAGTTCGAGACCACCCGCCGCAGCATGCGCGAGGTGCTGGACCGCATGGTGCGCCTGAACATGATCAGCCAGGACATGGCTGACCGGGCCTGGCTGTACCCGCTGCAGCCGCTCGGCTGGAGCGTCGAGTACGACGGTGCCGGCAACGTGGTGAGCGCCGAGCGCACCGGGGCAGATGTGCTGGTGCAGTCCACCGTGAGTTCCGACCTCTCGCGCGCCGTGGCCCTGGCCGTGCGCGACTGGCTGCTGGCGCGCTACGGCGACAGCGTGGTGTTCGGCCGCGGCGGGCTGCGGGTCACCACCACCATCGACGTGCAGGCGCAGCTGGCTGCCAACCAGGCCAGCCTGAACGCCGAGATCCCGCCGGGCGCGCAGCTGGCCATCGTAGGGGTAGACCCCGAGACCGGCGCCGTGCTGGCAATGGCGGGGCAGAAGCTTGAGGCGGGCGTGCCCCCGGAAGACTTCAACCGTGCCATCCAGGCCTACCGGCAGCCGGGCAGCTCGTTCAAGCCCATCGTGTTCGCCACCGCCATAGAGCAGGGCGGCTTCAACCAGGCCACCATCGTTGTAGACGCGCCGGCGTCCTTCTCCGTGCCCGGCCAGCCCCCTTACCAGCCAGGCAACCACGACCACCAGTACCAGGGCTACCAGACGGTGCGCGCCAACCTGAACACCAGCCGTAACATCCCGGCCGTGAAGGCGCTGGAGGCCGCCGGGGCGGAGGCGGTGGCAGAGAAGGCTCGCGAACTGGGTTACGACGTCATGCCGTACTACGCCATGGCGCTAGGGTCGTACGAGGCCACGCCGCTGCAGCACACGGCGGCCATGGCCGCCTTCGCCAACGGTGGCGTCTACACCGAGCCCTACTTCATCGAGCGCGTGGAAGACGCCGACGGCAACGTGCTGTACGAGGCCAACCCCACCTCCGCTCGTGTGTGGAGCGAGCAGACGGCCTACATCATGCTCGACATGCTGCGCGGCAACGTGGTGGACCGCGAACCGGCCTTCGGCCTCTCCAACCGCGCCTCCGTTCCGGGCCGCTGGGTGGCCGGCAAGACGGGCACCACTAACGACGAGATCGATATCTGGTTCGTGGGCCTGACGCCCGGTCTCGCCGCCAGCGTGTGGATCGGCTACGACACGGGCCGCGGCCTGCCGGCGCGGATGGAGAACAGCGATGGCACTACCGAGATAGTCACCTCCTCGCGCCAGCCCATCTACGTGTGGAATGAGTTCGTCACGGGTGCGCTGCAGGGGCGCTCCACCCCGGCGCAGTTCCCGGTGCCGCCCGGCATAGTGTTCCATCAGATAGACCTGAAGACGGGCGCCCTGAACCCCAGCGGGGTGCGTGCCGCGTTCCGCGAGAGTGACGACCTGACCGCCCAGGCCCTGGGGCAGAGCGTGGTGCTCAACCTGCCCATAGACACGGCGACCGGCCTCCGCGCTACCATCGACACGCCCGCAGATCGCATCCAGATCATCGAGGTAGACCCGGGCGACGTGGCCCAGTACCTGCCCCAAGGAGCCGGTGGTGGCTGACACCCATAACGACACGCTCACAGCTATCCAGGGAATCGAGGTCGGTCATTACACCGACCTCGAAGCTCGAACGGGGTGCACGGTCATCCTCGCCCCGCCGCAAGGCCTGGTGGGCTCGGGTTTCGTTCTAGGCTCGGCGCCGGGCTCGCGCGAGAGCGCTCTGCTGGCACCCGAGAAGACGAACCAGACCGTGCACGCTGTGCTGCTCACCGGTGGCAGCGCCTTCGGGCTGGCTGCCGCAGACGGCGTTATGCGCTGGCTTGAGGAGCGGGGGAGGGGCGTGCCTGTGGGTGTGGCCACCGTGCCGATCGTTCCCACCGCGGTGCTGTTCGACCTTGCCGTCGGTTCTGCCACGGTCAGGCCGACGGCGGCCGACGGCTACGCTGCCGCGGGGGCCGCCAGCTCCGCGCCGGTGGCGCAGGGTCGGGTGGGTGCCGGCACGGGCGCCACCGTCGGCAAGCTGCGGGGTCCGGAGCTGGCCTCTCCTTCGGGTATAGGCAGCCATGTCGAGCGTGTGGGCGGCGCCCTGGTGGGGGCCGTCGCCGTGAGCAACGCCGTGGGCAACCTCGTGGACCCTGACACGGGCGAGATGCTGGCCGGCGTGCCCGGCACGCTGGGCCTGGCGGCCGCGGAGGGCTTCGCCGCTATGCCGGGCGCCAACACCACGCTCGTGGCGGTGGTGACCGACGCGCCGCTCAGCAAGGCCGAATGCCTGGCCCTGAGCCAGAGCGCCCATATAGGCATCGCGCGCGTCACCCGGCCGTCGCACACCGCGTTCGACGGCGACAGCGCCTTCGTGCTGTCCACGGCTACGGGCCCTGCCACCCCGGTAGCCGCGCTGTCGGTGGCCGTGCAGGAAGTGGTAGCGCGCGCCCTTATCAGGGGCTGGCGCGCCGGAAGGAACGCCGAGTAACCGCAGTGAGCACATTCCCTAACCAGTACCCGAACAACCTCTACCACCTGCCAGCCGGCAGCCGCGCGCCCGAGCTAGTGAACGCCGTCATCGAGGTCCCTGGTGGCAGCTCGAACAAGTACGAGTACGACGCCGAGCTGGGCGTGTTCAGGCTCGACCGCGTGCTGTATAGCCCCATGCACTACCCGGGCGATTACGGCTTCATCCCGTGCACCTACGCCGATGACGACGACCCGCTCGACATCCTCGTGCTCATGAACAGGCCCACGTTCACGGGCGCCGTTCTGCGCGCGCGGCCCCTCGGCTTCCTGGAGATGAGCGACGAGAAGGGCCGCGACCAGAAGATCCTCGCCGTACCCGTCGACGACCCCCGTTACGACGGCAACAGGCACCTGGACTCCATCTCCCGTCACCGGCTGCGCGAGATCGAGCACTTCTTCCGCATCTACAAGGAGCTGGAGGGGAAGAAGACCACCGTGGAGGACTGGCACGGCATGGACGCCACCCACACCCTCATAGAGCGCGCCATGGAGGCGTACGAGCGCAAGTACCAGCCGGAGTAGCTTCTCAGGGCTGGCGCTGGGTTATCTCGTAGACAGTTCCTGTGGCCATGTCGGCCACGTAGAGCTCGCCGTTCGGACTGGCCGGCCCGGTGGTGGCGGCCGAGAAGAGACGTCGCGTTCTCCGGTTCGTACGGGCCTAGCTGTCGGGCAGAGGCTCCTCAGCCAAGGCCGCGGCATCGGCGCGCGAGAGCCAGCGCAGGGCCAGCTGGCGTGTCTCAGCAGGTGTCAGGCGGGCGGCATCGTACATGCCGGCCGCGCGCCGTTGGCGCTGCGCCTCGAACAGGATGACCGCCGCTGCCACGCTGACGTTGAGCGACTGCACCATGCCGAGCATCGGGATTATCACGTGCTGGTGCGCCAAGGCGGCGGCCTCGGGTGACACGCCGGCCTTCTCGTTACCTAGGAGCACGGCGCAGGCTCTGGTGTAATCCACGTCGCGGTAATCAACGGCCTCGTCCGACAGGTGGGCCGCGTAGAGCGTGAAGCCGCGTCGCCCCAACGCCTCTGCGGCGGCGCCCAGCCCCTCATGCACCACCAGGTCGACCCACTTCTCGGCGCTGGCGCTGGTGGCGTTGTACGTGGCCACGCCGCCCGTGGGCTTGACCGCGTGTACCTCGCCTATGCCCACGGCGTCGCAACTGCGCAGGATGGCCGAGAGGTTGTGCGGCTTGTACACGTCCTCGGCCAGCACCGTCAGGTCGGGCTGGCGGCGTGAAAGCACGTCGAATATGCGCTGGCGGCGGCGTTCTGTCACTAGCCGCCAGGATAACAGGCGAGGAACACGCCCGTACCTTGACGCCTCTTCGACCGTAAAGCTACTATTACCTTTGCGTCGCGACAGGTTCTGCACCTGAGCGCGCACAACCCGAGCCGAGGTGGCGGAATAGGTAGACGCGCCAGCTTGAGG
>JBIQNJ010000046.1:0-20583 GCA_044462445.1 Truepera radiovictrix | reverse complement strand
CTCCGCGGGGGTGCGCAGGCGGCGGTCGAATACCACTCGCACGAGCGGCCGCTCCAGTACCTCGAGTTCCGTGCCAGAAGCGGCCGCAGCGAGCAGCCGGCGCAGCCTCTCGACCACCGCGGCGACCTGACCCGCCAGCGGGCGCGAACGCACGGCGCGACCCGAGCGCAGTTCGGCGTCTGCGGCGTGTGGTACCTGCCCGCGCTTGAGCAGCGTCAGGAAGCGCACGGAGGTCACCGCCGCGCTCACGGCGCGGCCGTCGCTGCGGGTCGAAGGGTCGCGTCTCATGCTCTCCTAGGCTGCACCGGCCGGGGCGCAGCGTGCAGCGCCCGCCGGCAGTGATGCCCAGGGCCTCTGGTCTCAAGCTCACCGCCGCCGGCCCGGAGACCCCGACCGGCTTTTGGCGGGTCGCGCCCGTGCTAAACTCCGCACCTGGAAATGGCGACACCCTGACCCCCCTAAGATGCCCAAACGCGAAGACATAAAGAAGATCCTGATACTCGGCTCCGGCCCCATAGTCATCGGCCAGGCGGCCGAGTTCGACTACTCCGGCACGCAGGCCTGCAAGGCCCTGCGCAGCGCGGGCTTCGAGGTGGTGCTCATCAACTCGAACCCGGCCACGATCATGACCGACCCCGAGGTGGCCGACCGCACCTACATCGAGCCCCTGACGCCCGAGTTCGTAGAGATGGTCATAGAGAAGGAGCGCCCCGAAGCGCTGCTGCCCACCCTGGGCGGTCAGACGGCGCTCAACCTGGCCTCGCGCCTGCACGAGCTGGGCATCTTAGAGAAGCACGGCGTAGAGCTGATAGGCGCCAACTACGAGGCCATCCAGAAGGGTGAGGACCGCAAGCTCTTCCAGGAGGCCATGGCCAAGATCGGCGTGGCCACCCCTACCGGCAAGATGATCGGCACACTGGACGAGGCGCTCGAGTTCGTCACCCAGATCGGCTATCCGGCCATCATCCGCCCCAGCTTCACCCTCGGGGGCACAGGCGGCGGCATCGCTCACGACGAAGCGGAGTTCCGCACCATCGTGGCGCAGGGCCTGCACGACTCCCCCGTTCACACGGTGCTGGTTGAGCAGTCGGTGCTGGGCTGGAAAGAGTACGAGCTGGAGGTGATGCGCGACAACAACGACACGGTCGTCATCATCTGCTCCATCGAGAACTTCGATCCCATGGGTGTGCACACGGGTGACAGCGTCACGGTGGCGCCGGCGCAGACCCTCTCCGACAAGGAGTACCAGCGCCTGCGCGACTACGGCATCGCCATCATCCGTGAGATCGGCGTAGACACCGGGGGCTCCAACATCCAGTTCGCCATCAACCCCGAGGACGGCGCCGTCATCGTCATCGAGATGAACCCGCGCGTGTCGCGCTCGTCGGCGCTGGCCAGCAAGGCCACCGGCTACCCTATCGCCAAGATCGCGGCCCTGCTCGCGGTGGGTTATCACCTCGACGAGCTACCCAACGACATCACCCGCGAGACCAAGGCCGCCTTCGAGCCGTGCATCGACTACGTGGTGACCAAGTGCCCTCGCTTCGCGTTCGAGAAGTTCCCGGACGCGCCAGACACGCTGGGCACGCAGATGCGCTCCGTGGGCGAGGTCATGGCCATCGGCCGCACCTTCAAGGAGTCGCTGCTCAAGGCGCTGCGCTCACTCGAGCTCGACGTGCGCAGCGAGACCCGCGAGCTTACCGAGGAGCAGCTGGAAGCGCGGTTGTACCCCAACCCGCGCAGGCTGCTCGCGGTGCTGGAGCTGCTGCGACGGGGCCGCTCCGTGCAGTGGCTCTTCCAGGCCACCAAGATCGACCCGTGGTTCCTTAACCAGCTGCGCGAGATCGCCGAGGTCGAGCAGGAGATCGCCGAGCTGCCCGAACCCTCGTCCTGGACCTGGGAGCAGTGGCGTGAGATCAAGCGCATCGGCCTCTCCGACACGGACATAGCGCAGATCCGCGGCCTAGACGCCGCCGCCGTGCGCACGGCGAGGCTGGCACGCCAGCAGGCGCCCGTGTACAAGATGGTCGACACCTGCGCAGCGGAGTTCGAGGCGCACACCCCGTACCTCTACTCCTCCTACGAGTGGGAGGACGAGCTCCCCCCCACCGACACCCCGAAGGCGATGATCCTGGGCTCCGGTCCCAACCGCATCGGCCAGGGCGTGGAGTTCGATTACGCCACCGTGCACGCTGTGTGGGCGCTGCAGGAGGCCGGTTTCGAGACCATCATGGTGAACTCCAACCCCGAGACGGTGAGCACCGACTACGACACCGCCGACCGCCTGTACTTCGAGCCCCTCACCTTCGAGGACGTTCTGAACGTCGTGGACCACGAGAAGCCGGCGGGCGTCATCGTGCAGCTCGGCGGGCAGACCCCACTGAAGCTGGCGCGCGCCCTGACCGACGCCGGCGTGCCCATCTGGGGCACCCCGGCCAGCGCCATCCACGCCGCCGAGGACCGCGACGCCTTCCACGCCCTGTGCGACTCTCTGGGCATCCCCCAGCCGGTGGGCGGCGTGGCCGCCGAGCCGTCCGAGGCGGCTGCGCTGGCGGAGAAGATCGGCTATCCGGTCATGGTGCGGCCCAGCTACGTGTTGGGCGGTCGCGCCATGCGCGTGGTGAGCTCACGCGAGGAGCTCGATGCGTACCTCCGCGAGGTCTACGCCGAGCTGCCCGGTAACCCGAGCATCCTCGTGGACGACTTCATAGAGGGCGCCACGGAAGTCGACGTCGACGCCCTCAGCGACGGCCGCACCACCGTGGTGGCGGGCATCATGGAGCACATCGAGCTGGCCGGCATCCACTCCGGCGACAGCGCCACCATCACGCCGCCCGTCAGCCTCTCTCCGGGGGTCGTACGCACCATCGAGGAGTACACGGTCAAGCTGGCCGAGGCCATCGGCGTGCGCGGCCTGATAAACGTGCAGTACGTGGTGCGCGGCGACGAGGTGCTGGTAGTGGAGGCCAACCCCCGCGCCAGCCGCACCGTGCCGTACCTCTCCAAGGCGGTCAACCATCCGCTTGCCAAGTACGCGGCGCTCATCGCCGCGGGGCAGACGCTGGAGCAGATCGGCCTCACCGAGAAACCGACGCCGCCGGTGTTCAGCGTCAAAGAGGTGGTGCTGCCGTTCCTCAAGTTCAGCGGTGTACTGCCGGTGCTAGGCCCTGAGATGCGCTCAACGGGCGAGACCATGGGCATCGACACCGACCCCTACCTGGCCTACTACAAGGCGGCCGTGGGCGCCGGGCAGCGCTTCCCGCAACCGGGTGCGGGCGGGGTCGTGCGCCTCATCGGCGCGGCCCTCAGCGAGTTCGTACCCGACCTGGAAGCGCTGGGCCTGAGCGTGCGTAGCGGCGCGTTGACGGAGGGCACGCCGGCCGACTACGACATGCTGTTCGACGTGACTCACACGCGCGAACTGCGCCGGGCGCTGGAGAACGGCGTGCCGTTCTGCACCACGCTCGAGGCGGCCCGCTGGACGGTCAGGGCTTTGAAGGCCCGCGCCGCCACCCAGCCGGGCATCACGGCGCTGCAGGACCTTCAGGCGCCCGTAGTGTCGTCCAGCAACTGACTCTCCGGCGAGGCACCGTGGTCGTCCAGGCCCGTGATGACCTCACGCCTGGTGTTCGGCAGCCTCTGCCGCAGCGAGTCAGCGTAGGCCGCTAGCGAGGCCAGCGCCTCGTCTACGGGCTGCCGCAGGAGGAACTCGCCGTTGTCCACCTTGGCCACCAGGTGCATCGGCGCCTCCGAGAAGCGGTCGAGTATGCGTAGCACGGCGTCGCGGCTGAAGTTGACGTCTTGAGCCAGCTCCTCCAGGAGGAACACCGTCGGCGCCCTCAGGCGGGCCAGGCGCGTGAGCACCTCGGACGCCGCCCCGCGCTCGGCGATGCGCGCCGCCACGCCCTGCTCGAAGCGCTTGAGCCCCTGTTCGAACAGTCCATCCCGGTCGAAATGCGACTCCAGGTCCAGCGGCGTCACGGCGACGCTGCCGTGCAGCTCCTCCAGCCGCGCCAGCGCCTCCCAGCTCCACAGGGTGGCGCGCGCCAGGTTGGCAGGGTTGGTCAGGCGAACGAGGTCGGCGCGGTCGCCCATGACAGCCAGGTAGTTGGCCGGCGAGTTGCGCCTGCGCGAGAGCAGCCCGGCCCAGTCCAGCCTCTCGCCGCTGCGCAGGGTCTGCACGAGAACCTTGTAGCGGCGGCGCCCCATCTCCGCATGCAGGTACGCCACACCCGCAGCCAGCGGCTCGATCCTGAAGCCCACGGGTGAGAACACGCGCCGCACCCTGGAGGTCAGCGCGATAGCTGCCAGCGCGGCGTCGTTGTCGTCCTCGTCTTCGAAGGCGGCGCCCCTGCCGGCCTGCCGGGCCCGCGAGGCGCCGCGCTCCTCGTCGCCGGCTCGGTGCGTCACCGCCCCTGCCGCCGGAGGACCGGCCTGCTCAGCCGGCTGGTCCACGGGCGTTTCCTGGACCGCGTCCTCGGGGTTGGCTGCCGGCTGTACCGCTACGACCCCGGGTCCGGCTTCCGGTGGCTCCTCAGGCAAGGCGGCCTCGGTGCTGCCGTCAGCCGCCGGTGCAGCGCCGGGGTGGCCGGATCTGACCTCGGTCACGCCGGCGTCAACGACAGCCCCACCATTTACACTTCCACCATTTACAACTCCCCCGCTTACGGCGCCACCGTCTAGGCTGCCGTCATCTAGGCTGCCCTCATCTAGGCTGCCCCCGCTTACGCTGCCGCCACTTACGCTGCCCTCGCCCCACAGCGTGCCCTGTCGTGGCTCCTCGCGCCCGCCCACCTGCGCCCCAGCGCCCTCGAGGTCGGCGAGTGCGCTCTCGGCTTCGGTCACGGCGGCACGCGGGTCTAGCCCGTAGCCCGGTGTGGAGCCGGCTGCTTGGCCGGGCACCTGCCCCGCAGCCCCGTCGTGCTCGCCGGTCGCCTCGACCTGGGTCTCTGCTCCAGTCTGGGTCTCCGCCCCGCCAACCGAGTGATAGCTGACGTCGCCAGTAGCGCCGGCCTCTGCTGCACCGTAGTCTTGGTCTGCCTCGGCAGCCGCGTGAGCGGCGCCACCGTGGTCACCGTCAGCGCTAGGCCCCTCACCATCATCGTCAGCCAGGCCGCCTTCGCCAGCCGGCTGCTCCGCTGTGGCAAGCACGTCTTCTGCAACGCCTTCGCTGTCGCCGGCTGCCCCGTGAAGCGTCGACCGCAGCACGGGGGTGACCATATACCTGCTCTCGCCCGCCTGGCTTATCACAAGCTCGTCGTTAACCTCCAGGCCGTGCTCCCTGAACATGGGTCCAAGACCGGCCACCACCCGAGGATGGCTCATGTAGAGGGTGTGCTCGGCGCCGGTCAGGGCGTCGACGGCCACGAACGACCCTTCGGTGGGGAACAGCCCGATCATGGTGCGAGGCAGCGTCATCGCGCCGCCCCTAAGGCAGACGCGGGTCAGTGGGTAGCGGTACTCCGGCATGCGAGGTTCTCCTGGCGCTGCTTCAAGCCGGCCGGCGGCCGACGTAGGGATAAGAGTACGGAGGCGCGCCCGAACTATCTGGCGGGCAGACTTCCTTTGGAGCCGTTTGGCGCGAAGTGTACCAGACGGTCATGTCCGTAACCGTGGGGCGAGAGCCCGCCGCGCCACCATAGGCCGCTCAGCCGAACTTGAGGACCCGGCGCTTCTTGCGCTTGGCCGGCGCGGGGCTCGGGTCTGCAAGGGGCGGTCTCTGCGTGGACGCCGGCGCTGCCGGCGCCGCTGCTGCAGGTGGGCCAGCCGCCGGCTTGGGCGCGGGCTTAGCGGCCGCCTTAGCCGCCGGCTTGCCGGCCGTGCCGGGCGCCTGCTTGCCTGCCGCCTTCGCCGCCGGCTTACCGGCCGCGTCGGGTGCCTGCTTGCTGGCCGGCTTGGCCGCCGGCTCTGCCTTGCCGGAGGTCTGCACCGGCTTGGCGGCCTTGCCCTTGGCCTTCTGTTGCTTGCCAGTGGTGGTAGCGCTCTTCTGGCCTGCCTTGGCGGCACCCTTGGCAGCGGGGGCGGCGGCTCCCTTGGCGCCGGTCGCCTTGCGGCCCGGGCGCGCAGCGTGCGTCTGCACCGCCACACCCTCGGCCACGCCCTGGGCGGGGGTCTTGAGCACCTTCGGCGGGCGCGTGGCAGTCACCTGCTCGTCGGGCTCCACCTCCGGCATCTCCATGTCGGCGGGGATCAGGTCGATCTGCCGCTGCGTGGGGTTGGCTGCCAGCACGCGCACCTCCACCCTGTCGCCCAGCCTGTACTTCTTGCGTGTGTGCTTGCCCATGAGCATGAGCGAGTCCTCGAGGTAGAGGTAGTAGTCGTCGGCGAGGTGGCTGACGTGCATGAGCCCCTCCACGCCGTTCGGCAGCTCGACGAACACACCGAAGTTGGTGACGCCCACGACGGTGCCGGTGTAGGCGGTGCCCACCTGATCCTTGGCCCAGCGCGCGTGGAAGTAACGCGTCAGGTCGCGCTCTGCGTCCTCGGCCACGCGTTCCCGCTCGCTAACGTGCTCGGCCAGACGCGGGAAGTCGGTGCGCATGCGCTCCTTGAGCGTGGGCGACAGGCGGTGTTGCAGCATGGCCCGCACCACGCGGTGGACCACCAGGTCGGGGTAGCGGCGGATGGGGCTGGTGAAGTGCAGGTAGCTCTCGAACGCCAGGCCGTAATGGCCCAGGTCCTCGCTTGAGTACTTGGCCTGCTTGAGGCTGCGCAGCATGAGCGTGCTCACGAGCTGCGCCTCGGGCTTGCCCGCCGCCTGCCGGAGGATGTTCTGCAGGTCCTGCGGCCTCGTGTGCTCGATGTCGAGGACGTAGCCCAGCTTGCCCAGCGACTTCTGCAGCGCGGCGATCTTCTCGCTGCTCGGGTCCTCGTGGATACGGAACAGCGCAGGGATATCGCGCTTGGTGAGCTCCGCCGCTACCAGCCGGTTGGCCAGCAGCATCAGTTCCTCGATGAGCTGCCGGGCCGAGTCTGACCGGATGGGCGTCACGTGCAGCGTGCCCTCGTCGTCCACGTCGACCTTGGCCTCTGTGAAGTGGAAATCCAGTGCGCCGGCACCCAGGCGCGCGCTGCGCAGCTGCTGGGTGAGGTTGAGGAGCACCTTCACGTCGCGCTCCAGCTTGCGCTTGCCCTGCGGCAGCCTGCCACCGTCGGCGAACTCCTGCACCTGGCCGTAAGTTAGCCGCGCGTCGGAGCGGATGACGGTCTCCTTGAACTTGAACCCCTTGACCACGCCTTCGCGGGTTATGTCGACCAGCACGGAGAGTGCCAGGCGGTCCTTGGCCTCCTCCAGGGAGCAGATGCCGTTCGACAGCTCCTCCGGCAGCATGGGCAGCACCCGCCCTGGCAGGTACACGCTGGTGGCGCGCTCCACCGCCTCCTTGTCGAGCGAGGTGCCCTCGGCTACGTAGTAGCTGACATCGGCAATATGGACGCCCACACGCAGCAGGCCGTCCTTAGCGCTGTCCAGCCGTTCCACGGAGATGGCGTCGTCGAAGTCCTTGGCGTCTTCCCCGT
The DNA here is from genome assembly GCA_044462445.1 of Truepera radiovictrix. GTDB lineage: Bacteria > Deinococcota > Deinococci > Deinococcales > Trueperaceae > JAAYYF01. Next base: position 13,065 of record JBIQNJ010000046.1, on the reverse strand, counting down.
CCACCGTGAAGGTGGCCACCTTGCGGTAGTCGGTACGGCCACCCATCATCTCGGCGGTCACATGATCGGGCACGGCCTTGGCCTCAGCCATGGTGTTCGGGTCGAACTCCGCCTTGAGCCCGTACTTCACGATCACGGCGCGGGTCTCCACCTCGGGGTCGTCACTGTCGCCGAGGAGCTCCAGCACTTCGCCGAACGGCTCCTTCTCGCCCGAGACCTCGGGCCACACCATTCGCACCACTATGCGTGAGCCGCCCTGCAGCTTGCCCACCGACTCGGGGGTGAGGAGGATGCGCTCACGCAGGCGCACGCTGTCGGGGCGCAGTATGGCGTAGCCGCGCGCGTACTCGAGCGTGCCGACCACCTGGTGGTAACCGCGCTCGACTATACGTACGATCTCGCCGCTGGGCCGCTCGTCGTCGCCCTTCTGCGGGCTGGGGCGGGCTATCACCCGGTCGGTGTCCCACGCGCCGCCCAAGCGGTCCGCGGGGATGAAGAGGTCCTTGCCGCCCGCGTCGGGGATCACGAAGCCGTAGCCTCCGGAAGCCACCTGCAGCTTGCCAACCACCAGGTTCATCTCCTGGGGCAGGCCGTAGGTGCGGCGCCGTGTGCGAACAAGGTCGCCCCTGTCTACCAGGTCGGCGAGCACTGCTCTAAGTGTGTTGCGGTCGTCGATCTTCAGACGGCGCTGGATGTCTTGTACGTGCCAGGGACGCTCGGGATGTTCGTTGAAGAAGAGCAGTACCTGGTCTGGGTTGGTGTCTGGCATCAGGCCAAGTGTAGCGTGCTTGGGCTCGGGAGCCCCGCTCTGCTGGCGCCTTAGGGCCGATCACCGGGTGTTATTGGCCCGGTCGTGACCGGTTCAACCTACTCGCAGGCTCTCGCTCTCGGCCAGAGCAGCCAGGCTCAGGCGCGCGGGCGACGGGGGGAACACCTCGAGGGCGGCCAGGGCGGCCTCGGCCTCGGCGGCGATCCTCTCCCGCGTGGCCAGATGCGAGCCGTGCTGGTGCACCAGCTCGATCATGCGCTCCACGTCGCCTGGTTCGGACGCCCGCCGCTCCAGGATGGCCCTGGCCTCCTCGCAGCCGTGCTCGATGAGGAGGTTGAGCACCGGGTAGGTGGCTTTACCCTCCCGCAGGTCTCCCCCGACCGGCTTGCCGAGCCTGGTGGCGTTGCCGAGCAGGTCGAGGAAATCGTCCTGCATCTGGAAGGCGCGGCCGTAACAGAGGGCGTAGCGCCGCAGGGCGCTGCGCTGAGCGTCCGGGGCGCCCGCCAGCAGGGCCACCCCCTCGCAGGCCGCCGCCAGCAGCGCCGCCGTCTTGCCCTCTATCACCTGGTAGTAGTTCTCGTAGGAGTAGTCGCCCAGCGAGGCCACCTGGAACTGCAGCACCTCGCCCTCGCAGATGGCCGCAGCCGTGTCGGCCATAAGCTGCGTGAACTCGGGGCTGCCGCTGCGGGCCAGCAGGCCCAGCACGCGCGCCAGCATGAAGTCGCCAGACATGACGCTGACCACGTTGCCGTAGCGCCTGAAGGCGGCCTCGGTGCCGCGTCGCGTGTCGGCGTCATCTATGAGGTCGTCATGCAGCAGCGAGGCGGAGTGGAGAAGCTCGACCGACAGGGCCACCTGCATGACCGACTCTTCGCCTGCGCCCAGCATGCGCCCGACCAGGAAGGCGAGGCTGGGCCGCAGGCGCTTGCCGCCTGCCGCCACCAGGTCCTCACCGATGGCCTCGATGAAGGCCACGTTCGAGGTCAGCTCGGCCGGCAGCCGCTCCTCGAAGCGGCGCAGGTCGGCTTTGATCAGGTCGAACATACGGTTCAACTATAACCAAGGGCCGTGCCAGAGGCGCCTTCGGCCTTACTCGGGGGCAGCCTCGTGCCTGGGCTGCAGGTAGAACGCCAGGCGCTTGAGGCCGGCGACGAAGTCGATGGGTTCGACCCGCACTCCGGCGGGCACCTGCAACACCGTGGGGGTGAAGTTAAGGATGCCCTTGATGCCGGCGGTCACGAGGGCCTCGGCGGCCCCCTGCGCGGCGGTGACCGGCACGGTAAGGAACGCGATGTCGATGCCGTACTGCGCCACGCGTTGCTCCAGCTCGGTCACGGGGTGCACAGGCAGCGGCCCGATCTTGCCGCCGGCCTTCTGCGGGTCTACATCGAAGCCGCAGCGAAGACGGAAGTTGTTGTTCTGGAAGTGCGGGTAGTCGACGAGCGCCTGACCTAGCCGCCCCATGCCGACGATGGCCACGTTCCAGTTGCGGGTCAGGCCGAGCAGGCTGCTCAGCTCGCGCCGCAGTATGGCGACCGTGTAACCGCGACCGCGCGTGCCCGACGCCTCGGCGTGCACCAGGTCCTTGCGCACCTGGTGAGCCGACACGCGGGCGGCGGCTCCGAGCTCCTCGGAGGTGACGTAGTCCACGCCGCTCTCCTCGAGGTTGGTGAGCACGCGCAGGTAGCCGACCAGTCGGCTGACCGTCACGGATGGTATCTGCCTTGGCATCAGGTCGTTACGAGCCCGCCCTCACCCGCATTATGGCTACAGCCCGCGTGCGAAGTTCTCGATGCCGTTGGCTGCCAGCCGGCTTTGCGCCTCGGTGAGCGCAGCGCCCTGGTAAGGGCCTACCAGCAGCTTGAGCAGCTCGCCCTCCTGCACCTCGGTGACGGCGAACCCTAGACCCTCGAGGCGTGTGCGCTGGGGCAGCGAGCTCTCCCGGTTGGCGTAGGCGCCTACCTGCAGGTAGCGGCCGGTGGCCGAGGTGGCGGGCGCAGTAGCTGGCGCGGCCGGTGCGGTGGCGGCAGAGGTGGCAGGAGCAGCCGGAGCCGTAGTGGTGGTGCTCGTAGCTGCCGCCTCGTCTGGCACGTAGCGGTAGACGGTGGGGTCGACGACGCCGAAGTCGCCGGCGTTGATCTGATCGGCTACGTTACGCGCCTCTGCCTCCGTGGCGTATGGACCGACGAGCACGATGGTGAGGTTGCCCTGGCTGCCGAGCAGCACGGGGTAGCCGGCAGATTGGAACTGCGAGGCCAGGCGCTGGGCGTTGTCGGCGTTGCCGAACGCGCCCACGGACACGCGGTAGGAGGCCTGGTCTGAGCCGGCGCTGGCAGGCGTCGCTGGCGTGGTCACGGTCGGGGTAGAGGGCGTGCTGGGGGTGGTGCTGGGAGTGGCCGTAGTGGTCGGAGTAGTGACGGTGGAGCCCGCCGGCGGCAGCGCGGTCACGCCGCCCGAGGTGCCGGTGGCCGTGCTGCCCGTAGTGCCGGTCGTACCAGGCGTGCCCGCTGCGGTGGTGCCGGTGGAGCCGGCAGCGCCAGACGGCGGCAGGACGGCGACCCCTTCGGTGCTCGGAGGCGGGTCGGCGGGGTCCTGGGCTGCGCCTGACTGGGCGCCGCTAGCGCCGGGGTCCGTGGGCTGAGCGCCGGTGCTCGGCGTGGTCGGGGTAGTGGTGCTCGGCGTGGTCGTGCCGGGTGTGGTGGTTCCAGGCGTGGTTGACCCGGTGATCGGAGTGGTCGGCTGCGGCGTGGGCGTGGTAGTGCCGCCTCGCCTTACGGGGAAGAACGTGCCGCCAGAGATGAGCGTGGCGATGATGCCAGCGATGACGGCCACTAGGGCCACACCGATCAGTAAGTCGGGCCAGTTGCGCCTAAGCCAGTCCATGAACCCCATTCTAAGGCCTACGCCAGGTAATTGGTCCAACCTTAGTGAGCGGTTGCCGGCGGTGAGGCCGGTGCCGGCTCACTAAGGAGGCTCAGAGGTAAGAAGTTATGGCCGTGCAGGCCGGCTGATAGCCCTGTTCGCACGAGGCGACCCAGGCGTCGCGGGCGCCGCCGCGGCGGTCCTGCGAGAAGAGCGCCCAGCCGAGGTTGTACAGGCTCTCGTTGTCAGCCGGGTTCTGCTCGACCAGCAGCTCGTACACGGTTTGCGCTTCGGAGTAGCGCTGTGAGGCCAGGTAGCCGGCGCCCAGGTTCACGCGGGACTCGACGCTGTTGGGGTTGAGCTGCACCGCGCGCTCGAAGCTGCGTACGGCCACCGAGTAGTCGCCTAGCTGGTAGGCGGCGAGGCCGGACCATAGCTGCGCCTGCGCGTCGTTGGGGCGGGCCTCGAGCACCGGCCGCAGTTCGGCCGCGGCGGCGGCGTAGTCGCCCAGGCGGTAATGCGCCCGTGCCGCGATGAAGCGCGCCTCGACGATCAGGTCTGGATTGTTCAGGCGCCTGATGGCGTCCTGCGCGTTGTTGAGTGCGTTGGCGCTCAGGCCGAGCAGGTCGTTGGCGCTGGCCAGCGCGAGGTAGACCTCGGCGCGGTCGCCGCCAAGCTGCTGGGCGCGCTCAAGCGGCGCCAGGGCGGCCCTGGTCTGCCCACCTTCCAGGTAACTGACGCCTAGGTTGTACTGGGCTTCCCACGAGGAGGAGTCGAGGGCGACGGCGCGCTCGAACGACTCCAGGCCCTGGGCGTCGCGGCCCAGGCTGCGCTGCAGCGTGCCGAGCTTGACGAGGATGTTGGCCTGGGCGGCAGTGTCGTTGACCGCCTCCGCCTTCTGCAGCGCGCGCTCCAGCGACCAGATGGCGTAGTCGATCTGACCCTGACCCACATAGATGTCTGACACGAGCGAGCTGACGCGGTGGTCGCCGCTCTCGGCCTCAAGGGCGATGAGCTCCGGGAGGGCCTCGAGGCCACGACCGGCCTTCTGCAGGGCCTGGCCCCGCCGAAGGATGTACTCGGCGTTGGCGGGCTCTAACTCCAAGGCGGCGCCGTAGGCGTCCGCGGCGTCGCTCCAGTTCTCGGTCAGCTCGAGCTGGCCGGCCAGGCCGAGCTGGGCCTGCACGCGGTCAGCGCGGCTGGCTTCGGGCTCCGCCTGCTCCAGCGCGGCGCGGAACGAGAGGGCGGCGTCGGCCGGGCGACGGAGGCGCGCCAGCGTGACAGCCCGGTTGAAGTGACCGTCGAAGCGTTCAGGGTAGAGGCGGGTGACCTCGGTGAACTCGAACAGGGCGGCCTGGTAGTCGCCGCGGGAGAACTGCGACAACCCGAGGCCGTAGTGGGCATCGCCGGAGAGGTAATCGAGGGCGATAGCCTCCAGGAAGCTCTCGCGCGCCTGGTCGTAATCGCCGACCTCGTACTGGGCGTTGCCCAGCGCCACCCAAGCACTGGCTTGTCCGGGGTTGGCCTGCACCTCTGCGCGTAGCTCGGCCAGCGTGGGCTGACCCCAAGCCGGTGAGAGCAGGAGCACGGCAGCGAGAACAGTGAGTACCGTCCGGCTGCTCCACCTGCGATTACCTAGAACCATTCCAGCCTCCGTATCGCTCCACTTGCGCCGCCCGTTGCGCGTGCCAGAAAGCAGCCGTAGGCAGCGTGTGCTACGCGAGAATCGAAGGAAGCTTACTATGGTGCCCCGAAGCCACCATGTGAAAAGCACTACCCGAAGCAGCCGCGCCAGGCGGCATTAACGGGCGGCTGGAGCGCCCTCTGGGTCGGCCTTCCGGCCGGCCCCCTGCAGCGCCAGCTGACCGCAGGCGGCGCCCGCGTCGCGGCCCCTGCTGAACCTCACAGACACGCTCACGCCCGCCGCCTGGAGGGTGCGCTCGAACTCCGCCAGACGGCCCCGCGGGGTGCCGCTGAAGCCCGAGTCGGTCCACGGGTTGAAGGGTATGAGGTTCACGTGGCTCGTCAACCCCTTCAGCAGCCCCGCTAGCTTGCGCGCCTGCCACACGTGGTCGTTCACGCCGTCCAGCATGGTGTACTCGATGGTGATACGACGCCCGATGCGCTCCTGCCAGTCATGCAGCGAGGCCATGATCTCCTCTATCGGGTACGCGTGCGCGGTCGGGATGATGCGCGCCCTCGTCTCCTGGTCGGGCGCGTGCAGGCTCACCGCCAGCACGAGCGGCAGCCCCTCCCCGATCAGCTTGCGGATGCGGCTGGGCAGCCCGACCGTAGACAGGGTTATGCGGCGGGGCGACATGTCGAGCGCCTGCGGGTCTATGAACGTGCGGATGGCGCCTATGGCGTTGTCGTAGTTGAGGAGCGCCTCGCCCATGCCCATGAGCACGACGTTACGGATACTGGTGGGGTCGATACGCTCGAGATGCGCCACCACCACCAGTTGAGCGACGATCTCGCCCTTGGTCAGGTTGCGGCCGAACCCGAGCGCACCGGTGGCGCAGAAGGCGCAGCCTGCCGGGCAGCCCACCATGGACGAGATGCACACGGTGCGCCTGCCGGCGTACGGCATGTACACCGCCTCGGTCTGCTTGCCGTCCTGCAGCGTGAACAGGTAGCGCACGGAGCCGTCCGAGGAGGCGAAGCGCTGGGCGGAGACGAACGGGCTCACCACGTACTCCGCCGCCAGCTCTTCACGCAAAGAGGCGGGCAGGTTGGTCATTTGGCCTAACTCCGTGGCCGCGTGGCGGTAAAGCCAGTCGGCCAGCTGCCTGCGCCTGAAGGTGGGCTGACCCGCCGGCAGCGGTAGGTCGCTCACGGGCAGGTCGTAGAGGCTGGCCATCCTCCTGCCCGGCCTGCCAGACACGGGTAGCACGACCCCGGGTTCGGACGACCCCGTGCCGGCGCCGTCCTCAGCCGTCATCTCCGGATCGGGCGGGGTCGGCCTGAGCGACTCTTCGGGTGCTTCTGGTGCCTCGATGCTCACTACGGTCAAGGTTACCCCTCAGGTAGCGCAGTATCATGCGCAGAGCAGACAAGACTAACTGGTCGGAGGCACCTGAGCTTCGCCACCTGCCGACCGGCGCAACCTACTTCGCTCGAGACTGCCCAGTGCAGGAGGGTCAATGCTGACGCGCAAGGTCAAGACCATCGGGATGGTGCTGGCAGGCGGCAAGGGCTCGCGCCTCCACCCGCTCACATGGAAGCGCACCAAGCCATCGGTGCCGTTCGGCAGCAAGTACCGCATCATCGACTTCGCGCTTAACAACATGATCAACTCCGGCGTGTACGGCATCTACGTGCTCACGCAGTTCAAGGCGCAGTCCCTGACCGAGCACATCCAGCGGCACTGGCGCTTCGGCACCTTCCTGGACGACCACTTCATAACGTTGGCCCCGGCGCAGATGTACCTGTACGAGGAGCTGGGCGCGGAGTGGTACCGCGGCACGGCCGACGCCATCTACCAGAACCTGCACCTGGTCGACAACCACAACGCCGACTTCGTTGCCATCTTCTCGGGCGACCACATCTACAAGATGGACATCGGCCACATGATCGAGTACGCGGTGGAGAACGACGCTGACGTCACCATCGCCGCCTATCCCACGCCCATCGAGGAAGGCCGCCGCTTCGGCGTCCTGCAGGTGGACCGCGACTGGCGCATAACGGAGTTCCACGAGAAGCCGCACGACCCCAAGCCCATCCCCGGCCGCGACACGCACTGCCTAGCCAGCATGGGCAACTACGTGTTCAAGGTCGATGCGCTCATCAAGATGCTGCAGGAGGACGCCGCACGCACGGACTCCGAGCACGATTTCGGCAAGGACGTGCTGCCGCGGGCCCTGGAGGAGGGTCGCAGGCTCTTCGCCTACGACTTCGCGCGCAACCCCATCCCGGGCCAGGAGGGGGCCAACACCTACTGGCGCGACGTGGGCACCCTGGACTCGTACTGGGAGGCCAACCTGGACCTGGTGGCGGTTGAGCCGGAGTTCGACCTCTACAACGAGGAGTGGCCCCTCAGGACCTCGGCAGAGTTCTCGGCCCCGGCCAAGTTCGTGCACGAGGACGACGGGCGGCGCGGCCAGGCGTTCAACTCGCTGCTGGCCGGCGGCGTCATCATCTCGGGCGCCACGCTCAGGCGCTCCCTGGCGTTCCGCCGCGTGCGGGTCAACTCGTACGCGCTGGTGGAGAACTCCGTGCTGTTCGACAACGTGCGTGTAGGGCGGCACGCCGTCGTGCGCAACGCCATCATCGACAAGAACGTAGAGGTACCCGAGGGCGAGCAGATAGGGGTCGACCTGGAGCTCGATCGCAGGCGCGGGCTTACGGTCAGCCCCAGCGGGCTTGTCACGGTGCCGAAGGGGTACAAGTTCCAGTAGCCTGCAACGTTAAGAGCCCTTAACCAAGAGTTTCGCCCTATACAGCTACGGCTCATGCTGCGGTGATACCCTCTTAAGGATTCGGTTCGGGCAGCACCCCGCGTGCGCAGCTGGCGCCACACGCGCAACCCGAGCCCTGGAGGCCCTCGTTGAGACGTTCGTTCAACCCCTGGCTGGTCGTGATGCTGCTCATCCTCGGCATCTTCGTCTTCAACCAGTTCAACTCGAGCGGCGCCGCACGCGACATCAACTACTCCGTCTTCACCGAACTGGTGGAGGACGGCAAGGTCGCCAGCGTCACCGTTGACCGCAGCACGGGCGTCATCACAGGTGACCTCGTCACAGAGACCCAGGTGACCTTAGGCGGTGAGCCGGCCACCATCCGCAGCTTCCGCACCACCACCATCCTCACGGACTCCCTGTTGCAGGAGATGCGCGAGAGCATCCAGGACGTCACCATCCGCAACCCGCCGCAGTGGATGAACCTGCTGGTGACGTTCCTCCCGCTGCTGCTCATCATCGCCATCTTCTGGTTCTTCTTCATGCGTGCGCAGGGCGGACCGAACCAGGTCATGCAGTTCGGGCAGTCGAAAGCCAAGACGTTCGGTCGTGAGAACAAGGTCAACACCACCTTCAACGACGTGGCCGGCCACAAGGAGGCCAAGCAGGAGCTGATCGAGGTGGTCGACTTCCTCAAGACCCCCCAGAAGTACCTACGCATAGGTGCCGAGATCCCCAAGGGCGTGCTGCTGGTGGGCCCTCCGGGCACGGGTAAGACGCTCCTCGCACGCGCGGTGGCGGGTGAGGCCGGCGTGCCGTTCCTGACCGTGTCTGCCTCCGAGTTCATGGAGATGTTCGTAGGCGTGGGCGCCAGCCGCGTGCGCAGCCTGTTCGAGGAGGCGCGCAAGGCGGCGCCGTCGATAATCTTCATCGACGAGCTCGACTCCATCGGCCGCAGGCGCGGCGCCGGCATCGGCGGCGGTCACGACGAGCGCGAGCAGACCCTCAACCAGATCCTGAGCGAGATGGACGGCTTCGAGAAGGACACGTCGGTCATCATCATCGCCGCCACCAACCGCCCCGACATCCTCGATCCGGCCCTCCTGCGGCCTGGCCGCTTCGACCGCCAAGTCACGATCGGCCTGCCCACGCAGAACGAGCGCAAAGACATCCTCAAGGTGCATGTGCGCAACAAGCCCGTGTCCGACGACGTGGACCTGTCGCGCCTGGCTGAGGCCACGCCCATGTTCTCGGGTGCGGACCTCGAGAACCTCACCAACGAGGCCGCGCTCATCGCCGCCCGCAACAACAAGCAGATCATCACCTGGCTCGACTTCAACGAGGCCCTCGACCGCATCACGCTGGGCCTGCGGCGCGGCAGCCTGGTGCCCTCCGAGGAGGAGCGCCGCAACCTGGCGTTCCACGAGGCCGGCCACGCGGCGGCGTACGCGGCGCAGCCCGTGTTGGGCGACATCCGTAAGGTCACGATCATGCCGCGCGGCGGCGCCGGCGGCTTCATGGCGCCGCTCTCCAAGGAGGAGATGTTCTACGACGTAGAGCGCTTCCGCTCGCAGCTGCGGGTGGCCTTCGCCGGGCGGGTGGCCGAGAAGAAGATCACCGGCACCATCTCCTCCGGCGCCAGCAACGACCTCAAGCAGGCCACCGAGATGGCCAAGCAGATGGTGCTCGACCTGGGCATGGGCTCGCGCGAGTACGTAGCCTGGGGGTCCGACCAGGGCCCCATCTTCCTAGGGGGCGAGATCTCGCGCCGCAAGGACTTCTCCGAGGAGACGGCGCGCGAGCTCGAGGAAGAGGTCTCCTCCATCCTCGAGAGCACCTACCGCGAGACGGAGCAGCTTGTCGAGCAGCACTGGGTGACCGTGCAGGCAGTGGCCGAGGCCCTGCTGGAACGCGAGACCATCGACGGCAAGCTCGTGCATCAGGCGCACCAGATGGCCTTAGGCGGCAAGAGCGCGGCCGAGATAAAAGAGTGGATCGTGTCTTCCTCCATCGCCGCGGAGCGCCGCATACAGGAGCTCGAAGAGCGCGAGAAGCTGGTGGCCCAGGAGCGGGAGCGCAAGGCTGCGGAGGAACGCCATGGCCCTATCGAGCCGCGCCCCGAGCCCAGAGCGGCCGGCGAGTCGGGCGACTGAACGCTTAAGGGTGCGGCTGCCGCACGCGGTTAGGGCCGCCCGGCCAGGTAGGCTCTAACCGATGTCGCTGATAGACGGGCGTTACGAGGTGCTCTCCGAGCGCCCCTTGGGTGGGGGTCTCACGCTGTTCCATGCCACGGCCCCCGACGGAACCCCCCTGCGCATCGAGTGGTTCGATCTGCCCGCCGACCGCGAGGGCGAGTTCGAGCGTTACCGGCGCCTCCTGAAACAGCTCAAGAAGCTAGGCAAGGCGTCGTTGCATGACGTGGTGTCGCGCCCCGGCGCCCACTACGTGGCCTGGTACGTGCCTCCTGACGGCGCTGCGCCGGCCGGCGACACCGAGCTGCTGGCCAGCCTGGGCCAGCACGGCTACTCGGCGGCCGCCGCACGGGTGCTGAGGGCGGGCAGCCGCTCTGCCCCAAGCCTGTACGGCCTCAGCTTCGGCGACGCCGTCATCAGCCCCTCCTCCACCGCCACGCTCACGCCCGCCGAAGACGCCCGGCCCTTGCGGCACGTCGACGAGCCGGCGCTCAAGTGGCTCACCAAGTTGTCCTCGCAGACCTTGAGCTGGGCCGTGGCCGCCGCGCTGCTGCTGATGGCCACGGGCCTCACCGTCGGCGCCGTAAGGGCGCGCGCGGTGAACCGGCTGATCATCGTCCCGGAGCTAGTTGGGGCGCAGGCGCAGGCGGCGGCCGACACGTTGACAGCCATGGCTCTCCGCGTCGTCCCCGTAGCCCTCGCCTCTGACCAGCCGGTGGGCACCGTGCTGGCCATAGAGCCGCCCGCGGGGTCCGAGTTGCGCCCTGGGCGCACGGTTCAACTCAGTTACGCGCTCCCGCCCGGCCAGGCGGCGCCCACCGAGGTACCCGATGTCGTGGGCATGGCCCAGCCTGGCCCGGCCGCGCAGGCGCTGGAGGCAGCCGGACTGCGGGTCGGCGAGGTGGCGCGCGTGCATGCGCCAGAGAGCGCGGGCAGCGTGCTAGCCCAAGGTGCCCAACCGGGTAGCCGGATGGGCAGCGGGCAGGCAGTGAACCTGCTAGTCAGCCTTGGTCCTACCCAACCGCAGACGTTCCTGCCGAACCTCGTCGGGCTGAGCGTGGAGGAGGCCCGCAGGCTGGCGCTGCTGGCCGGCATAGGCCCCGAACGAGTGATCGTCGACGAGGTCTCGGCGGCGCGCGGGTTCTCCGGCGAGGTGCTGAGTCAGTCGCTCACCCCCTACGTGGCGGTGGCGGCCGCCGAGGCGGTGCTCCGGCTGGTGGTGCAGACGGGCACGCCGGTGCAGTCGACGGGAGCACCCGACGTGGTGGGGCTGTCCCTCGCCGAGGCCGAGCGCGTGGCGGTGGGCTGGAACATCCGCGTAGACCAGCTAGCCAACCCCGGCCTGCCGATCGGGGTGGTAGCACAGAGCCCCGCCCCGGGGGCGAGCGGCGAGAACAACGCGCTCACGCTGCTGGTGAACGAGCACCCTGTTGCGCTCCGCACGGACGGCGTCCGCGCCGTCATCCGGCCGCCGCAGCTGCGCGAAGCGCCGTATGCCTGGACCATCCTGCCGGGCATACGCACCCAGACGGCAGAGGTGTGGGCCACCGACGTCAACGGCGTGCGTGAGTTCGTCGGCAACGTGGAGGTGACCGGCGGGCAGATCTTGCGGGGAGCATGGCGCACCAACGCGCCCGGGCCTATCAAGTTCGAGCTTTATATCGCAGGAGTTCCCTACGGGGAGTCCATTCTGGTACCGTAGTCGGTCTGGCGCGTGGGAAGGCGGTACGCGCTTTATAGTTGCTTCTGGCTAATAGGCATTTGCCTATGAAGGGCGCCCGTCGGGCAGGCGCCTGAAGGCCGCGCGGTGGCCCGACGACTAAGGGGAGCAGTGGTAAGGACCTTCAAAGACCTCTCGAAGTATCTAAGCAAGCATCGCTGGGCGTTAGGCATATCCGCACTCTTGATCCTGGCCAACGGCTACTTCTCCAGCCTCGTGCCCATCATCCCCGGACGGGTCATCGACGGCCTCACCGCGGGCAGCATGACCATGCGGGGGCTCTTGGGCCAGGTGGGCCTGCTGCTGGCGGTCACGGCTATCGCGGGCATCGCCATGGTGCTCGTGCGGCGGCTGGTGCTGGGCGCCAGCTGGGACATCCAGTTCGAGATAAGGCGCGACATCTTCGCTCACTTCACCAAGCTCGACGGCGGCTACTTCGACCGCACTCGCGTGGGCGACCTGATGGCGCGCCTGACGGCAGACTTGAACGCCGTTCGCATGATGGTGGGCATAGGCATATACCAGATGATCAACGTGACGGTGGTGTTCGTGTTCACCGCCTACCGCATGTTCATCCTCAGCCCCACCCTCACCCTCATCACGCTCGCGGCAGCGCCCGTCATCTCCCTGTCGTTCTTCCTCATCCTGAGGGTGGTTCACAAGCGCTACCAGATGGTGCAGGAGCAGTTCTCGAACGTCTCGGCCATGGCGCAGGAGAACTTCTCCGGCATCCGCGTGGTCAAGGGCTTCGCGCTGGAGGACCGCGAGGTCAGCACCTTCGGTGACCTCAACAACGAGTTCGTGCGCCGGAACCTGCACCTGGTCAAGGCGGAGGGGCCCCTCTACCCGCTGATGGAGCTGATGTTCGGTCTCACCGTGTCGTTCCTGCTGTTGGTGGGTGGGCGCCTGGTGCTCGGCATCGGCGGCGACCTCACCATCGGCCAGTTCTCCAGCTTCGTGTTCCTGTTCGAGTTCATCCAGTGGCCCATGATCGCGCTGGGCTGGATCGGCAGCATCGTGCAGCGCGGCACCACCTCCTGGGGGCGCCTGCGGGAGATCCTGGACGAGGTTCCCGAGATCAGGGACGACGAGAACACCGACTACTCGCTGAGCAGGGTCAAGGGT
>JBIQNJ010000045.1:2115-20837 GCA_044462445.1 Truepera radiovictrix | reverse complement strand
GAAGGAGCGAAGATGGCAACGGACGTCAAGGTGCCCGCTGCGGGCGAGTCCATCAGCGAGGTGTTCATAGGCACTTGGCTCAAGAAGCCGGGCGACGCGGTGGCGATGGACGAACCCATCGTCGAAGTGGAGACCGACAAGGCTACCCTCGATATACCGTCTCCGGTAGCGGGCGTGCTACTGGAGCAGTTGAAGGGCCCGGGCGAGTCGGCCGCCATCGGCGAGGTCATAGCGCGTGTTGACGAGTCGGCAACGGCGACAGTCGCTGCCGAAGCGCCTGCGCCTGCCAAGAAGGAGGAGGCGAAGGCTCCGGCCGAGCAGGCGGCCCCTCAGCAGAAGGCCGAGCAGGCTCCGCCCGCCAAGGCGCCTGCCGCTCCCGCTGCCAAGGCGCCCGCCGCTACGAGCGTGCCCAAGCCACAGGGTGTCAAGGCCACGAGCGTCATGCCCGCCGCCACGCGCCTGCTGGAGGAGAGCGGCCTCAGCGCCGACGAGGTGCCCGCCACAGGCCCTGGCGGCCGGCTGCTGAAGGAGGACGTGCAGAACTACCTGGCGTACCGCGAACGCGCGGCGGCTCAGGACTCTGCGCAGGGCCCTTCGAACCTGCCAGAGTCGAGGCAGGAAGAGGTAGTGCCGATGACGCTCCTCAGGCGCCGCATCGCCGAGCGCCTGGTGGAGGCGCAGCACACCGCGGCTCTGCTGACCACCTTCAACGAGGTCGACATGAGCGCGGTGATGGCGCTGCGCAGCGAGCACAAGGACGCGTTCGAGAAGAAGTACGGCGTGCGCCTGGGCTTCATGTCGTTCTTCGTCAAGGCGTCCATAGACGCGCTCAAGAGCATCCCCCAGATCAACGCGGAGATCCGCGGCACGGACATCGTGTACAAGAACTACTACGACATCGGCGTGGCGGTGAGCACCCAGAAGGGCTTGGTCGTGCCCGTGCTGCGCAACGCCGACCGTATGTCGTTCGCCGAGGTGGAGAAGACCATAGGCGACTTCGGGCAGCGCGCCATGAACAACCGCATAACCCCCGACGAGCTTCAGGGCGGCACCTTCACCATCAGCAACGGCGGCGTGTTCGGCTCGTTGCTCAGCACTCCCATCGTCAACCCGCCGCAGAGCGGCGTGCTGGGCATGCACAGCATCCAACAGCGCCCGGTGGCGGTTGACGGTCAGGTGGTCATACGGCCGATGATGTACCTGGCCCTCACGTACGACCACCGCATGGTGGACGGCAGGGAGGCTGTGACCTTCCTCAAGCGCATCAAGGACGCAGTAGAGAACCCCGCCCGCATGCTGCTGGAAGTGTGAGGGGCCCACGATGAGCGACTCCAAAGAGGTTCAACACGACATAGTCATCGTGGGCGCCGGGCCCGGGGGCTACGTGGCAGCCATCCGCGCGGCGCAGCTCGGGTTCAACGTGGCTCTGGTGGAGCGGGAGGACGCCCTGGGCGGCACCTGCGTGCGTGTAGGGTGCATCCCCAGCAAGGCGCTGCTGGAAAGCAGCCACCACTACGAGCAGGTGAGCCACGGCCTAGACGCCCATGGCGTGAAGGTGAGCGGAGTGCAGCTAGACCTGGCAGCCATGCAGCAGCGCCGTGCCAGTGTGGTGAAGCAGAACACCGACGGAGTGGCGTTCTTGATGAAGAAGAACAAGGTCACTCGTTACCAGGGCACAGGCAAGCTGACTGCGCCACGTCAGGTGGCGGTAACCGCAGCCGATGGCGGCGTCACGCAACTGGTGGCCGAGCACGTGATCCTGGCCACCGGCTCTGTCGTGGCTACGCTGCCTGGCATCGAACTGGACGGCCAGACGGTCGTGAGTAGCACCGAGGCGCTTGAGTTCGACAAGGTGCCGGCGCGTCTGGTGGTCATAGGCGCTGGTGTCATCGGCCTTGAACTCGGTTCCGTGTGGAGCAGACTGGGCGCCAAGGTCACTGTGCTTGAGTACCTGGACCGCATTCTGCCCGGCATGGACCTCGAGACGGCCAAGGAGGCCCTCAAGCTGTTCACCAAGCAAGGGCTGGAGTTCAAGCTGGGTGCGCGCGTTACCGGCGTCAAGGTGCAGGGCAAGGGCGCCAAGGCTGTTGCCAGGGTCGAGATAGACGGCTCAGAGCCCATAGAGGCGGACAAGGTGCTGGTGGCAGTGGGTCGCAAAGCCAACAGCTCTGGCCTGGGCCTTGACGAGGTGGGCGTACAGGTTGACCAGCGCGGCCGCGTCGTGGTGAACGAGCGCTTCGCCACCAACGTGCCCGGCGTGTACGCCATCGGTGACCTGATTGCAGGTCCTATGCTGGCGCACAAGGCCAGTGAAGACGGCGTTGCTCTGGTGGAGATGCTGGCTGGTCACGCCGCCCATGTTGACTACGACCTGGTGCCCGGCGTGGTTTACACCGAGCCCGAGGTTGCCGGCGTTGGCAAGACCGAGGAACAACTTAAAGAGGAGGGCGTGCCGTACCGCAAGGGCAGCTTCCCCTTCCTGGCCAACGGTCGGGCCCGCGCCATCGGCAGCACCGACGGTAAGGTGAAGGTACTTGCGCATAAAGACACCGACCGCGTTCTGGGCGTGCACATAGTGGGCCCACGCGCGGGCGACCTTATCTCTGAATGTGTGGCCGCCATGGCGTTCGGTGCCTCGAGCGAGGACCTGGCTAACGTCATTCGTGCGCACCCGGGCCTGTCTGAGGTTGTTAAGGAGGCCGCGCTGGCCGTTGACGGTAGGGCGCTGCACATATAGTTCCGATAGCCTGACTTTGAAGCTCTGTCGTTGATCTGGCAGAGCTTCTTTGCTTTGGCTCGGGTTTGGCTACATTCAGAACCTGGACCTGTAGCGGCAGGCCGCGTGAGGAAGAAGTCTATACGGAAGCCAGTGCGGTTCAAGATGTTTGGATGCAGCGCATAAAACCCACCTTGGGTTCTTCTGGCATAGATGTCTATTGCGCTGTCCTGGTCTCCAATACACTTGGGGCAATCGACACTGCGCGTAGTTAGTACTGGAGGTGTAAATGCGTAGGATTGCCGTTCTGCTGCTAATTCTGCTCACTTCGATTGGTTGCCGTACTGACCAGAGGCACCTCTTGGAAGCCAAAGGGACACACGCTGTTGTGCACGCTACGCCAGGCTCCACAACGGTAGGTAGCTTTGTCACTGTGACTGTAGAAGCTACACTGTTCCGACTCAACTATGGTCCGGCCGATAGGGTCAATACTGCTGAGGTAACCCTTGGTGTTTGCCTTGTACCTGATTGGAGTGGACAGCCGGACAATTGCGGTGGTGGGTCAGACGGGGGGCCTGGCCCACGCTCGCCCTCGGCTGATTTCACGATGTCGTCTGGAGATGAGCCTTTTGTGGAGAGGGCCGTGACTCTTGGACGGGGCGAGAGTATAACGCTTACTCACGAGTTCTCAATTGCCGCAAACCGTGCCGGCAGCGTCAAGCTTATTGGCAGACTGGAGTCTTCAGACTCTAGCGAGATTCCGGGAGGAATTGCATGCCTTGGTGAGACGTGTTCCGAGGCAACCTGGAACGAGTGATAGCAAGTTTGGGGCATAGACCCTAGACGAAGAGTGGGCGCAATCACGCGTCTACCTATCTCACAGACTTGGCGGCCATGACATGAGACAGACAGGTAGGGTTCACTGACGGATACGTGAGAAGCACACCTCTTGATGTTGGTGAGCTGCTGAACAAGGGACATCAGGACTCTAAGGGATTACCCGGTCGGTGCTACGCTAGACGCATGATCGAGGCGCAAGCTTTAGCTGCTGCGCCGGACCACCACGCTAACCCCACGGCGTTCCTAAACGACCTGCCGTTCCGTGACCCGGCGCTTGAACCCATAAAAGACAAGGTGTTAGAGGGCAAAAGGCTCACCCTGGAAGACGGTGTGACGCTGTTCAAGACCCCCGACCTGCCGGGCCTCATGCGCCTGGCAGACGCCGTCAGGCGCCAGAAGGTTGGCGCCAAGGCGTACTTCGTTCACTCGCTGCGCCTCTCGCAGACCAACATCTGCTACGTGGGCTGCACCTTCTGCGGCTTCCAGCGCAAGTTCGGCGAGGACGGCGTGTGGGACTACGACCTGCCGCAGGTGTGGGAGTACGTGGACCAGTTCTGGCACCCCGAGCTGACCGAGATACACATCAGCAGTGGTCACCACCCCAAACGGCAGTGGGACTACTACCTCGACCTGGTGCGTGGCCTAACCGAGCGCTACCCGGGTGCGCAGGTCAAGGCCTGGACGGCTGCCGAGATACACCACTTCACCAAGATCACCCGCCCGCGCCTAACCTATCGCGAGGTCCTTGAGCAACTCAAGGAGGCGGGTCTCGTGGCGCTACCCGGTGGTGGCGCCGAGATATTCGCCGAGCGCGTGCGCAAGCAGATAGCCCGCGCCAAGGTCACGGCCGAGGGCTGGCTGGAGGTGCACCGCACCGCCCACGAGCTGGGCCTCCCCACCAACGCCACCATGCTGTACGGCCATGTGGAGACGCTGGAGGAGCGTGTGGACCACATGGTGCGCCTCAGGCAGCAGCAGGATGAGACGGGCGGCTTCTTCTCGTTCATCCCGCTGGCGTTCCAACCCGACAACAACCAGCTGGCCAAGGAGTTGGGCACGCGTCACACCACCGGCGTGGACGACCTTCGCAACCTGGCCGTGTCGCGCCTGGTGCTCGACAACTTCCCGCATATCAAGGGTTACTGGATCATGATCACGCCTGAGCTGACGCAGGTGGCGCTGTCTGCCGGTATCTCCGACATCGACGGGACCATCAAGGACGAGAAGATAGCCCATGCCAGTGGCGCCGTTACGGAAGCGGGCATGACGGAGGAGGAACTGGTGCGTCTGGTCAAGGACGCGGGCCGCACTCCAGTTAGGCGCGACGCCCTGTACAGAGAACTGAAGGTCTACGCGTAATGGAAGCGGCCACCGGGCCGCGGGTGCCGGATCAGGCGGCGCGCGCCGAGCGCGTCGGCATCGTGTCGTACACCAACGTGGCGCCGCTCAACTGGGGGCTTACGCCGTGGCAGACCGCTGCGGGCACCGCCGAGTTCGTGTACGGCGTGCCCACCAAGCTCAACGCTGCGCTGGCTGCGGGTGAGATCGACCTCACGCTCGTCTCTTCCATCGAGTTCGTCAGGCACCGCGACCGGTACCGGGCGTTACCCGACTTCTCGATAGCTACCCTCGGACCTGTGTATAGCGTCATGCTGTTCCACCGGCCGGAGTGGACCGAGCTTCGCGGCGAACGCATAGCCGTGACCACCGAGAGCGCCACCAGTGTGGAGATGTTGAGGGTGCTCCTCGCCGCCACCGGCGTCGAGGCCGAACTGGTACCCACCTCCGGCAGCCTGGATGAGATGCTGACAGGCGCCGAGGCCGCACTGCTGATAGGCGACGCTGCCCTGAAGGCGGCGGTCAGGCACGTGCCGCCCGTCAACGGCGGGCCAGGCGGACGGCCGATAAGCGGCAAGAGCCACGTGGATTCGCGCTTACACGTCACAGATCTGGGTGAGGCTTGGTACCGGCTTACCCGGCTGCCGTTCACGTTCGCCGTATGGGCGTCGCGCGAGGACAGCCGGCCATCGAGCACGTTGGTGTCTGCGTTCAGGGAGGCGCGCCGTTCTGGCCTGGGGCATCTGGACGCCGTCTCCGCCGTCGAGGCGGAGAAGCTGGCGCTCCCTTGCGAGATAGTGCAGCGGTACTTGGAGAACTTCAGGTACTACCTCGAGCCGCCAGACCTAGACGGGCTCAATGAGTTCGCCCGGCGCAGCGACCCGACCTTCAAGGCTGGGCAGCTCAGGTTCTGGGAGGCTTGAGGACAGGCGTAGAACGGTTGCCACCTCCTGTCACAGCACGTAGCGACTGAGGTCCTCGTCCTCAACGATGCCCTCCAGCTTGTCCCTCACCAGCTTCTCGTCGATGACGACTCGGCCAAGGTTGGTGCCGAAGGCGATGTCTTCCAGCACGGTCTCAAGGACCGTGTGCAGCCGCCGGGCGCCGATGTCCTCGACCTCGGAGTTGACGCGCTCGGCGTACTCGGCGAGGGCGATGATGCCGCTCTCCTCGAACTCAAGGCGCGTGCCGTCCACCGCCAGCAGGTCTATGTACTGCTTGGTGAGCGCGTACTTGGGTTGGGTGAGGATGCGCTGGAAGTCCGTGGCGCTCAGCTCCTCCAACTCCACGCGGATGGGGAAGCGGCCCTGAAGCTCGGGTATCAGGTCCGAGGGCTTGGACACTGAGAAGGCGCCGGCGGCGATGAACAGCACGTGGTCCGTCTTCACGGGTCCGTAGCGCGTGGTCACCTGCGTGCCCTCGACTATGGGCAGCAGGTCGCGCTGCACGCCTTCGCCCGACACGTCGCCGCCCCCCACCCGGTCGCCGCCGGCCACCTTGTCTATCTCGTCTATGAACACTATGCCGAGCGTCTCGGCGCGCTGCACTGCCTCCAGGTTCACCTCGTCGTGGTCTATAAGCCTGTCGGCCTCCTCGTTCTCCAGCAGGCGGCGGGCGTCACGCACGGTGGTCTTGCGGCGCGTCTTCTTCTCGGGCATGAAGCGCTTGAACATGTCTTGCAAGTTCATGGCCGCCTCTTCCATGCCCGGCATGGGCATGGCGGTCTGCTGCTGGTCGGTGATCTCGATCTCGACCGTACGGTCTTCCAGGTCGCCGTTCTTGAGTAGCGCCCGCATGCGCTCCCGGCTCTCGCCGCCGCCCCCGGGCAGCAGCACATCGAGCAGGCGCTCTTCGGCCTCCTTGCGCGCGCGGCCCATGACAGCCTCGCGCTTCTCGGCCTCGACCATCGCGGCGGCGGCGTGCACAAGGTCCCTGACTATCGAGTCCACATCGCGGCCCACGTAGCCCACCTCGGTGAACTTGGTGGCTTCCACCTTCAGGAACGGCGCCCGCGCCAGCTTGGCCAGGCGCCTTGCGATCTCGGTCTTGCCCACGCCCGTGGGGCCTATCATCAGGATGTTCTTGGGGGTCACTTCCGCCTGCACGTCGGCCGCCAGGCGGCGGCGCCGGTAATGGTTGCGCAGCGCCACGGCCACCATGCGCTTGGCCTTGCTCTGGCCGATGATGTGGCGGTCAAGCTCTTCGACTATCTCTATGGGGGTCATCTCACCATTAGTGAGGGTCGGGTCGCTGCTCACTTCGAGTCCTCCGCGGGTACGTCGCCGGAGCCCTCGGCAGACGACGAGGCGTTACTGGCATTCGCGCCGTTACCGGTATCTTCGGCGTCGTCTGCCTCGTCAGCCGGTCCACCAACCGTGAGCACGGTGGCGTTGCCGCTGGTGTAGATGTCTATCTCGGCCGCTATCAGGAGAGCCTTACGGGCTATGTCCTCGGCGCCCATGTCGGAGTGGCGTAGGAGCGCCAGAGCCGCCGCCTGAGCGTAGGCGCCGCCCGAGCCCACCGCGGCCACGGGGTCGTCGGGGGTAAGGACGTCGCCCATGCCCGAAAGGGTGAGGATCTGCTTGTCGTCGGCCACTATCAGCAGCGCTTCGAGGTTGCGCAGCGCGCGGTCCGTGCGCCACTCCTTGACCGTCTCGACGGCGGCGCGCACTAGGTTGCCGCGGTACTGGTCGAGGTAGCCCTCGTACTTCTCGATGAGCGTGAAGGCGTCGCTCACTGTGCCGGCGAAGCCCGCCAGCACGTTGCCGTCGGCCAGCGTGCGCACCTTGACTGCGCCGCGCTTGACGATGGTGTCACCCATGGTGACCTGGCCGTCTCCTGCTATCGCGGTAACGCCGTCCCTGTGGACGGCGACGATGGTGGTGCCGTGCATTCGGTTCACCAGCAGAGCGTAGCACCGCGACCCGGCGGCATCGGTAGGGCACGAGCGGGGGAGGGTCAACTGCGCACTACACGCAAGTTCGAGCAGTCGGCCCTGGCGTCGCCGCCCAAGCGATACGATGCCAGGGATGCTTCTAGGCCATGCGTTTTCAACCGGTTGGGTAGAGGTCATAGCCGGCCCCATGTTCTCTGGCAAGAGCGAAGAGCTCATCCGGCGCGTGACGCGCGCGGTCATCGCCAAGCAACGGGTGCAGGTGTTCAAGCACGCCATAGACGACCGCTACGCCAAGATGGCCGTGGCGTCTCACGCGGGCCGTACGCTCGAGGCCGAGCTGGTGGCCAGCACAGCCGAGCTGCTGGAGCGGCTGGAGCCCGAGGCCCAGGTAGTGGCTATAGACGAGGCGCAGTTCCTTGACCTGGCCGTGGCCCAAGCCGTGCAGCAGCTGGCCGACGCCGGCAAGCGCGTCATCGTAGCCGGGCTCGACCTCGACTTCAGGGGCGAACCGTTCGGCCCCATGCCCGAGCTGATAGCCAGGGCCGAGATAGTGGAGAAGCTGACTGCCATCTGCCGCTGCGGCCTGGCGGCCACCCGCACGCAGCGCCTCATCCACGGCCGGCCCGCACACTACGACGACCCCACCGTGCTGGTCGGAGCCGCCGAGAGCTACGAGCCGCGCTGCCGCACCTGCCATGTGGTGCTCACCGGGGCGCGCGACACGCCGCTTTTCGCTAGCTCGACTGACTGAGGCCCTACTGCCGCGGAACTCCGCGCTATCTCCACTGAACCGCGCCACGGTTGCCCCCTTCAGTGACAGGCTGCTGCCGTCGCTTACAGGCCCCGAGCATCTGAACGCGCTCACGCAGCTTTGACACCTCGTTGACGCCTCACTCCTAAGCTTCCCTACACAGCACCGCGCGGGTTTCTTAAAGGCGTGGTCTTTGGAGGCGTCAAGTGAACAAGAAGGTGGTGATGGGCTGCCTTGTTGCAGTGGCAGCCGTGCTGGTGATAGGTGGTGGCCTTGGCTACTACTACGTGGTCAGGCCGCTGACGAACACCGTCAAGGCCGGTGCAGAGCTCACGAAGCTCGCAGAGCTCGACCGGCAGGTCACGAACAGGCAGCCGTTCAGCGCCCCCTCGGACTCCCTCCTCAAGCAGAGCGACGTGGAGCGGTTCATGCAGGTGTCGGGCGCCGTCATGAGCGGCCTGCAGAACAGGGCCCAGGAGCTGGAGAGCAAGTACGAGGGCCTGAGCAACGGCAACCCGTCGGTGCGAGAGATCATCAACGCCTACGCCGACATCATCCGGCTGGTGGTCAGCGCCAAGGAGCTGCAGGTGCGTGCCCTGAACGCGGCAGGCTTCTCGCTGGATGAGTACGCCTGGGTGCGCACGGCGGTGCTGGAGGCCACGGGGCACAGCGTTGCGCAGGTGAACCTGATGGCACTGGCGGAGGGCACGGTCCAGGAGGAGGGCAGCCCCAGGGTCTCTAGCGTGCCCGAGGAGAACGTGGAGCTGGTGGCGCCTTACACAGACCGCATCAACGAGTACGTGGGCCTGGCCATGTTCGGGCTGTGAGGGAGGGCTGACGTGCCGAAGGTTCACCTAGGGGAAGCCATAGGGCTGGTCATGAAGACGCTACCCATAGTGTGGGTGCGGCTGGGCAGCTACGCCGTGCTTGGGTTGGCGCTGGGGCTGTATGCGGCCCTGTTCGGCGGTATCGGCTGGCTGCTCTCGAGGCTGTGGGCGCCACTCGGCATCATCCTGTTCGTGGCGGCCGTTGGCGGCGCGTTCTGGCTGGTTCAGTTAGCCGGCCGCTACTGGTTCCACCTGCTCAGGGCGGCACACACGGCGGTGCTCACAGAGCTGATAACGACCGGGAAGGCGCCAGAAGGCGACCAGCTGCAGTACGGCAAGCAGCAGGTGATGAGCCGCTTCACCGATACCTCCATACTGTTCGCCGTGGGCGAGGTGGTGGATGGGGTGGTGAGGTTCGTGGTGCGCACCTTCACGAACATCGTCTCCATCCTGCCGGTGCCGGGTGTGGACTCGCTCGGCAAGTTCCTGCAGCGCGTGGCGCTCTTCAGTACCACCTACGTAGACGAGGCCATCCTCTCTCGCGCCTACCTCAAGCGCGAGCAGAGCGTATGGGCCGTCGCCAAGGAGGGCGTGGTGCTGTACGCCCAGGCGTGGAAACCCATACTGGCCAACGCCGTCGTGCTGGCGCTCCTCAGTTACGCCTGGTTCGTCGTGTTCCTGCTGGTGCTGGGCCTGCCGGCGCTGGCTATAGGCGCCGCGGCGCCCAGCCTCGGCCCCGCACTCGGCATAGCGGCCCTGATAGGCGCCTGGATGCTCAAGCTGGCCGTTGCAGATGCTGTGGCGCTGGCTGCCACGCTCCTGGCGTATCACCGGGCCACAGAGGGCGTAGAACCTAACCAGGAATGGGTGGCCAAGTTGGACGGCGCCAGCGAGAAGTTCCGAGAGCTTGGTCGTAAGGCCGCGGCTCACGTAATACCATCTACCCAGGAAGAAGAGCCTGCACCACCCGAACTCGTGCAAAGCACGAGCGTTGGCGACTGAAGAAAGGAAGTCATGAAGAAGTCCGTACTGCTGTTCGCTGTTCTCGTCACCCTCGCTGTTATAGCTGCCTGCGCTCCTACCGCCGCCGAAGTCCAGGCGCCCGACAAGTGCGTGAGCGACCCGATACCCACCGTTGCCGTGGTGGACTTCCAGAACACCACCTCTCAGGGCGGCGGCGTCAGCGTGGTCGGCGTCGAGGACGCGGCCACGGCCCGCCTCATAACCCTGCTCAAGGAGTCTGGTTGCTACGTGATCGTGGAGCGCAGCGAGCTGCTGACCATCATGCAGCAGCAGGGCCTGGAGTCTCTGGACCCCATCTCCCTGGCCAAGGCCGCGGGCGCCGGTTACGTGGTCACCGGCACCGTGACGCGCGCCACCGTGGCACGCCCCGGCGGCAGCCTCTTCGGCGTCACCATCGGTACCACCAAGGCCCAGGTGGAGGTGGACGTGCGCGCCACCGACATCATCACGGGTGAGGTAGTTGTGTCCATGAAGGGCGCAGGGGAGGCCTCGAGCCCCAACATCGCCGCTAACCGCGTGCCCGTGGCCGGCAGCGTGCGCTACGACGACCCGGCAGTGGGCCCCCTCTTCGCCGAGGCCGCCAACTCGGCCGTCAACCAGGTGGTTAACGCGCTGCGCAACAAGTTCTGAGGCGCAGGGCCTCCTACGGCCTGAGGCGCTGCTCGTCGCGCGGGAACGCGCGTGCGAAGCGCACATTGTGAACGCCTAGCAGGAGCGCCGTGAGGCGCTCCGCTCCTATGGCGAAGCCCCCGTGCGGCGGCATGCCGTGACGGAACACCTGCAGGTAGTCCTCGAAGTCGGCGGGCTCCATGCCGCGCTTCGTCAGCTCCTCGCGCAGCACGCTCTCGCTATGCACGCGCTGGCCGCCGGAGGTGATCTCCACGCCTCGGAAGAGCAGGTCGAAGCCCCGTGTCAGGCCGTTCTCCTCGGGGTAGGTGTAGAACGGCCTGGCCGCCTGCGGGTAGTTGGTGACGAACACGAGGTCGCTGCCGTGCTCCTCCTTGGCCCACCGGCCCACCAGCCGTTCGGCCTCGGGGTCCAGGTCCTTGCCGCTGGTAACGTGGTCGTAGCGCTGCGCCACCAGCTCGCGCGCCTCGAGCAGGGTGAGGCGAGGGATGGCGCCGCCCAGCTCCACGGGGGGCGCGCCCAGCTCAGCTAGTTCGCGGCCGCAGCGCTCCTTAACGGTGGCGAACATGTGCCGCAGCAGGCCCTCTTCCAGGTCCATCACGTCGGCGTCGCTGGTTATGAAGCCGAACTCCACATCTAGCGACAGGTACTCGGCCAGGTGCCGGTTGGTGTGGCTCTTCTCGGCGCGGTACACGGGCGCCGTCTCGTACACGCGCTCGAACACGCCCACCATGATCTGCTTGTACAGCTGCGGCGACTGCGCCAGGTAGGCGCGCCGGCCGTAGTAGTCCACCTCGAACAGGTTCGCCCCGCCCTCGGCGCCGGCGCTCACCAGCTTGGGCGTGAAGATCTCGGTGAAATCCAGGGCGTCCAGGTAGTTGCGGAACGAGCGCACGAGCTCGGCCTGAACCTTAAGCACGGCGCGGGTGCGGGGACTGCGCACGCTCACGTGCCGGTAGGCCAGCAGCGTCTCCGGGTTGGCGCCCCACTCCTCCTTGGAGAGCTCCACAGGTGGCGGAGTGGTGGCCTCGCTGATCAGCTCTAGCTGACTCACGTGAAGCTCGTAGCCGCCCGGGGCCTTGGGGTGGGCCAC
This sequence comes from Truepera radiovictrix, assembly GCA_044462445.1. Classification (GTDB taxonomy): domain Bacteria; phylum Deinococcota; class Deinococci; order Deinococcales; family Trueperaceae; genus JAAYYF01. The sequence goes on along the minus strand of JBIQNJ010000045.1, from coordinate 8,726 downwards.
CACCTTGCCGGCCACCCTGACGGCACTCTCGTGCAGGGGAACGCTCTTGCCCTCGAGCACGCACTGCACCACACCGGTGCGGTCGCGCAACACGAGGAAGCTGATGCCGCCCAGCTCGCGCCGGGTTAGGACCCAGCCCGCCAGGGCCACCGACTCGCCATCGTAGTGGGCCAGGTCGCGCACCAGCACGCGTGGGGCCGTCTGCACTGGGCCCGAAGGACCCTCCGACTTTCCCGGCTCTCCTGCCGCCGCTTCTCCTGTGTCGTTACCGCTTGCCGTCATCGCGTGCCTCCTTGGCCGCCGTTCGTCGCTACCGCCCGCACCCTCATGTTCCGGTGCTTAACCTCCCGGGCTTCGGCCAACGAGAAACCCCCGAGGTTAAAGCCTCGGGGGGTCGGTACAGTGAACCGTGTAGACGCCTACGCCCCGAGGTGCCTCGTATCCGAATTATCGTCAGTGGCGGGGTGCCAGAACGTCATGGGCGCAAGCGTAGCAGGCGGCTGCTAGGGAGTCAACAAGGCGTCATCGAGCCCCGCACGACCGAGGCGCGCGTCATGCACGCCCCTCGGCCTCACCGCTGCAGGAACCTGGAGATGGCCTCGAGGTGCAGCAGATCCTTCGGTCTCCCCATCTGCTGCTTGAACGCCACGACGTCTCGTAACGGGGCGCAGGGCACGCCGTTCACAAGCTCCGATCTGGTCACCACTTCCTCGTTCGTCTCACCCAACCAGCCGTCGTAGATCTCGATGTCCTCACCCACGGCCACCTTCTGGTCGACCCGCCCCTTGGTCAAGGTCGCCTGGCCCGCGTCCGCCAGAGCCACCGCGGCGTGCCACGCCGCGCCCCGCGCCACTATGTCGATGTCGGCAGCCTGCTCGATCACACCGCGCACAACGAGTGAGGCGCTCGTGTGCACCACGTAATCCTCAGGGGGGAGGGCAAGCTGTTGCAGCTTTCGCGTTATGTCGGCCGCGGTCATGCGCCGAGTATACGTAGGTGCGCTGTGGCCCCGACTGTGGTTAGTATCTAAGATGAGCACGAAATGAGAGTCTTCGCTAGTGAAAGGATGTTGAATGAACATCAAAGCTCTAGTTGCTGAGTTCGTAGGCACGTTCACGCTCATCTTCGTCGGTGTCGGCGCCATCGCCATCGGTGCCGACCTCGTGGGCGTGGCCCTGGCGCACGGCCTGGCGCTGGCCGTGATGATCACCGCAGTGGCCGCCACCAGCGGTGGGCACCTCAACCCGGCGGTCACCCTGGGCCTCTGGGCCGCCGGCAAGTTCCCTGCCAGCGGTGTCATCGGCTACATCGTCGCGCAGTTAGCCGGCGCCTTCGTGGGCGCGCTGCTCATCGGCTGGGCGCTGCCCGGCGTGGGCGTGGTCGCCAGCGGCACCCCGGTACTCGGGGCCGGCGTGGGTGTTGGCTCGGCCATCCTGCTCGAGGCCGTGCTCACCTTCTTCCTCGTGTTCACCGTGCTGGGAACTGCGGTAGACAAGCGCGCACCGAAGCTGGGCGGCCTGCTCATCGGCCTCTCTGTCACCATGGGCATCCTCGTGGCAGGCCCCATCACGGGCGCAGCCCTCAACCCGGCTCGCCATCTGGGTCCGGCGCTGTTGGCCGGCGGCGAGTTCATCGGCCAGTTCTGGATCTACTGGGTAGGCCCCGTCATCGGTGGCGTTCTCGCGGCCGTCATCTACAAGGCCTTCGTTGAGGACCCTTCGGCCAAGCCGAACTGAGCGAAGCCACCGTCGAGTAGGAAGAAGGGGCGCCCCTGCGTAGTCAGGGGCGCCCCGAACGCTTCTCTCGGCGTTCGTTGGCTTCACGCCTAGCAGGTAGTTGGCGCAGCGCGGCCATCTCGCCGGTTACGCTACCTGTCCAGGAACTTCTCCAGCTCTCGCATGGCGGCCAGTGCGCGCGGAACGCCGACGAACACGGCAGAGTGGAGGATAGTCTCACGCAGCTGGCGCTCCGTGGCACCGGTGCGCAGCGCGCCCCGCAGGTGCGTGGTGAGCTCGCGTGATGCACCCAGCGAGGTGAGTAGAGCGACCGAGATCAGCTCCCTGGTCGCCAGGTCCAGACCCGGCCGGGCGAACACCTCGTCGTACACGAAACTCTCTATCATCTGCCGGAGGTCCGGGTCTGCGGTGCCGATGGCAGTGCCGATGCGCTCGGCCTGGTCTCCCCAGATGGCGTGACGCGGGCCCGGCGCAGCATGCTCCAGCAGCAGCGCTACGGTGCCGCTGTGAACGGTGAGGTGCACGGCGCCCCCGAGGGCACGGTTAGACACGCCCAGCCCTGACCCCCACGGAAGCTCAGCCTGGGTGAGAGGGAAGGCCACCCCGGTAACGCTGACGCAACAACCGTTGCCCAGAGCGAGCAGGCTCAGGTTGGTACCTGCGGCCAGTTCCGTTTTCAGCGTTGTGCCCGCTGTTACCGGTTGCGCCTCGTTGCGACCCCCGTACAGCGCCACCCTGTGGCCCGTCTGGGCGGCGCGGCCGGCTATGAGAAGCGCGGCCAGCGTCTGGTCGAGCCGGTCGCCCAGCCCGCCGGCCACCTTCACGCTCGTCGCTTCCCTTGCCCAGGCCGCCGCCAAGGCGAGCTCCAGGTCGAGCTGGTCCTTGTCGGTCGGGTGCGACTCGACGGGAACGCTCTCATGTCGCCTAAGGTCGGCGGCCTCAACGCTGTCGAGGTCTCCCACCAGTAGCTGCGGGTTCACGCCCAGCACGCGGGCGTGGGCGAGCCCACCGTCTGCGGCTATCACGAGAGGGTCGCCCTGCAGCAGCTGAGGCCACAGGTCTGGCAACGGGAGCGTGCCGCCGGCCAGGATCAGTGCCGGACGGTCAGGTGTCGGTGTCATGGTGCTCTTGCTCCTCGGACGGTGAGTGGTCTTGCAGGGTGGTCGCAGGCTCGCCGGTCGGCAGGCGCCGCCACGCGGTCATGGGAGCTGCTATCACGAGCGCGAGCCCCGGCTGCGGCGCCAGCGCGGCGGGCAGCTCGCGTTCGAAACCGCGCCAGGTCACCGTGGTGTTCCAGGCGGCTACGGCCAGCTCCAGGCGCCACGCTAGCCCCTCGCGCGCTGCGTGGGTCACTACCGCCTTTGCCCACGGCCAGCCGAACGGCACGTGATCGGGCGGTCCTGCGCCCTGGGTCGGGTCGGGCAGGAACAGCCGTGCCAGGTCGGCCCTGAAGAGGCTTCCGTGCCTGTCATCCACACCCGGCGCGCTGACGCCGGAGCCGGCCGGGTACACGTTCTCGTGGCCCAGGAACCGTGCCGCCCAGCCGCTGACGGGGCTCTCCAGCAGCTCCGCGCTGGTACCTAGCTGCACGATCCTGCCGGCGTTCATCAGCGCCACCCGGTCGGCCAGGGTGAACGCCTCGGTCTGGTCATGGGTCACGTAGACGGCGCGCTTGCCCAGCGTGCCGAGCAGCTTGCCCAGCTCGTCTTTAAGGCTCTGCCTTAGCTGTTCGTCGAGGTTCGAGAGGGGCTCGTCGAGCAGCAGCGTGTCTGGGTCGGGCGCCAGGGCCCGGGCCAACGCCACCCGCTGTTGCTGACCGCCTGACAGCTTGTCGACTCGGCGGCTCTCCATGCCCGCTAGGCCCACCAGCCGCAGCAGCTCGGAAACGCGCCGCTTGCGGGGCTCGGGCTGCACGCCGTTCTCCACCAGGCCGAACGCCACGTTCTGCGCCACGTTCAGGTGCGGGAAGAGGGCGTACGACTGGAACACCATGCCCATGTTGCGCTTCTGCGGCGGAAGGCCGGTTATGTCGGCACCGTCCAGAGTGACCCTGCCGGAGTCGGGGCGTTCCAGCCCGGCCACGAGCCTGAGCAGCGTGCTCTTGCCGCAGCCGCTAGGCCCTAGCAGCGCCAGGGTCTGGCCGGACTCGATGGCAAGATCAACGTCGTCCACAGCCAGAACGTGACCGAAGCGCCTGCTCACCCCGTGCAGCCCCAGGCTCACTGCCGTCTCCCTCTGGTCGCCCACCTGCCGGGTCTCACCTAGAACTCGCTCCTTCCACGCCGCTGAAGGAGAAGCATAACCAGGGCAGTGAGCAGCATGAGCACCACGGCGAGCGCCAGTGCATGCCCGTAGTTGACCGCGCCGGGTCGGCCCAACCTGTCGAAGATGGCCACGGGCAGGGTGGCGTACTCCGGCCGCACCAGCAGGAGGGTGGCGCCGAACTCTCCCATGGAGATGGCGAAGGCGAACGCGGCTGCCGTCAGTAGAGCCGACCCGAGCAGTGGCAGCTCGACCCGCCAGAGCGTGCGGAGCGGGCCTGCGCCGAGAAGCGCGGCGGCCTCAAGCTGGTGCGGCGGCAGCGAGCGTAACGCCGGTAGCAGGGTGCGCGCCACGAAGGGGAAGGCGAGCAGGGCGTGCGCCAGCGGGATGCCCCAGAAGGTCGTCACCAGGAGCGGGTAGGTGAGCAGGTAGCCGAAGGCCAGGGTGATGGGGCTGGTGGCGAGGGGCAGCAGGCTCGCCTGGTCGAGCAGGCGCCATCCTCCTCGCGCCACCGCGTACGCGAACAGGAAGCCCACCAGCATGGCCACGGCGGTGCTGAGGGCCGCGAACGTGAGCGAGTTGGTGAGCGCCGGCCATAGCCCGGAGAACTGCAGCGACGGCGTGGCGTTGAGCAGGTTGGTGAAGTTGCTCAGGCTGAAGCTGCCGGACTGAGTCGTGAACGCTTGCACCACCAGCGCCGCGAGCGGCGCCAGGATGAGGCCGCCGGCCAGGAGCAGGTCGGCGCCTATGAGGGCCCGTGTCCCTGCCGTGGGCGCGCGCTCGTTGGTGCCAGGCGTCACGGGCACGGCCAACCGCTCCTGCAGCCTGGTGTACAGGGTGGCGGCAACCACGATCAGCACGAGCTGAACCAGCACCAGCACGGCGGCGGAGTCGAGCTGCAGGAGGCGGGCCGTGAGGTTGTAGATCTCTATCTCGATGGTGGCGAAGCGGGCGGCCGGCGCAAGTATGAGGATGACGCCGAAACTGGTGAAGCAGAAGATGAACGTGAGCACGGCAGCCGCGAGCGTGGCGGGTAGTGCCAGGGGCAGCGTGACGCGCCACAGGGTGCGCCACCTGCCCGCGCCGAGCGTGGCGGCCGCCTCCTCCAGCTGGGGAGCCACGCGCTCCAGGAAGCTGGACACCAGCCGCGCCACCACGGCGAAGTTGTAGAACACGTGCGCCGCCAGCACGATGGCCAGGGTGTTGCGCAGGTCTATGCCCAGAACTCCGCGCGGTCCGGCCAGGGCCAGGAAGCCGATGCCCGCCACCACGGTAGGCATGACGAACGGGATGGTGAAGGCGGCCGTGAGCACGCGCTTGCCGGCGAACCGGTAGCGCGCGAACAGCAGCGCAGTGGGCAACCCGAGCGCAACCGTCAACAGGGTAGAGAGCAGCGCCTGCCCAAGGGTGAAGCCGATGCGCTCCAGGTAGTAGCGGTTGCTCAGGGTGTCTGCAAGCGTGCCCCCAAGAGACTCGGAACCCGCGGCCAGGCCCCTGAAGAGGATGACGGCCAGCGGCACCACCAGGAAGGCCAGCAGGTAGAGCGTGGCGGCTGAGCCCGCCACGTGGGCCAAGGGGTTCGTTCCTGGTCGGAAGCGCACCGTTCCAGTTTAGGACGCCCCGCAAGACCGTACGCCGCGCTGTTAGGTTGAAACGCAGGCGAAACGCTGCCTGCCTAGGCTGACAGCGAGGTGGGTGGCCGACGAGCCTTCGCTTGCAGGTTCGGCCCTGTAGGGCGCCGGCCAAGCGAAAGCTCGGGGCCCGAAGGCGGCACCCACTTCCTGGAGGCCATGATGCTCACCCGAACGGCCGTTGTGGTGGCCTGCGCCCTGCTCCTGCAGGCAAGCCTCGCCCAGCAGGTCATAGACACTAGTCGCGCCCTCATGGAGGCCATGACATCCGGAGGCGCTTACGAGCTGGCACCCGGCAACTACTGGATAGACGTAAGCGTCGTCAGCGGCAGCGATCTCACCCTCATGGGCTCTGGTGCCGGTGACACCGTGCTGCTGCTGATGGTCGGCCGAGTGGCCATGCGCCACGTGGCGGGCACCCTCGAGCTTCGGGACCTGACCCTGGCCTATTCGGCCACAGCGCCAGGTGACATCCTGCACGTGGCAGGCGGCACGGCCAGACTGGAACGCGTGGTGCTTGCCGGCGCCCGCGTCGGCGTGGAGACGGGCGGCGCCAAGCCGTTCGGTTGGGGCTCGGCCATCGTGGCATGGGGGAGCGCCGAGGTGCATCTGGCCGAGACCGAGATAAGGGGAAGCGGGCTGGCCGGCGTCGAGTTGTACGACCGCGCCACGTTGCAGCTACAGGCCGGCGTGGTGCAGCAGAACAGCGTGGGTGTTTACGCCGAAGACCAGGCGCGTGTGGGAGTGACCGACACATTGTTCCTCGACAACAAGAGCGGCGCGTACAGGGCTCAGGGTCAAGTGCAGTCGGTGATCGAGGGGAGCCGCTTCGTCTCCAACGGTGTGGCAGACGAGACCACCGGGGCTGAGGCAGACGGTCTGAGGTTCGGTGGCACTACCTTCTCGCGCCTCACCGGCAACCACTTCGAAGCGAACCCGCGCTTCGCCATCTCGGCATGGGGCAGCGCCAGCGTAGAGGCCT
>JBIQNJ010000045.1:0-2015 GCA_044462445.1 Truepera radiovictrix | reverse complement strand
ATCAGGTGACGACGGACTGATACTGGCAGGCTCTATAGCGGCCAGGATCGAGAACAGCGTCATCGCTGGCAACTTAGGCGTGGGCGTGGCGTTGTACGACGGCGTGCAGGTCCGGCTATCGCACAACGTCGTTAGAGGCAACCGCTCCGGCATCGTCCTGTACCAGGGCAGCGGCGCACTGTTGGAACAGAACCGGCTGCTTGACAACGAGCGCTCCGGCCTGGCCGCGTTCGATACCTCGGCGGTCGAGATGCGCGACAACGAGCTGGCCAGCAACGGTTACAACGGCGTGCACGTTGATGACGACGCTCACGCGGTCGTCGAGCGGAACATGCTGCGCGGCAACGCCAGGGTAGGCGTCGGCTTCTCCGGTCGGTCTACCGGTCTGGTGACCGGTAACCACATAGCAACCTCGGCTGTGGCAGTGGCCCTAGGACCGGACGCTCACGCCGAGCTTGCCGATAACGAATTCGAGGATAATGGTGAGGACGTCAGGAACGTGCCCTAGGCATCCGTACCGGCAGTCCGTATTGACTGACGTCTGCGCCGAGTCATCTCGTAAGTATTTCGTACCGGGGGTGGGGTGGTTGACAGGCGTACCTGTCGGCGCTAGAGTCTGTTTCGGTCATGGCAGATAACCGTCTCTTCCACCTGTTCCGTATGCGCCTCGGTGTGCTCGCCACCCCGCTGGCCGCAGGCGTGGGAGAGAGGACTGCCTTCACGTCGCCTTGACCTGATATCGCGTACTTACGCAGCGACCGTGGAGAGCTTCCCCAAGCGAACCACGGTCGCTTTTTTGACCCTCCCCAACGTCCTCCCGCAAGAGCGCAAGCAACGAGTACAGCAAGCCAGGCCCTGGCCCGTGGACATGGGGCCACTTCACCTAACAAGAACGCGAGCGTGAGATGACCACAACGACCGCCACAAGGCGCAAGACCTCCGAACCTGCCAGACCGCTGGGGCTGTTCGGCATACTGGTGCGTTACCTGTCACCGCAGAAGGGGATGGCCGCTCTTATGGCCCTGCTGCTGTTGGCCGCCACGGGCCTGCAGGTGCTGGTGCCCCAACTGCTCAGGCGCTTCATAGACGGCGCTCTGGCTGCCATACCGACGGGCGAGCTCGTGAACATCGCCCTGCTGTTCATAGCTGTGGCGCTGGTGACGCAGCTACTCAACGCGTGCGCCACGTACGTGGCAGCCTCCGTGGGCTGGACTGCCACTAACCTGCTGCGGCAGGACCTCACCCACCACACGCTGGGCCTAGACATGGGGTTCCACAACGCGCGCACATCGGGCGAGATGATCGAACGCATCGACGGCGACATCACCAGCCTGTCCAACTTCCTCTCCATCTTCACCGTGCGCGTGGTTGGCGGTCTGCTGCTGGTGGTGGGGATCCTGGTGGCGCTGTGGATAGAGAACGCGCTTATCGGCGCCGCGCTCACGGCGTTCGCCGTTCTCGAGCTCGTGGCGTTGAGCTTCACTCGCAAGGCGGGCGTACCGGCGTCGAACCTGGAGCGGGAGGCCAACGCTAAGCTGTTCGGCTTCATCGAAGAGCGGCTGCAGGGCCTTGACGACCTGCGGGGCAACGGCGCGGGCCGCTACACCATGCACCGTTTCGGCAAGGTCATGCGCACGGCCTATCACGACACGCGGCGAGCGTGGATGCTGCGCAGCGTGGTGTGGCTCTCTAGCTACGCCCTGTTCGTGGTCGGGATGGCGGTCACCGTCGGCACGTCCATCTACCTCGTGGGCACGGCGGCCATAACCGTGGGTGCCGCCTACATGACGTTCCAGTACCTGCTGATGCTGCAGGAGCCCATCGAGCAGATCACGCAGCAGCTGCAGGAGCTGCAGAAGGCGGCCGCGGGCGTGACCCGGGTGGGCGAGCTGTTCTCCACCCGGTCGGCCCTGCCGCCGGGAGGCACCGACAAACTGCCCGACGGGGCCTTGAGCGTGCGGTTCGACGACGTGCGCTTCCACTACCTGGACGTGGACGACACGCAGCTGACGCTC
>JBIQNJ010000044.1:0-21729 GCA_044462445.1 Truepera radiovictrix | reverse complement strand
CATAATCGTGAGGTCGACGGTTCGATCCCGTCCATCGCTACCACGTGCAGGACGCAGTCTCGTACGAGACTGCGTCCTTCTCTTTGGGCTGAATATCCAACGAAATAGCCAACTCTGGGTCGAACGCTGCTCCGTGGGGGCCGCGTTCTTCAGCTGGTCTCCCAGTTGGCCGACCGCGCCACCGCCTCCCGCCACCGCGACCTCAGCTCCTCCCGAGCCGCGGCGGACGATCGCGGCTCGAAGCGCCGGTCCTCGCGCCACATGGTAGCCAGCGTCTGGCGGTCGGGCCAGACTCCTACCGCCAGCCCCGCCAGATAGGCAGCTCCTAACGCGGTCGTCTCCGTGATGACCGGTCGCACCACGGTCACCCCCAACAGGTCCGCCTGGCGCTGCATGAGCAGGTCGTTACCGGCGGCGCCGCCGTCCACGCGGAGCTCCGTGAGGGGCACACCGGCGTCCCTCACCATGGCGTCCACCACGTCGGTCACCTGCAGGGCCACGCCCTCAAGCGCCGCCCTGGCTATGTGGGCGGCGGTGGTGCCCCTCGTGATGCCGAGGATGGTGCCCCTTGCGTAAGGGTCCCAGTGCGGCGCTCCCAAGCCGGTCATGGCCGGCACGAACATGACGCCGCCGCTGTCCTCGACCGAGGCGGCGAGGCGCTCGATCTCGGGCGCGGTCTTGATGACGCCCAGACCGTCGCGAAGCCACTGCACGACCGCGCCGGCCATGAAGATGCTGCCCTCTAGCGCGTACTGCAGGGGCTCGCTCCCTACGCGCCATAACGCCGTCGTCAGCAGGCGCGAGGGGGAGAGCGTCGCCGTCTCACCGCCGTTGAGCATCAGGAAGCACCCGGTCCCGTACGTGTTCTTGGCCTGACCGGGCGCGAAGCATGCCTGGCCGAACGTGGCAGCCTGCTGGTCTCCCACGAGCGCGGCCACCGGCACGCCGGCCAGCGGGGCATGGGTCGCTTCCGCCGCCACCCCGGAGCTCGCTACGACGTCGGGAAGAAGGGCACGCGGCACGCGGAACAGCTCGAGCAGCTCGTCGCTCCACTCCTCGCTATGGATGTCGAAGAGCGAGGTGCGTGAGGCGTTGGTGACATCTGTGACGTGCTTGCCCCCTGTGAGGCGGGCCGTCAGCCAGCTATCCACGGTGCCGAACGCCAGCTTACCCCGCTCCGCCCTGGCGCGCAGACCGCTCACGTTGTCGAGCAGCCACGCCACCTTCGTCGCCGAGAAGTACGGGTCCAGCAGGAGGCCGGTAAGGCGGTTGACCAGTGGTTCGGCGCCACCAGCCCGCAGCCTCTCCACCTCGGGTGCGGTGCGTCTGTCTTGCCACACTATGGCGTTGGCCACGGGGCGCAGCGTGGCGCGCTCCCAGATGACCACCGTCTCGCGCTGGTTGGTGATACCGATGGCCGCCAGGTCTTGCGCCCGGGCGCCCGCGCGGCTCAGCGCCTCGGCCGCGACGCCTATCTGGCTTGACCACAGATCGAGCGGGTCATGCTCGACCCAGCCCGGCTGCGGGTAGAGCTGCTCGAACTCCTTCTGGGCAGAGCTGACGGGCCGGCCTTGGCGGTCGAACAGTATGGCGCGTGAGCTGGTCGTTCCCTGATCGAGCGCCAGCACGTACTCTCTCGCCATCGCTGGGGCTCCCTAGATGGTCACGGTCGGCTGCGGGGTCACGAGCAACCTGGCGTACTCCCGCTCGCCAGCGAGCACCTGCTCGAGCGCCCGCTCGTCGCGCTGCGGGTAACGACCGTACGCCCGCACGGAGCTCTCGAACCTTCCGACCGAGTAGGCCTCCAGGAACATCCTCGTGGTGGTGTTGAGCGAGATGTCGTGCGCGGAGAACAGGCGCAGGCTGACGACACGAAGCGCGGGGAACGTGTGAACCTCTGCCACCGTCTCACCCCGCACCACGCACGCGCTGATACCGTCGGCCCCGGCATCGAAGACGGCGCACTGCGTGGCCTCGTCGCACTCCTGCGGCGGACCCTCGACCTCGGTCACCATGCTCTTGAGAACCGCCTTCAGGGCGTCGCGGTCGGCCAGCACGTCGGCGTCGGCGTAGGCGCCCGTGAGCGATATCTGCGTTCCGTAGCCCAACCCCTCACTAGAGCTCATGGCTCTGGAGTCTAGCACCCGCCTGCCGCTCACCCCTTGACGCTACCGGCGGTGTACTGACCCGTGAGCGCGTCCTGGAACGAGTAGAAGATCGCGAGGATGGGGATACTGCCCAGCACTGCGGCGGCGGCCATGGCGCCCCACTGCGTGGCGAACTGGTTGGTGGTGAAGTTGCGTAGCCCCACGCCCACGGTCCAGTGCTCCTGCCCGATGAGCAGGGTGTTGGCGAGTATGAACTCGCTGTATGTGCCGATGAACTGGTTGAGGAAGATGAACAGCAGCATGGGGATGCTTACCGGAATGACCACGCGCCAGAACGCACCCAGCCGCGTGGCGCCGTCTACCATGGCCTGCTCCTCTAAGCTGGGACTCAACGAGTCGACATAGCCCTTGAATATCCAGGTCGAGAACGCGATGGCCCCGCCCGAGTACGCCAGGATGAGGCCAGGGAACGTGTTGAGCAGGTCGAGCCGGCTCATGAGGTAGAAGATGGCCACCAACGCCATGAACGTCGGGAACATCTGCACGAACACGAAAGTCAGCAGGGTGTTGTAGCGCCCCTCGAACCGGAGCCGCGAGAACGCGTAGCCGGCCGTGGTGGAGAGGAGCACCGCCAGTATGCCAGTGGTGCCGGACACCAGCAGCGTGTTGCGTATGTAGAGCGGTACCATGCCGCCGATGCTGGCCGGCAGTCGCCGACCGTCCGCCGTCACGCCATAGAACTGCTCGGGCCCGATGGTGAAGACGAGCAGCGCGGCAGACACGAAGATGGACCAGCCGCCGATGGCCCTCAGCCTGTCGATGGAGCGCAAGTGGAAGCCGAAGCGGGGCAACAGGAACGCGCCTATGACGAGGAGGACGGCCGCCACCAGCACCGCGGCGAGCAGCCAGTGGTGCCACAGCAGGTGCGTCTCGCGCAGCACCTTCTCGTACTGCACCAGCGAGATGTCCGCCGGGTTGGGCAGCACGCCCGCCCGAACGAGGATGTTGCCGGTGCGCGGCAGCGCCCCCGCCAGGGTGTCGTTACGGTTGAACGACACGGACAGCAGGTACACCACCGGGTAGAACACGGCCAGCACCACGAGCCAGATGAAGATGTGGGTGCCGGCGGTGACGGCGTAGCGGCCGGCCCGCAGCGGCCTCGTGGCCAGGCCGTACAGGTAGGCGATGCCGCCGATGGCGGAGATGACCAGCACGAACGAGCTGAGGAAGCGCCACCAGGCGCCCGGTATGACCAGCATGCGCTCGCGCAGAATGGGCTCTGGGGCGGTGGTCAGCAGCAGCCACACGCCCACCGCGGCGGCCACGCCGACCGCCACCATGGACCAGTAGTGAACCCGTTTGCCCGTGTTCATACGCGCGCCTCGTCCTTCAGAGCACCGGTGACCCTGAAGTTCATCAGGCTCACCGCCAGGGTGATGACGAAGATGATCAGCGAGATGGCCGAGCCGAAGCCGTAGGCGTAGCCCCCTTGACTCCTGAAGGCCTCGTTGTAGGCCCAGCTGATGAGGATGTCGGTACCTCGCGCCGTGGCGGTGCCCCACGACACCGGCGGTCCGCCGTCGGTGAGGAGGAAGATGACGTTGAAGTTGTTGAAGTTGAACGCGAAGCCGCTGAGCGCGATGGGGATGAGCGCCGTGCGCAGCAGCGGTCCCGTGACGTTCCAGAAGCCCTGCCAGGTGTTCGCGCCATCGATGCGCGCCGCCTCGTAGATGTCGTCTGGTATGGCCGACAGGGCGCCCAAGGTGGCGGTCATCATGAACGGCAGCCCCAGCCACAGGTTCACGAGGATGACGGCTGCCCGCGCCGCGTTGGCGTCGCCGAGCAGCCAGTTGATGGGCTCGGCACTGATGTCCAGCAGCGCCAGCACGCGGTTGATGGCACCGAAGTTCTGGTTCAGGAAGCCCTTCCAGACCTGGATGGTGATGACGCTGGGTAGCGCCCAGGGGATGATGAGCAGGGTGCGGTAGAGGTTACGGAACCTGAGAGCCTTGTTGTTCAGCAGTACCGCGATGAGGATGCCGACCGTGAGGTTGAGCAGCACGGTGATGAAGGCGAAGCTGATGTTCCATAAGAAGACCGGGATGAGCGCCCTGGGAGCCGACGCCATGATGGCGCGGAAGTTGCGCCAGCCCACGAAGCCGAAGTCGTTGTAGCGCGCGATAGACACTGGCTCTGCGCCGTCCGGTAGCGGCTCACTCAGCGTGAGCACCGTGCCGGCCTCGGTCAGGATGGTCCGGTGGATGGCGGCACGGTCCAGCTGCAGGCCGACGCTCTCCAGGTCGGGAGCGAAGGGCGGTTCGCGCTCCAGCGTGAGCTCCGCGCCGTCCTGCGAGAGCACGCGGATAGAGGCCGCGAAGCCCAGGTCGGGCATGAACAGCTCCACGGCTTCCACCGTTCGGCCCGCCGGCGGCTCCTCGACGAGGGTGAGCGCGGCTCCGTTTAGCTGGGCCGCGGCCACATCGACCTCGCCAGAGGCGTACACCACGGCCCGGACGCCGTTGCAGCCGTTGCGCAGGCTGGAGCAGGAGAGGGTAGCGGCGTTGTCGATCGTCAGCGTGGCTCCGTCCACGGCGACTATGCCCGTCTCGCTGCTGATGTTCAGCTCGCCGTTGCGAACGCCCGCGTAGTCGGTGAAGGCGAGCCCCACCGTGAGCACCACCGGGAAGAACGTGAAGGTGAGCAGGAAGATGATGGCCGGCAGAAGGTAGTACCACGGCATGATCCAAGCGAAGCGCCGGGCTATGTACCGGAGCACGACGAACAGCGTCACTGCGCCTATGGGCAGTCCTACGTAGGCCGGTGCCCCGGGCGCCAACAGCCTGAGAAGCAGGTAGCCGCCGACGCCGACGAGGGCGGCGACGGTGAGCGCCACCGCCAACAGTGCGAGCGACTTGAACAGCCCGCCTGCCACGGTCTTGCTGCGCGGGAGGAACTGCTTGGGCGAACGCGAGATGTCTATGTCGTGTACCCCCTGCCGGTGTCGGGCGCCCCTGGCCTACGGTCGGGGCGGCACTGGGCCTGTTAGCTGACAGGAAAGCGGCCAGGAACAGTGCTCCTGGCCGCGATTGTACTACCTGCTGCACACGCTGCCGCGCACGGCAGCGCTTGAGCCTTACTCGCCCTTGATCTCGCGAACGGCCTGCTCAAGGGTGGCGGCCACGTTGGCCCCCGCGTCTTCGGTGATGACGTTGAGGGCGTTCGCCATAGGCTGCCACACGGCGCCCATCTCAGGGATGTTGGGCATGGGTTCGGAGTTGAGGAGGGCAGCGCCGAAGCCGGCGATGATCGGGTCGTCGATCACTTCTGCAAGGGCCGAGGTGGAGGCCGGGATGCGGCCCGAGAGGCGCGCCAGCGAGACCTGGGCGTCCTTGCGGGAGAGCCACTTGGAGAAGTTGGCGGCCTCTACCTTGAGGTTGCTGAAGGAGTTAACGAGCACGCCTTGCACGCCCATGAAGCCGGAGAAGGGGGTGCCGTCGCTGAGGCCGGGAACGGGGTAGACGCTCACGTCGAGGCCCACTTCCTGGTACTGGCTGATGGCCCAGGGGCCGGTATAGATCATCGCCAGGGCGCCGTCGACGAACAGGCCGTTGGCCACGTCGTAGTTGGTGCCGGAGGGGATGAGGGCGTCGGCGAAGCGCAGGTCGTGGAGCGCCTGCGCACCGGCCACAGCGCCTTCCGTGGCGAGGCCCACGTCGGAGGGGTTCAGGGCGCCCGAGGCGTCGCGGCCGAAGACGTAGCCGCCCCAGGTGCTGATCCAGCCGTAGCTGAAGTAGAAGTTGTTGATGTCGTACATGAAGCCGAAGGTATCGGCGGTGGTGAGCGAGGCGGCCAGTTCGACGAAGCCCTCGTACGTATCGGGCAGGTCGGGCACGAGGTCGTTGTTGACGATCAGGGCCGGACCTTCCACGTACATGGGCAGGCCGAACAGCTTGCCGGAGTAGGAGTAGCCGAGACGAGCCTGCTCGCTGAGGTCGGACAGGTAGGCGGCGGTGGCGTAGCCGCTCATGTCGAGCAGGACGCCGCCCACGGCCATCTCACCGATCTGGTCGTGCGGGACACCGGCGAACACGTCACCGGCCTGGCCCTGCGGGGCGGCCAGCAGCGCCTGCTGCTTGAGCTCGTTGACGTCGAGGCGGACGATCTCGACGTCCACACCGAAGGCGGAGCTGAAGGAGGCGGACTCCTCACGCAGCCAGTCGAGCGTCTGGTCTGTCCAGGTGGTCCAGACGGTAAGGGTCTGACCGAAGGCCACTCCGAAAGTGGTGGCAGCGATCAGCACGGATAAGAGGAACTTCCTCAAGGTGGTACTCCCTTCGAGTTGCGTCTAGTGAGCTGGCTTGAGGGACCCTCGTCCGCTTAAAGGTAGCCCACCCGACCTCTCCTCAGGATACTGACTGCCGTTCACTCGTGTCCATGAGACCATTGACCTTCCCTTCACGCTCGCCAGCCTCCGGCACGCCAGCGGAAGCGCCCTCCCTCCACCCTCTCCACCACGCCCGCGAGCTCCAGCTCAGAGAGCCGGGCCATGAGCTCGCCCGGCCCCAAGCCGGTGGCTGCCACCAGCGTGTCCAGAGCGACCGCGTGACCCCCTTGCATGGCCCCTTGCATGGCCAGCGCCAGCTCGGCTGCCACGCGCTCGGCCGGGTCAGGCTCAACGAACGCCAGTCGGGCCTGTTCCGCTGCCAGTTCGCTCCTCGGGCGCTCGACCAGGTTCACGAACTGCTGGAACACGTTCTCGACATCGAAGAGGGGTTCGGCCCCCGTGCGCAGCAGGTCCAGACAGCTGGCGCCGCTCAGGTCCCACGGAGCGGCGGGTACCGCCATGACGGTGCGCCCCTGATCGAGCGCATGGCGCGCTGTGCTGTTGGTACCAGACCTAGGCCCCGCCTCGATGACGGCGACCACCCGTGAGAGGCCGCTGATGACGCGGTTGCGCTGGAGGAAGGTGAACTTCTGGGCCGCCATGTCAGGCGGCCACTCAGACAGGATGGCGCCGCCCGCAGCAAGTATGCGCCGCGCCAGGCCGCGGTGCTCCGCGGGGTGGAGGTGGCCATGCCCTCCTCCCAGCACGGCGATGGTGCCCGCCGGCCTGGGGGCCGGTTCCGCGTCACCGCGCCACCGATAGCGCCTGAGCGCTACCGGCAGGCGGTCCGCATGCGGTGTAGGCACGCTCACGCCCGCCGCGCCCAGCTCGAGAGCCTCGAGCGCCCCCTCGTGGGCCGCGCCGTCTATGCCGAGCGCCAAGCCGGACACCACCAGGATGCCCTCACGAGACAGCGCCCGGGCCAGGTCGCGGGTGAACCCCTTGCCGCCGGGCGACGCCCTGCGCGTACCTACCACGGCGCAGGAGCGCGCCTCGTGCGAGCCGTACCGCAGCTGCGGCGGCAGGGCGCCTTCGACGAACAGGACGGGCGCGCACCCGACCGGATCGTGGTGCAGCGGGGGAGGGTACAGCTCGCTCTCCCAGGTGAGGACCTGCAGGCCCGCGCCGAGCGCCTGGCCGACACGCCGGGCGGCCGCGGCCTCGTGGCGGGCGACGCTGCGACGCAGCTTCTGCGCGGCTTCGCCCGCGGCAGGGCTTAAGCCCGCCAGCCGCGCGCTCGGCACGGTGAGCACTGCCGACAGCGCCCCGAACTCGTCGATCAGCTCCCTCAGCGCGGGCGCCTTGAGGTACAGCCCCGCCACTGCGGCCACGTAGAGCTCTGGCGGCGTGGTGCCGCCTTCGTGTGCGCCGGCCTCGCGCCTAGGAGTGCGTGCCTGGTCGTCAGGAAGTTCCACGCCCCAAGCATCGCTGCCTGGGGCGTGTGCCTGCCGCGGCCGGCAGGGTCGGTGCCTATAACCCTTAAGCCCTAGTCGAGCTTCCAGCGGCTCCCCTGAGAGGTGTCCTCGATGGTGATGCCGAACTCCGCCAGCCTGTCGCGTAGTTCGTCTGAAGTCCTGAAGTCGCGGCGATCCCTGGCGCGCTGGCGCTCCGCCAGCACCATCTCCACCAGGCCCTCCACCGTCACCAGCGCGTCGTGCACCCCGTCCTCGGTGGTGGGCACACCCAGCACGCCGCCCAGCAGCTCCTCCAGCAGCTTGGCCGCCCCGGCCCGGTAACCGGCGGCCGCGCTGCCCTCCAGCGCCTTGTTGATGTCTCTGGCGGCGTCGAACAGCACGGCTATCGCCTGCGGTGTGTTCAGGTCATCGTTGAGCGCCTCGGCGAAGCGCTGCCGGTACTCCGCGAAGGGGGCGTCGTCCGGGGCGGTGTCAGGCTGAACGCCCTGAAGCGCGTTGCGGTGCGTGTCACGCAGCCGCTTGACGCCCTGGATGGAGGCGTGAAGGCCCTCCTCGCTGAAGTCCGACACGCTGCGGTAGTGCGACCTGAGGAGGTGGAACCTGACGACCAGCGGATCGTACTGGTCGAACAGCTGGGCCAGCGTCACGAAGTGGTTCTTGGACTTGGCCATCTTCTCGCCGCCCAGGGTGATCATGTTCCAGTGCAGCCAGTACCGGGCGAACGGCTTGCCAGCCGCCTCGGCCTGAGCCACCTCGGCCTCATGGTGAGGGAACACCAGGTCGAGCCCGCCGCCGTGGATGTCGAACTCGTCGCCCAGGTATTTGGTGGCCATGACCGTGCATTCGATATGCCAGCCGGGGAAGCCTTCGCCCCACGGACTGGGCCAGCGCATTATGTGGCCGCCCTCGGCCCGCTTCCACAGCGCGAAGTCGCGCGGGTCGTCCTTGTCGCTGCGCACTTCGACGCGCGTGCCCTCGACCTGCTGGCCGGGGTCGCGTCCCGAGAGCTTGCCGTAAGAGTGCCAGGCCGAGACGTCGAAGTAGACGTTGCCGTCCTGCTCGTAAGCCACGCCGCGCTTCACCAGTTCCTCGGTTATCTGCTGCTGCTCGACGATGTGCCCGGAGGCGCGCGGCACGATACTGGGCCGCCGCACGTTCATGGCAGCCATGGCG
Organism: Truepera radiovictrix; assembly: GCA_044462445.1. Lineage (GTDB taxonomy): Bacteria > Deinococcota > Deinococci > Deinococcales > Trueperaceae > JAAYYF01. The sequence continues at coordinate 12,649 of JBIQNJ010000044.1, read as the reverse complement.
TCGAAGTAGGCCCAGAAGTACTTCTCAGCCACCTCCATGGGCTCCAGCTTCTCGATCTGGGCGCGCCGTGCCAGCTTGTCTTCGCCGTCATCGGCATCGTCGACCAGGTGACCGACGTCCGTGACGTTCGTCACGAAGCGCACCTGGTAGCCCTCGTGCTCCAGCCAACGCCGGAGGACATCGAACACGACGGGGCCACGGGCGTGGCCCAGGTGGGGCTCCGAGTACACCGTAGGACCGCACATGTAGATACCGACGTGGCCCGGCACGACGGGCTCGAACGCCTGCTTACTGCGGGTCAGGGTGTTGTAGAACGTCAGTGGCATCGCTTCCTCCGACGAGCGGCGTCTGGACCGCCCAATAAACAAGTTCAGGTGAGAATCTGGGTGTTGCTCGCTGTGAAGACCGGCACGACCCGCTTGTACTTGAGTGGTCCGAACGAAGCGGGAACGCCGGGGCGCGTCCTGGGCCTGGCCACAGGACGGCGGGCGTCTAGGAACGACAGCCAGAACACGACCGGCCGCGCCGCGCGTGCGCGCCTAGCGGACGTGACGTGTGAGAAGCGTGTTCCTGCACGTCTGAACCTTAGCACGGGCGGTCAGCAGAAAACACGTTAGAAACGACCCATCCGGGCTTCCGCCCCTCGCTGCCGACACTCGACCCTGCCCCTGGTAGGGTAGCGCCGTGGCGCACGTGACCGTTGCCAAGGCCGAACAGCACGAGGACGTCATCGAGGGCTCCCGTTTCGTGGGCTTCGTGTGGCCCGCTACGAGCCCTGAAGAAGCGTTGGCCCTGCTCGAGTCTGTGAGGCGCGCGCACCCAGAGGCCACGCACCACTGCTGGGCGTACCGGATAAACGAGGTGCAGCGCTTCTCAGACGACGGCGAGCCCGGCGGCACCGCCGGCAGGCCGATGCTGGAGGTCATCCTCAAGCGGCAGCTGAACATGGTGGCGGCCGTAGTGGTGCGCTATTACGGCGGCAAGAAGCTGGGGGCAGGCGGCCTGGTTCGCGCCTACTCCGGCGCCGTCAGCAAGGCGCTTGACCGCGCGGGGGTACGAGAGGTGGTCGACATGGCCACCCTGCAGGTGGGGGCGCCGTTCAGCCTGGTGGACGCCGTGCTACGGACGGTGGAGGAGATGATCTCTCTGCACCCGGACGCCGCCAGGGGAGAGGCCGAGTTCGACGCCCTGGGGCTCAAGCTGACCTTGAGGATCCCGCAGCACCAGCTGCAGCAGGCGGAGGAGCGCCTGACCGAGGTGACGCATGGCGCCGCGAGGCTCGCGCGCCTCGACAGCTAGCTCCCTTACGCTCGGCTCTGGTTGAGTGATCCTTCAGGAAGCATCAGCCGAACGCCGGGAAGCCCCGCAAACGTGGCACCATATGGTCATGGCACGACTCAGCAGACTCACAGTCCTGACGATCACCGCCGCTCTCACGGCTTTGCTGCTGGCAGCGTGCGCACCCGCCCAGCGTCAGACAGGCGAGGCCCGCGCCACTATCGCGATGATGAACGCGCCGGCGCAGTCGCGCCTGCCGGGCGCCGCCGACGAGGTGCAGGCCCAGCTCGAAGGGCACCCCACCGCCCCGTTCGACTTCGTGTCCGCGTTCACCATGCGCTTCCTGGAGACCCATAACGACCTCTTCTACAGCCGGGCGGCTCCCAGCGCAGCCCGCATAGCCCGCACCCATAACGCGGACCTCGCCATCATGATCGGCGCACCAGTTCTCGAACGCCTGGTGACCGAGTCACGCGACGGCGCCAGCAGGCGCGTGGACGTGTCGGTTGCCCTCGAAGCGCAGGTCGTCGACCCTCGCAACGACTCCACTGTGCAGGTGTTGCGCACGCGCACCCAGCAGGGGTCGCGGGTGGAGGCCACCACCGTACCGCTCACCGAGGTGGAGTTCGACCCTACGGTCCTGGCGCTGGCCGAGCGGGCGGCGCCCGAGCTGGCGTCGTCGCTCCTCGCCGAGCTGCCCTACCTGATCAGTTCGCTGCTCATTGGAAGTAGCGGCGAATGATCTCCTGGTAATCCAAGGGCAGGTCGCCTTCGGTCAGGGCTTCCTCTGCTGCGCTCCTGTACGGGGCGTAGCTCGTGCCGGGCGGCAGCTCGACCTCGGTGCTTCCGGGTAGCCTTACACTGCCGGCCACGTTCTCCGGGCCGTCTTGCAGCACGCCGAACAGCTGATCTGGCTGCCCAGCCACCCCCTGGGGGTCGAGCGAGCCTTCTGCTCCGTCTGCGCCGCCCAGTCCGGCGCTGTCAGCGCCGTCACTCCCCGCGCCCGGGTCTTCGCCACCCTGTTGGAGACCTTGTGCGCCGTCCTCGCCTCCGCCGCCCTGTTCCAGCCCGCCCCCGTCGGGCTGCTGCGCACTCGGCTGCTCGCCCGCCTCTCCCTGCTGCTCGTCGGTAGCGAGCGCGCTGCCGTCCTCCCCGGCCGCCTCGTCTTCGGCGCCCTGATCTGACTGCTCCTGGCCGCCGTCGGCGGTGTTGGGGTTGGCGGTCTCGTCCGAGCTCGAGCCGCTGGTGGGCTCGTCGGACGGGTCACCCAGCGTGTTCTCGCCGCCCTCGCCCGCCTCGCGCTCCGCCTCGGTCTCGCGCCTGGCATCCTCACCGTCGGCAGGGCTGTCTGACCCTTCCGTGGGGGCACCGTCACCCACCGCCGGTCTCTCACGCAATGACTGCAGGAAGCGCGACAGGGGCGCCTGGCCGCCCGCGTCGCCTTCGGGCAGGTCGGTCACGGGCTCCTCGCCCCGCTCCTCGTCCGGCCGGGGTGGGGTGAGAGGCGCCTCGACCTGGCCGGGGGCGGGCGGTTCGGGAGGGGCCGGCTCGGCCGGCTGTTCCGGGCCCGCCTGGCCGGTCTGCGACCCCACCTGAGGTGGAGTAGCTGCCCCGCCCCGGGCGTTGGACGGCCCGACCGGCACCAGCTCCGGCAGGGCCACGAGCGCGGCAGCGACGACGAGTGCCGGCAACCACCACGCGGGCCGCTGCGGACGCTCATAACCGCGCACTGCCAGCTTCGCCCTCTCGATCACGGCGGTGTGAAGGCCGTACGGGTCGGGCAGGTTCATGCGGCCTGGTTCAGGCGTCCCGGCGAGAACCGCGGCTCCATGCGGTTGACCCGCGAGCTCGATGGCCGTCTCGTAGCTCAGGCCCGTCTGCGACCGGATGGACTCAAGCGTCCTCTCGAGGCTGCTGCGCGGCGGGAAGACCGCCCCCAGCAGAGCAGCGCCGGCCACGATGAGCGCCCTTGTGGGCGTGGTCAGGGGCAGGAACAGGGCCACAGCCGCGAACCCCAGGGCGGCGAGGGCGGCGTGCAGCAGGCGCCTATGCAGCGCCGCCATGCGGGCCTCGCGCACGTGCAGGTCGAACGCGGCAGGCAGCCGCTGCCCGAGTGCGGAGCGCCGGCGGCTGGCCCCGATCATGGGGCCGCCTTGGAAGCGCCGCGCGCGCTGCGCTCCGTTACACGCCCGTGCAGGACGAGGGTAAGGATGGTCAGCAGGGCGCCAGCGCCTGCGACGGCAGGGTAGAACGAGACGGACAGGCTGGCGGTCCATGGGTTGAACAGGGAGGAGCCGAGTCCCAGGTCGAGCCATGCCAGCCCGATGACCGCCGCCGGCACCAGGAGAGGAAGAGCCCAGGCGATGTGCAGGGGCACGGCGACGCGGTGCAGGAGCATGCCCAGGCCGAAGTAGGCGGGCACGGTCAGCAGGCTCACGAGCAAGGCCCAACCTAGGCTGATGTCAGGGTAGCTGGCCGCGTGGGTCGCCACTTCGAAAGGCAGGGTAAGGAGCGACCATGCCAAGAGCGCCGCCAGCGTGGCTCGCGCTTCGCGCAGCCACTGGCTGGAGACAGCGCCGCCTGTGAGGCTGGCGCCGCTGTGGGCGGAGCCCGGCCCGGCTCCGCTCAGCGCTCCGAACAGGGCGGCAGCAACTGCCAGGAGCGCGTTACGCGCGGGCGAGAGCGTGAACCAGCTCTCGTTCACGTGGCTGCCGCCCGTGGGCCACGAGAAGCCCAGCACCAGCACGAGGATAGCGAGTAGCAGCAGCAACGCCTGCGCCATGTCTGGCCGCGCCAGGCGGCCTGCGACCGTCTCCAGGAGCCTCACAGGTCGTCACCCACCCGCCCGGGCGTGCCGCGGAAGGGGTCTTCGAAGACGGGGCTACCCGGCGGCGGCTCCGGCGTCCGCGCGGCCACGAGCGTCAGCGGCGGCAGCGCCGCCCAGTAGCTGCACTCGTCAAGGCACTCGCTCCGCGCCAGCACCGCTCCGTCGGGAAGCAGCGCCGCCAGAGGAGCGAGCCAGGGTTCGGCCCCGGCTTCGCCTGGAACCACGACGTTCGAGAAGGGGGCCAGCTGACCCAGGAGACCGTGACCCACCACGTACACCTGGTACAACGTGCCGGCGCCGCGGTTCACGGGCCCGCCGGCCTCGATACCCAGGTGCGCGTCAAGCAGCCGGGGCTCAAGCTCCAGCAACACGGAACGCCACCGCTCGAGGGGCACGTTGGTGCCGGTGCCGTCCACCCAGTAAGCCTGAGCGCGCATAGGTCTGGCGCGCTGCGGCACGTTGAGGGTGGCACGCGGCCTCGTCAGGACCTCTAGGGCAGGCGCCGACAGCGCTAGGTCGCCCCCGGCCAGGGCGATGCTGGCGGTCGCCTCCAACCTTGGAGACTCGGGCCTAAGCATCTGCCAGGCGACGAGAGAAGCCAGGCCCGCGAGCGCGAGCGCTGCCGTGAGGCCTGGGGCGCCGGCCCACCGCAGCAGGACCAGCACGGCGGCAGCGAACAGTGCGGCAGCGAGGACGAGGGTGCTCTCCTTCATGGGAAGCGGCGGCGCCACCAGGGGCATGTCTAGCAGGGCCGCAGTCAGCGCCTGCCTGTTGGGCACCTGCGCCTGGCGCACAGCCTCGACGGCGCCGTCTCGGCCGCCGTCCACGTACAGCAGTGCGCCTGCGCCGATGCGCTGCCCCGTGCCTCCGCCCAGCAGCAGCAACAGCTCGTCGTGGCTGGCGGGAAGGGGCCCGGCCAAGGTCACGATGACGCCACCGCTGGCGGCTGCGGCGACCGCCTCGAGGCTGGGGGCCGCCGCGCTGCCATCGATGATCAGGCTGCGCACGCCGTCGTAGGCGGCCGGCTCCAGCGGCAAGGCAGAAGCTGTGACGTCGACCAGCCTGGCGTCCGCACCGAACGCCGCGAAGTAAGGTGCTCTGAAGGAGCCGGGGTTGCTGGTCAACACGAGGTCGAGGGGCCGGGCATCGGCATCTCTGCCCGACACGGCGCCGCTAGCGATGACCCTTTCCGCCGTAGCCAAGCGCCAGCTGAGGGTGGAGAAGCTAGGCAGGTAGAGCAGCTCCTCGAACAACGACACGCCCGCCCCGCCCCTCACCTCATAAGTGGCGGTGAGCGGCACCTGGCCCGACCTGAGGGTGCCCTGGTCAACATGCACGGTGAGGGTGGCTGGAGGGACGTCACGCAGCAGCAGCCGCACCGGGTTCCACGCCTCGGCCACCTGCTGGTTGCTCACTCCGAGTGAGAACCGCACGTTCTGCGAGGCCACAGAGCCGACGGCAGGCGTAGCCGCATCCTGAGCCGACGCGACGAGCCCGCCCTGAAGCTGCGCGGCGCCCAGCGTCAGCAGAAGCAACAGCGCCACGCGTGTAGCGCCTGGATAGAAGAGCTTCATACTCACCCTGGAGTATACGAGCGGGCCGGTGGCGGCGCGGTCGCGGGCGCCAGGCACAGGCTTAGGCGCAAGCCCAGAGCGCAAGAAGGTGCGTCGCGGGCGGTGGTCGAGCCGGACCGTTGGGGCGGCGGTTGGGTCAGCGGCCGACGACCTGGGGCACGAACACGATGGCGCTCACTACCCTGCGCTCGGTAGTACGGTTGACCGCCTTGCCCTCTATGACGAGCGTCGTGCTGCTGCCGCTGTCGAGGCGCATGGCGCGGTCTGCCCCGAGCGAGATGAACAGCGGCACGAGCTCCGAGGCCCGCATGGTCTCGGCGACGAGGAGGAGGGTGGCGCCGTCTGCCGTCACCCCCACAGCAGACTGCTGTGTGAGACCGTCCAGGATGCGCTGCCCCACCGCGAACCGCTCGAGCTCAGGGTCGTAAGCGCCCTGACCGTCCTTCACCAGCAGGGGGCCTGCCTCCACCGCGTAGCGCGCCTGCGAGAAGACGCTGGGCTCTATCAGCGTGTCCAGGATGACCCTGTCACCCTCATCCAGCAGGGCGATAGCCCGGTTGTCGGGTGGGTACACCAGGGCGTAGCCGCCTTGCGGCACCCTGCGGGGACCGATCTTGTTCTCGAGCACCACACCGTCTCTCACGAGCAGCACGCCCCGGGTCGGGCCGCCGGCGAAGGCGCCGGGGCTGCTGACAACGTCCACGTTGTCCACTGCCGTATTACCCACGTCCACAGCGCCCTGGCTCGTATGAAGCCGGATGCTTACGTCCAGCCTGTCGATGAAGGGCGCGTGCCCGGGCGCGAAGCCGATGCTGGCGCGGTTGCGGCTGGGCAGCGACTGGAGCCAGTGATCTACCAACAGGTAACCGATAGCGCCGAACGTGCTGGTGTCGAAGTAGCCGGCGTTCAGGGCGACAAGCGCTCCTGACGCCAGCTCGCTGGTGGTGCGCGGTACGAGGCTCTCGCCGACCACGCGCAGTTCGCCGGCGCTCGGTTCGATGCTGACCAGGTGCACCACGCTGCCACCGCTGATGGTGTGCACCGTGAAGCGCCTGTAGCTGACGCCCGGGGCGATCTCACGCTCTATCTGCACTACCGGCGTGAGGTCGCGCTTCGGCATGAGGTCAAGCACGAGGCGCGTGGGGCTGGCAAGCGGGAAGATGTCGTAGTCGAGCTCCGGTCCAGAGACGCGCAGCCTGGTGCCGCCGTCCTCAGCGGAGATGTCGAACGCCACCCCGCTCACGTCCTCGGGAACGAGCTCTGGAAGCAGCATGGGCGGCAGCCACAGGCTCAGGTCCTGCCCGGCCACCACGGTGCCGCTGCCCCGCAGATGCTCCAGCTGCTGCGGCTCGAGACCGGACACATCGAGCACCAGCCGCACCTCGGCTCCGCCCGCGGTCCTGACGCCCTCCAGCCGGGGGCCTTCGACGCCTAGCTGGCCGAGCAGCGAACCGCTCACCAGTACCTCGCCGGCGCGCACGATCGGTGGGTCGGCCTCCAGGCCTGACAGCCAACCGAGGCCGGCTACGTAGGTCTCGTGAAAGGCGCCGTAGCGCACGGTGATAGCGTCGTCCGTGACCGAATAGGTGGCCCCAGGTAGGCGGTAGTACAGCTGGCTACCGGCGGAGGTCGCTGCCTGGGCGAGCGCCCGCGGACCGAGTGCAAGGCAGAGCAGTAGAAGGGCCGCCAAGTGCAACACCAAGTGCCACGCGGCGGCGGACGGTGGGGCCGAGGCGACGCTCTGAGGATGGCAGCTAGAAGTACGCGGTCGGCCTACACGAAACACGGATGCCAGTCTTCCAACATTGCGCCTTAACAACATGAGACGCTTGGACGGACCTGGAGCGCCAAGTGCCGAGAAGCGTCTAGATGGTCTGGAACAGGGCACGGAACGGTTCGATACCGACCTTGGCGCCGAGCACCTGGCTGATGGCGTGCTCGAACCGGTGAGCGTCGACCTCGCTCCTCGAGAACGTCAGGGCCCCGAGCTCGATGGCGCGCTTGCGCAGGTCGAAGCCAGCGCCCCTGGCCAGGTCTATGACTGCGAGGTGCGGGCCTAGCAGCGCGTCGTCGACGCGGGCGGCGGGGCTGACGCGAACGAGCAGGTCCGCCCGTTCGAGGAAGGTGGCGGCCAGCGGGTCCGAGATGGAGCGCGCGGTCAGGCTCGTTCCGGCAGCAGCGGGTAGCGAGCGCTCGGCCGCCACGCGGTCCTCGTCTAGCAGCGTGAGAGAGGCGACACCGAGGCGCGTGAGCTCACGCCCTAGCGCCCGCGCCTTCGGCGCCGCTCCCAGGATCACCGCATGCGCGCCGCCGGCGTCCCAGCGGCGGTTGGCCAGCATGGACGCCACCGCCCTGCCCAGCGTGTGGTCGGCGACGATGCCGGCCGGCGTGACAGTGAGCGTGTCGGCCGCACCTAGGTCCTGAGCGTCGAGAGAGCTGCGCTCTGCCAGTCGTTGCGCCTCGGCCTGTTGCGGAGGCCCTAGTACCAACGCGCCTGCGAAATCGAGCCTGACCAGTGAGCGCAGCAGCTCGCTCATCCCGGCGGGTGCTACCGGGTGAAGGTGGAACCTGCCAGCTGCGTCACGGAACGACCGGAGGGCGTGATTGAGGTCGGAGTCGTCAGAGACGAGCGCAACGAGGTGCATGAGGCAGCTTACCAGTTGCGCTGTGGTACCATCTGCGCCATGTTAGCGCCGCACATCACGAGCTTCAGGAGCAATCGGACCCGGCTCGCTACCCGGCGAACGCGTCGCTGACGCGTCTATCAGTTGTGCCTCCAGAAAGCGCGTGTTCCTTGCGGCTCGTCGGTCGGGCCGCGGGCCGCAACCCCTAACAGTTCCCGCTAAAAGCCATTCGAGGTGTTCACATGCATGTACTGTTGCCAGACGGCAAACAGCTAGATCTGCCCGCCAACGCTGCCGGTAAGGACGTCGCCGAGGCCATCGGCCCCGGCCTCGCAAAGGCCGCTCTCGGCATCAAGGTCAACGGCAAGCTCTCGGACCTACAGAGCGCCGTTCAGGACGGCGCCCAGGTGGCGGTCGTGACCAAGAAGGACCCCGAGGCCATGCTGCTTGCCCGGCACACCCTGGCCCACGTCATGGCGCAGGCCGTGGCGCAGCTGTTCATGCAGGAGGGCGCAGACCGCACCAAGGTCCACATGGGCATCGGCCCCGTCATCGACAACGGCTTCTACTACGACTTCGACCTGCCGCGCAGCCTGGTGCCGGAGGACCTGGAGCGCATCGAGGCCATCATGCGCGAGCTGGTGAAGGCCAACCTGCCGCTCGTCAAGTACGAGCTTCCGCGGGACGAGGCGCTGAAGCGCTACCACGACCTGAAGGACCCTTACAAGGTCGAGCTGATCGAAGACCTGCCCGCCGGCGACGCCATCACCTTCTACGAGCAGGGCGGCCAGGACGGCTTCACCGACCTGTGCCGGGGACCCCACCTGCCGAACACGGGCGCCATACCGCCGCACTTCAAGCTCATGAGCGTGGCCGGAGCCTACTGGCGCGGTGACGAGAAGCGCCCCATGCTGCAGCGCATCTACGGCGTGGCGTTCGCCACCAAGGAGGAGTTGGAGCACCATCTGTGGCAGCTCGAAGAGGCCAAGAAGCGCGACCACCGCAAGCTCGGCGCCGAGCTAGACATCTTCGTGCTCGACGAGGACGTTGGCCCCGGCTTGCCTCTGTGGCTGCCCCGGGGCGCCATCATGGTGGAGGAGATCGAGCGCCTGGCCAAGGAGACCGAGGAGGCCGCCGGCTACCAGCGCGTGCGCAGCCCGCACCTCACCAAGGAGCAGCTGTTCCTCAAGTCGGGTCACCTGCCCTATTACGCCGACTCGATGTACCCGCCCATGGAGCTAGGCGACGGCGAGAAGTACTACGTCAAGCCCATGAACTGCCCGTTCCACCACAAGATCTACGCAGCGCGCCAGCACAGTTACCGCGACTTGCCCCTGAGGCTGGCCGAGTACGGCACCTGCTACCGCTACGAGGACTCGGGCGCCCTGATGGGCCTCATGCGCGTGCGTTCCATGCAGATGAACGACGCTCACATCTACTGCACAGAGGCGCAGTTCGAGGAGGAGTTCATCAAGGTCGTCGAGTTGTACACCCAGTACTTCGACCTGTTCGGCATCGATGACTACGAGATGCGCCTCTCCAAGCATGCGCCTGAGGGCTTAGGCAAGAAGTACGTGAACGAGCCCGAGTTGTGGCTCAAGACCGAGGCGATGGTGAGAGAAGCGCTCGTCAGCGCCGGCGTGCCGTTCGTGGAGGAGGAGGACGAGGCCGCCTTCTACGGGCCGAAGATAGACGTGCAGATCCGCAGCGCCATCGGCCGCGAGTTCACCCTCGCCACCAACCAGGTGGACTTCGCCCAGCCGGCCCGCTTCGAGCTGACCTACGTGGACGAGAACAACGAGCGCAAGACCCCGCTCTGCTTGCACCGCGCCCCGTTGAGCACCCACGAGCGCCTGATAGGTTTTCTCATAGAGCACTTCGCGGGCGACTTCCCCGTGTGGCTGGCGCCCGAGCAGGTGCGCATAGTGCCCATAGCCGATCGGCATCTGGACTACGCCTACGCGCTGGCGAAGCGCCTACGGGCCGCCGGCCTGCGCAGCGAGGTGGACATCAGCAACGAGCGCATGAACGCCAAGATCCGCGACGCCGAGCTGTACAAGGTGCCCTACATCGTGGTGGTGGGCGACAAGGAGGCCGAGGCCGGACAGGTGTCGTTCCGCAGCCGCCAGGAGCCCGACCGTCAGGGTGTGAGCGCCGACGCCTTCGTGGCGCATCTCAAGGACGCTTACGACCGGCGGCTGCTTAAGGTCGAGCCGCTCGCCTGAACCTTGTAGCCGCGGCGCGTACGCGCAGGCTGTGAGCAGGGAAGAGGGCCGCGCCAGATGGCGCGGCCCTCAAGCGTTCATGCGGTCCGCTGCACCCCTTATGGTGCAGCCATGCTTGCTCTAGCGGACGTAGATCTCCACGCTCTCCATCACGTCGGGCTGCACTCCGGGCATGCGGCGGCCGGGGTCGATACGCTGGATGCTGTCCAGCACCTCCACCCCCTCGACGACCTTGCCGAACACGCTGTGGCGCCCGTCCAGCCAGGGGGTGGGGATGAAGGTGATGAAGAACTGCGAGCCGTTGGTACCGGGGCCGGCGTTGGCCATGCTCAGCACGCCCTTCTCGGTATGCCGCAGGCTGGCGTCGAACTCGTCGCCGAACTGGTAGCCCGGCCCGCCTGTGCCGGTGCCGGTGGGGTCGCCCGTCTGGGCCATGAAGTCCTCAAGCACGCGGTGGAACACCACGCCGTCGTAATAGCCGTTGCGCGCCAGGAAGACGAAGTTGTTGACCGTTACCGGCGTCTTGTCGGCGAACAGGTCGAGCACCATGGTGCCCTTGTTGGTGGTTATGGCGGCGCGGTACTCCTTGCCGGCCTCCACGACCTGCGCCGGCGCCTGGAAACGCGTCTGACGCTCGGCGCTGAGGCGCTCCTGCTTCTCGAAGCCGTTCAGTGACTGCACTTGTTTACCTCTCTCCGGCGGGCACGCTCGTGCCGGCCCTTTCCTGTCAGCGGAAGTTGAGCGCTTAGCGTGCTCTGGCGGCGATGATGACCGACTCGATCTCGTCGGGCGTGCGGTAGAAGCCGAAGGCCGGCTCCGTGCCGAGCATGCCCGACACGCCGCGGTGGCCGGCCACGCTGAACGACTGGCCGGCGCTGGGCAGCGCGCCCAGCAACTCCTCGATGGCCTCGGCGATGTTGGCGGTCGGGTCGGCGGGAAGCTCGACCCCCTCGTCGGCCAGGTCGGCCACCGTGCCCGAGTAGAGGACGATGGCGCTGGGCTGGCTGGGGTCTACGCGCGTGATGCTGGGCAGAACGTCCAGGCCCTCGGTGACGTGGCCGAAGATAGTGTGGGCGCCGTTCAGCCACGTGGTCGGGCCGAACGTGATGAAGAACTGGGAGCCGTTCGTGCCTGCGCCGTCAGGCCCCGTGCCGGCGTTGGCCATGGCGAGGGTGCCCTCGGAGTCGAACGCGAGGCCCTCGACTATCTCGTCGTCGAACTGGTAGCCGGGGCCGCCCATACCCGTGCCGGTGGGGTCGCCCGTCTGGGCCATGAAGCCGTCGAGCACCCGGTGGAACGGCACGTCCTCGTAGTACCTGTGAAGCGCCAGGAAGACGAAGTTGTTCACCGTCTCGGGCGTCATGTCCTCGTACAGGTCCACGGTGATGTCGCCGGCTGTGGTGCGGATGACCGCCATGTAATCGAGGTCGGGTTCAAGCACCTGTGCGGGAGCATCGAACGCCTGCTGGGGCACGTCGCTCAGGTAAGGCACCTGCGAGTAGCCCAGCGGAACGACCGCGTCGCCTGAAGCGGTCTGGTCGGCCGCCGCATCGTCGCCTGTAGCAGAGGCCGGGTCGGCGGGCAGTTCCGGGGCGCCCTCCGACGACTCTTCGCTAGCCTCGCCAGAGCCGGAGGTCTGGGCGTCCGCCACTACGCCCACAGAGGACGGGGTAGACACGCTGGTCGGGGGGTCGGTGGAGGCAGTAGCGGGGGTGGGCGAGCGGTCGCGTGCCAGCCAGATGCCGCTGACCACGATGATGGCCGCGAGCACCGCGAGAGCAAGGATCCTCACGCCGGCACCGCCTCGCCCCAGGGCGCTTCAGTTGCCAGTAGTCGGGGTTCGTTGACGCTTATCATGCCGCAGCAAGTGTACAGGCTCGGCGCCGGCGGGCGGGTGCCGTGAAGCGTAACGCGACGCACTCACGTCACTGGCAGGCGCGGTCAGTGGCCGAGAAAGAATGCCGTAAGGGTCCGTGAACCACACTACGCACATGCATTTCAACGACCTTCTGCAGCGCATAGTGGAGCGTGGCGCCTCGGACGTGCACCTGCACGTGGGGCTGCCGGCCATGTCCCGGGTGAACGGCAAGCTCAGCCCGGTCACAGAGTCGAAGATAACGC
>JBIQNJ010000043.1:0-22090 GCA_044462445.1 Truepera radiovictrix | reverse complement strand
GACGGCACCAAGGAGTTCGTGAAGCGCAACGGCGAGTTCAGCGTGAACATCGCCCTGGTAGAGAACGGTGCCCCCATCCTCGGCGTGGTGCACGCACCCGTTACCGGCCTCACGTACAGCGGTTCCCCCCGCAGCCGCCATGGCGCCGGCTCGGTGTGGCGCTATGACGTGGAGGGCGGTGCACACCCGGTGCACACCCGGCCGCCGGACGCCACCGGCGTGCGGGTCATGCTGAGCCGCTCGCACGCGAACGAGGCCACCATCAGGTTCATCGAGCGGCTCGAACAGCATTACGGCCAGGTGGAGACGATAGCCAGGGGCAGCGCCATCAAGAGCTGCCTGGTGGCAGACGGCACCGCCCACTACTACCCGCGGCTGGGGCCTACCAACTGGTGGGACACCGCGGCGGCCCACGCGGTGCTGCTGGCCGCGGGCGGCGAGATGCTGGCGCTGGGCGGCGGGCCGCTACGGTACGCCGGAGATTCGGTGGCCAACCCGCCGTTCGTGGCCGTGTACTCCAGCGCCGCCTACCTGCCTGAGTAGAGCAGTTCCCACCTGCGGGCAAGGCAAGGGCGCCGCATCCTCTGAGAGATGCGACGCCCCTGACTATCGACCTATCGACCGCCAGCCCGGCAGCTTAGGCCGCCTAAGCGGTCATCCGAAGCCTAGGCCCGGCTCACCTGAGCGCCTGGTAGATGGGGGTGACCACGACGGTCACCTCTTCGCTACCGCCAGCCTCGACCACCACGTCCTCGACGAAACCGACGCGGTCGGCGTTGGACACGCCCGTGGTGGCGGCGCGCAGCTCCAGGCCTACGATCAGGTAGCTGCCGGGGGCCAGTTCGCTGAACTCGAACTCGAAGTCACCATTGGGCAGGGCGGTGGCCTCGACCTTGTTGGTGGCCAGCCGCTCGAGGCTGAAGACATCGCCCAGGCCGATGACGGGTGCGTTCTCACCGTCGTACGGGATGGCGTAGGCGGTGGCCGTCGGGGTCGTCACCGTGGCGCCCAGCAGGGCCGCCGCTGCGTCCAGCAGGCCGGCGCCGCAGGCGTTGTAGCCGTCGAGCCCCAAGGTCGGGACGCTGCACTGCACCGACGACAGGGGCACCGACGCGTTGTGCAGACGTTCGCGCACCTCGTCGAGCGTCAGGTCGGGGTCGGCCGCGAGCATGAGCGACACCACGCCGGTCACGTGGGGGGCGGCCATGCTCGTACCCTCCATCAGGCCGTAGTTGGGAAGCCAATCATCGTCTGCGACGGTGCTGAGAACCCCTGCGGCCCGCCCGGGCCAGCTAGGGTTCTCGTAGTCGCTGTCGCCGCCCGGCGCCATCACGTCTACGTACGGACCGTAGTTGGAGTAGTAGGCACGAGCGCCCGTGGGGCCGGTGGCGCCGACGGTGATCGCGCTGGCGCAGTTAGCCGGGAAGTACACGTCGCTTGGCGAGGCGTTGTTGCCCGCCGACACCACCGTCAACGTACCGAACTCCGCGAACAACCCGATGTACGAGTCGATGGCCGCAGGGCACGCTTCCAGGATGTTGCCACCCAGACTCAGGTTCATGACCCAGGCGGGGTTGGGGTTGTCGTGGCCGCCATAAGCCGGGTCGGGCACGCCTGCGGCCCAGAACATGCCCTCGATGATGCCGTTCAGCGTGCCGCTGCCGCCGGGGCCACCGAGCACCTTCACGGGCACGATGTCGACGTTCCAGTTGATGCCTGCGACCCCATCTTCGTTGTTGGTCAGCGCGCCGATGGTGCCGGCCACGTGGGTGCCGTGAGTCGAGTTGCCTACGTTGGTGTAAGGGTTGTCTATCAGGCCTTCGGAAGAGTCCGGGGCGCACACTCCCTCGACGCAAGCCCAGTTAACGAGGTTGGCTCCGGGCTCGGCCCACGCTATGTCGGGGTGGTCGAAGCGGCCGCTGTCGAGCACGGCTACGGTCACGCGGGTGCTCGCGCCCGTCTCGATCTCCCACGCCTCCGGCAGGTTGAGCTGCTCGTAGTGCCACGCCTGGAACTCGGCACCCGGGTCCTCCGGGTACACCTGTTGAGCCGACAGGATCCAGTTCGGGAACGCTTCCTGCACCAGGTCCTGCGCGCGCAGGCTCTCGACGAGGTCGAGCGTTGCCCGCTGCGAAGTGACGTCGGTCCTGTAGAGCGCCAGACCGGTTCCTAGCGGATACGCGCGCGCCTGTTGGAAGGCGGCGCCTCTGAACGTGAAGTCGCCGTTGGGAGAGAACGTGAACGCACCGAGCGTAGCGTCGCCGGAACCCGTAGTGCCGAGCACGGGCTGCGGCCGGCCCTGCTTGAACACCACGAACACTTCGCCCGGCACCACAGGCGCGGCGTCCGCATGCAGGTCCACGCTCGAGCCGTTACCCTGCAGGAGTTGCGAGTCGCTCCGGAAGGCGGCGTCGCCCCCGAGGTCGGGGCCCGGCGCAGGTTCCGTGCGAGTGATGATGCCGCCGACGCTGCCCGACGTCGGTACCGGTTCCTCGGCCACGACGGTGACGGTCACGGTGCCGGAAGCGCCGGAGTTGCCGGCGGCGTCGTAGGCCGTGGCCTGCAGCGTGTACTCGCCAGCGTCAGCAGGCACCCAGCCGTAGGACCAGGCGGTCGTGCCGCTGGCACCGCGAACGTCGGAGCCGTTGACCCGAACCTCGACACGAGCGACACCGATGTTGTCGGCAGCCGTGCCCGCAACCGTGACCTCGGCGCCGAGCACCACCTCCGCACCGTCGGTCGGCGCCGTGAGCGTGGCGGTAGGCGCCACCTTGTCGGAGTCGGGGGTGCAGGCAACCAAGAGCGCCCCCGATAGAAGCGCTGCGAGGACGAGACGTAGATAACGCATCTGATCACCCTTACTGGCAAGCTGCCATGTATTTTCGGACCCGTGAGAGAGGTGACTGCGTGAAGACGGGCGGGACCGACGTATGGTGGTAAACCGACTTCGAGGATACCGTGGCGCCGAGCCCTGATCACCAATCATTAAGGCCCAGCGCCCAGCACAGGGCCGCGCCGAGAACAGACAAGGTCCTCGGCGCGGCCCGGGTAAGCCAGCTGTCAGCCGCGGGCGGCTAGAACTGCCCCCCGGTCACGAGGTCCAGGCGCAAGTACAGGCCGCCGCGGGTCTCATGGGTGATGCCCTGGAAGCCGCCGAAGGTGTAGCCGAGGGCCACCCACACTTCGTCGACGATCTTGGCCTGCGCTTCGGCGCTCAAGCCGTACGACAGGGCGTCGACGCCCGGCATCCACAGCGCGTGGCCGCCAAGGCCGAGGCCCAGGGTGGTGTCCCAGTTCCCAAGGCGCGGCTGCAGGTAGTACATGGCGAACAGCGAGGCTTGGTAGGCGCTGCCGTTCGGGTCGTCGAGCATGACGCGGTAGGCCAGGTTGGGCCGCAACTGGAAGCGGTTGGAGAGGTTGAGCGTCGGCGAGAACTCGCCCTCCACCAGCGAGTCCGCCGGCTTGTTGATCATGCGGTGGTAGGTGAGCAGGTTGAGCACACCGCGCTTGATGGAGTAAGCCACCGTGAAACGACCCTCCACCGTGGGAACGATCTGGTAGTTGGCGTCGAACGACAGGTTCTGGTCTAGGCCGAGCTGGCCGCTGGCGCCGCTACGCAGCACGACCTTGAACTGGCTGCCGTCGTGGGCCACTTCGCCGCCCAGCGTGGCTACGAAGCCCTCGGTGCGGTAGCGCAGCGCGGCGCCGGCCGAGGTGTGGCCGCTACCGTCGTTGAACGAGTGGCTGTAGCCGCCGTGCACATCGAGGCTCAGGGTGTCGGTCAGGCTGAAGGGGGCGCGCAGGCCGAAGCGTGCGCGGTTGCCGGCGCCGGAGGCGGTGGGCAGCTCGTACGAGAGTGACAGCTCACTCGTGCCGATGCGCTGCTCTAGGCCTACAACGGTGATCAGGTCGTTGCCCCACGTGTACTCGGCCTTGGCCCTGGCGGTGAGGTTCTGGTTCAGGGCGTAGCCCACCGTGGCGGTGGTCACGGACTGCGCACCAGGGTCGAACGGCTGCCTGTGGTTCGCGCCCACCTCGAGCCGGCCGGTGCGCAGGTCCGCGCCGGCGATGGCGCTTAGGAGGCTTTGCTCCCAGGTGTGCGCGAGCCCCGCAGACAGCGTGAGCGCGTTGTGCTGGGCCCAGTCGAAACGGTGAGAGTACGTGAGGCTGGTGGTGTTGTTGCGCGCCGTCACATGCCGCAGGGTCAGGCGATCCTGGGGAGTGAGGGCGTAGCCCAACTCGGCGCGGCCCGCCAGTACGGCGTCCGCGGCCAGGGTCAGCTGGTACTGCGCGCTGGCGCTCAGGCGCTGACCACGGTAGTCGAGGCCCGCGCCGATGATGGTGTCACCGGTGTAGGCGGCGCCCAGCTCGAGCTTGAACGAATCGGTGGCAGACTGCGAGCGGTAACGCACGCCGAAGCCGCCGTTAACCGCGTCGCGCGGTTCGGTGGCCGGGGCGTACTCCACCCTCAGGGTAACGGGGTTCATGTCGAAGTCGTACGGCCACAGCGGGGTGAGCAGGGTGATGGCGCCCAGCACCTCGTCGATCACGTAGTCGCGGTTACGCACGAGCGTGGTCTCGGCGAGGCCGGCCACCACCGTCACCGTCTCCGTGCCGGGGCGCACGCTCTCGCCGAGCGAGTACCGGCGCGTGCCGTCTGCGGCCAGCACCTGAGTGCGGACGCCGCTGGCGACCAGCGCGGCGTAGCCCTGCACCTCGAAGCCGCCGCCGATGCCAACGGTGGCGTGGGCGCCGGTCAGGTTGGGCAGGCCCGAGACGCCGGGCACTGCGGCGCGGCCCTCGTAGTAACCGAGGCTGATGGCGGGCGCGGTGTACAGCACGGCGAAGCCGTCGGAGCTGCGTAGCGCGGGCGCCGCCTCGGTGCCTGAGCCCGTGAGTGGGTAGCGGTCGGAGTCTTGCGGGTCCTGGGCGAGCGAGCGGTCCAGGTCGATGCCGGCGCCGCCGGCACCTACGTCCACCGCGGCCTGCAGCGTGCCCTCGGCACCGAGCGGAAGCTCGAGGTAGCCGCGGGCGTAGCCGGCCACGCTGACGGGCGACGCGAAGCTGGCGGTGGCGCTTATCTGACCCTGGTAGAGGCCGGTGCGGGTGCCGAGCACCTGCAGCTGCTCGCTCGCCACCAGCTGGCCCTCCTCCGTGACGGCCAGGACGCTCAGTTGTAGCGGGTAGGGGGTGGAGGTCGGCGCGAGCTCGACGCGGGCGCGCCCGTCGACCAGGGCTACCTGGTGGCCGCTGATACGGGGTGCGGCGTCCTCGCCTATGAGCTCGCCGTTGGCGGCCACGCTGAGCACGCCGGTGCCGACGGGCTGACCGTTCTCGTCCGTCACCAGCACGTCTACCACGAGCGGGTTACGACCGTCGGCGATGAGCCGCACCGGTGCGAACTCGACGTGGGCGGCGACACCGGTGATGGGCTGGTTGGTCGTTGCGGAAGCCAGTTCGGCGGCCGCCTCGTCAAGCTGCGTTGCGGCGGCGCCCTGAGCGCGCGCCAGGTCCTGGCGGCTGAGGGTGCCGGCGAGGCTGTGCTCACGCTCCGTGTACACCGTGGTCAGCTCGGGTTCCGCCAGCGGGGGCAGAGCCTCTTCGTGAGCCACGTCGTAGGTGACCGTGCCGGCCTCGGTCCAGGGCAGGTGCCAGATCAGTTCGTCATCCGCGATGACGGGGTCGGCGATAGAGACGCCGTTGAAGGTGGAGCTGCCGGCCACGTAGGTGGAGCCTTCGGGCGGAACGTGGCCGAGGAGGAGCGTCTCGCCCGCCTGCGCGGCGTCCATGCAGCGGGCGTCGCTCACGGCTTCGGTGCCGAGCGGCAGGGGCACGAGCACGCTGCCGCCGGTGACGGTCTCGTCGCTGACGTTGCGCACCTGCAGGCGCAGCTCGGCCGTGTCGCCCGCCTCGCTAAGCGTCACCGCCGAGAAGTACACCTCGAGGCTGCCCTCGGGGTTGGCGGCGGGGCGGATGCGGGGCTCTGCGTACAGGGTGGGGTCGGTCACGCGCAGCGCGAGGCCGATGGCGGCGCTTGCACCCGGGGCCAGGGCGCCGATCTCGCAGCGGTGCACGCGGCCGGCCTGGTAGTCCAGGTGGATGGTCGAGCGCCTGGCTACCTGGAAGTCCGGCAGCGGCTCGGGCTCCGGCTCGACGATCGGTTCCGGTTCGGGTTCCGGCGCGGGCTCAGGTTCCGGCTCGGGCTCAGGTTCGGGTTCCGGTTCAGGTTCGGGTTCGGCCACGCGTTCGATGACCTCGACCGTCACCTGCTCCCTGAGGGCCCAGGGCTCGAGAACGGCAGGAACGTCGTACTCACCGACGAGGCGGCCGGCCGCGGGCACGGTAAGCACCAGTGGGCTGCCGGCCATGAGAGCCCCGCTAAGGAAGGTGGGGCCAAGGGGCTCGAGGCCCTGCGGCAGCACCAGGCCGAGGTGGCCGGGGAGCGGCTGCTCGAACAGGGTGGTGCCGGTGGCGGTGAACACGAACTCTTCGTCCTGCCAGCGGGTGTGCACGTCGACGGTGAGGGTCAGGTGCACCTGCGGGCGCACTATGAACTGGACGTGGGCATGCTCGCCCTCGCCGATGATCACTGACGTGGGTCCGGTGACGGTGGCACCGGGGATGCTGGGCACGCGGAAGGTGTACACGCCCGGCGTCACTTCCTGGGTCAGCTCGCCCAGCTCGCCCAGGTTGTGGGGCGCTCCGGAGAGGCTGAAGTCGAGCGGGTACGGGCCGCTATGGCCGGGGTACATGAGCAGCGCGCTCACGGTCAGGTGGCTGGGCGGAGCCGGGATGCGCTCGGCCACGTAGATGGCCACGCCGCCCTCCGGCCCGAAGTTCACGCGCTCTGCGTCTAGGATGACGCCGCCCTCGGTCTGGGTGTCTACCAGCCGGTACCTGTCGGGGAGACCTGTCAGGACGGCCGTACGGATGGAGCCCTCGGTCTCTATGACGTAGTTGCCGGGGATGTTCACGCCGTCCGTATCGATGATGCGAACGCGTACGGGGGCGATCCTGGTGAAGCGCAGGCCGGAGGGGGTGCTGCGCAGACGCGCGTTGGCGCGGATGCCGATGGTGTTGGAGTGCTGGTAGGCGCCCTCCTCCTGGCGGAAGCTGAAGGTGTAGGTGCCGGGCTGGCCCAGCCTTATGGTGGTCCACTCGAGGTCGCCGGAGATGGGCATATCGATCGGGCCCGAGGGCGTATCGAGGCGACCGCGCAGTTCGGAGAGGCCGTCGCCGTCGTACAGCTCGAAGGTCGCAGGCGCGTCCTCCGGATCGACCACAACGGTCAGCACCTCCTGCAGGTCGGTGCCGCGGATGTTGAACAGCATGGTCTCGCCGGCGCCGAAGTACACGGCGGCAGCCGGGTCGCTCGTGAGGGTGTAGACGAAGGTGTTCTTGCCCCAGCCGTCGAACGAGCTGCGGATGGTGTACTCGCCGGCGGCGAGCTCGCCCTTGAAGAGCACCTCCGTGGCGTGCGGCGCTATGCCGAAGTCGCGCTCGAAGATGGTGTTGCCGTTACGGGTCAGGCTGAAGTGGGCCTGCAGCTCGCCCTCTCCGCCGTCGTAACGCTCGTCGCCGAGCTCCGGGCGCCCCGCGAGAGACGCGCGGTAGTCGTCCGGGTCGAAGGCCGGGGAGTAAACCTCCAGTTTGACGTTGCTCGTCTCAAGCAGGCTTATAACGACGTTCAGCTCGTCGGTCTCCCAGCCCAGCTGATCGCCCGGCACGGTAGCCGTCAAGGACTGGCCGAAGGCGTAGCCGCCGAAGGTAGCCAGGGCGAGAAGGATTCCAAAGATGCGGATCATCGTTCACTCCACTCGATCTCGGGGTCTGTCAGCACTGCGCCGAGAGGAAGGTCGTAGGTGATGACCGTCCGGTCTGCAGACGGAGCCACCACGAAGGTCATGGCGTCACCGCCTACCACGGGATCGGTTATCAGCACCGGCGGCCACGGCCCGTCAGGCATGTCGTAGTCGATCTCGAGGACCACGCGCACGCCGTCCGGCAGTTGTAAGAGTCTCTTGTTGAGCACGATGGGGCCGAACTCGACCACCGTGCGGCGCTCTGCGCCCACCAGCCCTTCGGGCAACTGGAACGGGAAGTCGGAGACGGTGAGGCCCTGCACGTTGACGATGTGCTGGCGCTTGTCGCGCAGCTGCTCGGGGTGCAGGCTCGGCCGGTAGGGCGTGGTGATCTCGTCCACCAGCACGGTCCAGGTGCCGACCGCCAGGTCGCGGAAGGCGTAGTTGCCCTGGGCGTCGGTCAGCGTCTGCCAGCCGTTGCTGAGGATCACGCGGGCACCCTCGATGGGCACGTCGACGCCCTGCTGGAAGTTGTCGTCACGGTTCACGTCGAAGTAGACGCGGCCGATGAGCGCTCCCTTGCCCAGCTCGAACACGCCGTGCTGGATGGTGGCGACGGCGCTGGCTGAGGCGCTGATGGGCGCGCCGAAGCCGGTGGCGCCGGCGATGGACACCACGTTCACCAGCTCGTCGTCGGCGCCGGGCAGCACGCGCAGCTCGTAGGTCACCTGCAGGCGACCGCCGGCGGGCAGCACGACGTTGTGCCAGGTCAGGGTGCCGGGCTCGTTCTGTCTGGGCTCGGTGCCCTCGGTGGACGCCAGGCCGGCCGGGTCGAAGGCGGCAGTGCCGGCGATGTAGGCGGTGCCGGCGGGCAGGCGGTCGGTGATGTCGAACGCGGCCGCCACGTCGTTCGGGTTGATGACCGTGACCGTGTACGGTACGCGGTCACCGTAGGTGTAGGGGCCCGGGTCCACGTCCTTGGTCAGGAGCATGGCGGCCAGCTCTTCGAAGAACACAGGCGTGGGCCTGCTGTGGCGGCTCGGTCCCGTACCGTCAGGGTCGGGGTCCGGACCGTCGGTCGAGGTGTCTGCCACCTCGGTGCCGTCGGGCGCCGTGCCGCGAGCCAGCGCGAGGTTGTCGACGCGGGTCACGCCCTCGTTAGGCAGCACACGGCTGAGAGTGATGGTGAGCGTAGCCGACTGGCCGATGCCGAGCGTGTTGCCCGCACCGAGCAGTTCCGTCTGGCCCCGGCCGTTGAAGGCGGGGTTGAGGGTCAGGTCGCTCGAGCTGGTGCTCACGCGCTCCGGCGTGAGATCTGTGTCGGCGTAGAACGGCGCCAGCGAGTCGGTGATGCTCAAGTTGGCCAGGGGAGCATCGCCGTAGTTACGCACGAGCAGCGTGAAGACGACGTCGTACGTGCCGTCGGCGTTGCGTGTGTTGGCGGCTTCCTTGGCGAGGCCGATGCGCGGGGACTGGCCGAGCCGTACCGGGGTGGGCACGTCGTTGTCGGTCGGGTCGCCGTTGTCGTCCGGGTCTGGGTCGTCACCGTCGTTGGAGTTGTCGGGCGGCGCGGGTATGCCGCCTGGGGCGTCGCCCGTCGCCACACCGGTGTTGTAGGTGTCGACCGGGCCGTTGATCCTGAAGCCGGCCATGGTCACGCTCACGGTGCCGCTGGCGCCGAGGCCCAGGGTGTTGCCCGGGGCCAGCAGGCGCGGGTCGCCCAGGCCGTCGTAACCGGGGTTGGTGACGAAGTCGGCCGAGGTGACCGTCACCTGGGCGGGGGTCAGGTCGGTCAGGGCGTAGAACACGCTCAGGTCGTCGCGCACCTGCACGTTCTCGAGGACCGTGTTGCCGTAGTTGCGCACCACGAACTCGAAGGTCACGTCGAAGGTGCCGTCCGTGTGAGCGGCGGTCACGGCGCGCTTGGCGATGCCGATGCGCGGCGTGGGTTCGAGGACCACGGGCGTCGGGACGTCGTTATCGGTCGGATCACCGTTGTCATCGGGATCCGGTTCGTAGCCGTCCTGGCTGTCGTCGCTGGTCGGCGTGCCGTCGGGGCTCTCCCCTTCCACGGTGGCGCTGTTCTCGAAGCGCGTCTGGGTGAGCGGGTTAACGGGGTCGAGCACGAGGAGCACGGTGGCGCTGTCGCCTATGGCGAGCTCGGCGCCGGCGCCCAGCATCTCGAGCACAGTGTCGCCGTCGTAGGCGGCGTTTACTGGTAGATCGGGCGAACTCACGCTGACGCTGCCCGGCACCAGGTCGGTGTGGGTGTAGAACTCGGCCAGGTCGTCGACCAGGCTGAGCTCCTGCAGGTGGGTGTTGCCCATGTTGCGGATCACGAAGGTGAACTCGATGCGGTAGCTGCCGTCCGGGTTCACTTCCACGTGGGCGCGCTTGGCGAGGCCGACGAGAGGATCGGCCACCAGCTCGACCGGGGTCGGCACCTCGTTGTCGGTCGGATCGCCGTTGTCGTCCGGGTCGGGATCGTCGCCGTCGTTCGAACCGTCGGGCGGGGTCGGGACGCCGGTCGGGGTCTCGCCGCTACCGCCGGCCACGTTGGTGAAGCTGGTGCGCTGCGTGACCGTGAGACCCGTGAGGGTCAACGTGACGTTCGCGCTCTGACCCACTGCCAGGCTGGCGCCGGCAGCCAGAAGCTCGAGGTCGGTCTGACCGTCGAAGCCGGTGTTGACAGGCAGGTCGGCAGAGGCGACGCTGACGCCCCCTGCGGTCAGGCCCGCGTCGTTGTAGAAGTCGGTCAGGTCGTCCTCGAGGCTCAGGTTGACGAGGTTCGTGTTGCCGTAGTTGCGCAGCACGAAGTCGAACACGACGGTGTAGGTGCCGCCGCTGGTCTGGGTGACTGCGGCACGCTTGGCCACGCCGAGCAGCGGGTTCGTAACCAGCTCCAGCTCGGTCGGAACATCGACACCGGGCTCCGGCGTGTTGCCGTCGTTGGAGCGGTCCTCGGTCGGAGTGCCGTCGGGGCTGCGACCGGTGGCGACGGCGGTGTTCTCGAGCACCGTCACTCCCTGGTTCGGGGTGATGTCGGTGAGGACCACGGTGATCGTGCCGCTGTCGCCGACAGGCATGCTGTCCGTGCCGAGCAGCAGGCGGGCGTCGTTGGCGCCGTCGTAGGCGGCGGAGGTGGCGAAACGCGTGCTGCTGATGCTCACGCGGTCAGGAGTGAGGTCGGTGTTGGCGTAGTAGTCGGCCAGGTCATCACGCACCTGCACGCCGTGCAGCGAGGTGTTGCCGACGTTAGCCACGGTCAGCACGAAGGTCACGTCGAACGTGCCGCTGTCGTTCACGACCACCGAACCGCGCTTGGCGATGGCGATCTGCGGCCGCACAGCGAACTCGATCGGCGTGGGCACTTCCTCGTCGGGCGTGCCGTCGTCGTCCGGGTCGGGCTCGAAGCCGTCGGTGGAGCGGTCGTCCACGGGCGTGCCGTTGGGCGAGGTGCCGCTGGCCACGGCCGTGTTGGTGGTGCTGGTAGCGGTGGTGGGCGTGACGTTCTCGAGGCGCACCGTCACCTGGCGCTCGGCGCCCACAGCGAGGGTGTCGTTGCCCATGAGGATGTTGCTGTCGGTGCGCCCGTCGTAGTTGTGGTTCACGGTGAGCGTGCTGCTCTCCACGAAGATGCGTTCGGGCGTCAGGTCGGTGATGGCGTAGATGCCGTCGATCGGGTCGACGATCTGCAGGCCGCGCAGGGGCACGTCGCCCATGTTGCGCACCGTGAAGGTGAGGACGACGTTGAAGCTGCCGTCGTCGTTCATGGTCACGGCGGCCGTCTTGGCGAGACCGATCCTAGGGTTCTCGCCGAAGTCAACCGGGGTCGGCACTTCCTCGTCGGGCACCCCGTCGCCGTCTGTGTCGGGGTCCATGCCGTCGGTGGAGCGGTCGGTGACCGTGTTGCCGCCCGGGCTGGTGCCGTCGGCGTCGGCCTGGTTCTCGTGAACACCTAGATGGGCCGGGGTCACGCGCACCACCAGCCGCACGTCGGCGCTGGCGCCTACAGCGAGGGTGTCGACCCCCATCAGCATGTTGAGGTGGGTGCTGCCGTCGTAGGCGGCGGCGTTGGCCGGATCAGGCGCCACCGCGTTCACGGTGAGCGTCGGGCTGTAGAGCGAGAGGATGACGTAGTTGCCGGCGCCGAAGGCGTCGTCCAAGTCGTCGGTCAGCTGCACGTTGCGCAGTTCCACGTCGCCGTAGTTGGTGATGACGAAGTCGAACTGCACGTCGTAGCGGCCGTCACCGACCGGGGTCACGCTGGCGGCCTTGGCTACGCCGATGGCCGGGTCTTCGGTGATGGTGATGGTGGTCGGCCCGTCGTTGTTGGTCGGGTCATCATCACCGTCGTTGGCCGGGTCGTCACCGTTGGGCTGGCCGTCGTCGGGGTCGATGCCGGCGTTGGAGTCGTCGGTGACGACCTGGCTGCCGGGGCTCGTGCCCTCCACCGCGGCGAAGTTGTCGAGGTCGAGCGAGCCCGAAGCGAGGGCGGCGCCCGGCCTGAGGGTCACCACCACGTACACGTTCTCGGTCACCTGGGTCTGGTCGGAGTAGCCGAGGGTCTGACCCGGGGCGAGGATGTTGGTGGCGGCCGCACCGTCGTAGGCGGGGTTGCCTGAGAGGCTGCCGTCGACGGCGGTGAAGGCGACGGGGTTACCGACGGCCAGCTGGCCGGCCAGGTCGTCCGTGAGAACCAGGTCGCTCAGGGCCACGTCGCCGTAGTTGCGGACCGTGAACTCGTAGGCCACCAGGTAGTCGCCGTCGCCCACGTTGTAGGGGTTGGTCTGTACACCTGCGCCGGCGAGCACGCCGCTGAAGTCGAACGTAGCGGGCACGCCCTTGGCGAGGCCGATGACGGGGGTCTCGAAGGTGAACGGGGTGGGCGAGTCGTCGTTGGTGGGGTCTTCGTCACCGTCCTCGTCGGGGTCGAAGCCGTCTACCGAGTCGTCTTCCACCGTCTGGTTGTCCGGGCTGGTACCGCGGGCCACGGCGGTGTTCTCGTAAGTGGCCGACATGTCGGTGGGCGTCACACGCACGGTGGCCGTGACGGTGCCGTTGTCGTTCGCCTGGCCGCGGCTGCCGAGGATGCTCGTGGGGGCCAGCAGGTTATAGGTGCTGTTGGCGGTCGCCAGTGGCGCGGCCACGAGCGGCGCTGCGGCATCGATGTCGATTATCGACCAGCTGCTGCCGTCAGCGAACGTGGCGCCCAGGTCGTCGATGAGTTGGACGTTGTTCAGCTGCGCGTTGCCGTAGTTGCGCACCGTGAACTGGAACGTCACGTCGAACGTGCCGGGCTGACCGACGACCGCGGTCAGGCCGGTGAACGCCTTGGAGGCACCGATGCTGGGCTCGTCGTCGAAGTCGACGATGCTCGGTACATCGGTGGGTGGCTGGCCGTAGTCGCACCAGTCGGTGGCGGTGTCGGTGACCATGCCGGTGCCGGCCACCGCGTAGATGGGGGCCTGGCCGGAGGCGGCCCCTTCCACGGTGTACTGGAGCTCGTTACCGGGCACCACAGTGATCACCAGGTCGAACTGCCCGAAGGAGGGCAGAGCCGCGTTGGCCGCCGCCTGCTCGGCGGTGTAGAGCACGGTCCCGGCGGGCAGCAGTTGCCAGTCACCGGCCGTGGCGTACGTAGTGCTGGGCGCCACGAGGCTGCCGCCACTGGCGGTGGCGCTCACGAAGGTGTAGGCGGCCGCGTCCTCGAAGACGTCGCTCAGGTCGAGCAACGTGCTCGCGTCAGCCAGCTGCAGGTCGCCCGTGTTGGCTACCCGCACCGTGAGGGTGACGGTGAACTCGCCGAGAACGGTGGTCGGGACTATCGACCGCACGCACGTTCCGAGAGATATCTCGGGGGCGGCGGTGAAGGTGTTCGTAGCCGTATCCGAGTCCTCGGGGGTCTGGCCAAGGGGCGAGGTACCGCTGCCCTCGGCGGTGTTGGTGTAGGCCACGCCGGTGTTGGCGGGGCGCACGTGCGCCGTGATCTGCACGGTCTGCGTGGCGCCGGCGGCGAGCATGCTGCTGGCCGCGACCAGCGCGTCGGTGTCGGTCACGCCGTCGTAGAGGGCGTTGGCGACGATGGTGGCAGGAGTGCTGGTCACCGCGACGGAGGCGCTGATGACGTCGCTGCCCGCGCCGAACACGCCTAACAGGTCATCCTCGACCTGGACCTGGCGCAGGGGAACCGCACCGGTGTTCTCGAGGCTGATCTCGTAGACCACGGTGTAGGTGCCGTCCTGGTGCGACACCAGGTCAGCGGTGACGAACGTCTTGGTCAGCTCCAGATCGGCGTCTTCGGTGAACGTGACGGTGGTCGGGCCCTCCGGGCCTTCCGGGTCACCACCGTCGCTCGACTCGGCCTCCGGTGCCGGGATACCGCCAGGGGTGTTGCCGTTGGCGTAAGCGGTGTTGTCGTAGCTGCCCAGTGAGTCCTCGTCGGCCAGGGCGACCTCGACGTCGAGCACTATGACGGCCACCTGACCCGGGTCGAGGCTGACCACGCCGGGCGTGAGGAGGTCGGTGTCGAGCGTGCCGCCCACGACCGTGTTGAAGGCCGGGTTGGCGGCGCCCGCCACAGGAGCTCCACCGATGGTGACGCTCGAGACGGTGGCGTCGGTGACGGTGACCCCGCTCGCGGCCGGGAAGGTGGCGGAGAGGTCGTCGGTCACCCGAACATCGTCCAGACCGATGACACCAAGGTTGCCCACCACGAAGGTGAACTGGAAGGTGTACACGCCGTCGTCTGTGGTCGTCGGGGCTACCGTCAGCTCCTTGGCCAGGCCGATGAGCGGCTCGGCCATGACGATCTCTTCGTCGTCCGAGCCGTCGTAATCGGCCGGGGTGCCGCTGTCGGAGCCGGTCTCGTTGTAGTCGTTCTCAGCAGGCTCGACCGTGGACTGGGCCAGGTAATCGGCCGTGTTGGGGATTATCTCGCCGCTATCGACCGTGTCTAGGATGAGCACGGTGTAGTCGATGGTCAGCGACTCACCCGGGGCGAGCGTGTCGTACGCCACGGCTACAGACGTACCGACCACGGCAGGTGTGTCTGTGCTGCCGTCCGGGTAGGTGATGAGAACACTAAGAAGCTCGAGCTCTGCGAAGGGCAGGTCGTCGAACACGCGCAGCCCCTGGGCAGCGACAGCCGCCGTGGCGGCGTTGGTCACGACCACCCTGTACGTCACCTGTTCGCCGATGTCGGCGTTCACGAGGCCGAAGTCCGGATGGGTGGTCTCAGACCAGGCGCCGTCGGCGCCGAGCACGGTCTTGCTGATGCTCAGGCTGGGATGGCGCACGGTGACGGTGGTGCTGTCATCGTCGCGCACCGTGCCGCCGCTGCTCACAGTGGCGGCGTTGACGAGGTCGGTGCCGTCGGTGGCGGCCATGACGATGGCGTTGAACTCGAGTATGAGCTGCTCTGCGCCGGCGACGCTCTGGGTGTTCGAGACGGCGCCGAGGTTAACGGTGACGGTCTGGCCGGCGATGGTGGCGGTCGGAGCGGAGAGGAGCAGCGAGTTGCCTGCGGTGAGGACGCCGGGCACAGCGGCAGTGGCGTGAACCGGGACGGTGCCGAGCGCGGGGGCGAACGTAACGTGGGTGGCGTTGGCGGCCTGCGCCAGAACTGCCATACGCACGCCCGCACCGGCTACAGGCTGGAGGCCCACGGGCAGCAGGTCGGCGACCACCAGGTCGCTGGAGACGCCCTCGGGCAGGTCGACCGTCAGGCGGTAACGAACCACCTCGCCCACCACCACGTCAGGCGTGGTGCTGCCCTCTTCGCTGGTGCGCTGAACGCTCTTGGTCAGGCTCAGGTCGAGGGTGGTGAGCTCGGCGTCGTCGGTGACAGGGCCGTAGGTGCGCTCATTCGGGTCGTCGCCGGGAAGGCTCGTCCACTCGTCAAGGCTGACCGTGTTGTCGATGACCGTGCCAGGTTCCACGTCGGCGGCCACCTGTCCGGTGATGGTGAAGCCGACACGCTGACCGACCTCCAGGTAGGCGATCGAGGCCGTGAACAGTCCGGCCGGGTCGATGTCAGAGGTGATGGCCGGCGCGGTGCCCGGGCCCTCGGTGGCGGTGTTGGTGATCGTCGGGTTGACGATCTCGGTCGGCACCTGGTCCGACACCTCAAGCTCGAAGGCGGTGGCGTTGCTCACCGGTGCCGTGGCGGCGTGCTCCAGCCAGATGGTGTAGCTCACCGTGTCGCCGGCGTCGCCCGCGCTGCCGGGGGCGAACTCGGCGTCCTTGGTGATGGTCAGGCGCGGCTCGACGACCGTTACCTCGGTGCTGGCGGACGGACCCGCTACACCGTTGGCAGACGCCACCACGCTGTTCTCGAGGCTCTGCCCGGACACGTTGGTGGCCACAGCGGTGACGAGCACGCTGTACTCGACCACCACGCACGAGAGCTGGTCGTCGAGAGTGCCGTTGCTGATGTTGCCTAGGTTGAAGGTCAGGCTCTGGCCCGCGGAGGCGATGTACCCGGCCCCCAGGGCCACGGTCGGCGTGGGCAGGGCGTCGAGGTCGCAGGCTGCGGGCGACTGTGCGCCGGCCAGGCCGGCCTCGACCGTCAGGCTGGCGCCGACGATGGCGATGGTCACGGGGTCGACAGAGGTGTAGCTGAGCCCCGTGTCCAGGGTGTCCGCGATGGTGAAGGCGTTGTTCACGCCTTCGGGCACGGTCACGGCTACGCGGTAGCGCACGACCTCGCCGATGGCCACGTCGCTGCCGAGGGTGTGGGCTTGCGAGGTCGACACCACCGACTTCTGTGGCCCGACCACAGCCGCCGTGAACGACACCTGACCGCTGCCGGTGTACTGCCGCTCACCGTTGCTGGCGCCGGGCAGGCCGGGCGGGTTCGTGCCGGTACCGTTGGGAGCGGTGCCGTTGGCACCGGGCAGGCTCGAGGCCGTGTAGCTGGCGGTGTTGGTGACGACGGCCCCCGAGGGCAGCGAACCCAGCAGCGTGGCCCGGATGGTCAGCGTGATGCTGCCGCCAGGAGCGATGGAGTCGGCCGTCACGGTGACGACGCCGCCGGAGAACCCGACATCGACCACACCCGTGGCGCCCGAGGAGTCGACCGAGTGGCTGACGTAGCTGACGTGAGTCGGGATCGGGTCGGTGAGGGTCACGTCGAAGGCGGTGACGGAGTCGGTCGCCGCGTTCGTGAGCACGACCTCGTACTCGATGGCGTTGCCGGCGTCCACGCCGTCCGGCGCGTCGAGCGTCTTGCTGGCCGACAGGCGCGGCTCGTACACGCGCGCCTGCACCTGGTTGGAGTCGATGGTGGTGCGGTCGGAGCCGTCGCGGTGAGCGATGCCCGCCGTGTTGTTCTTGAGCCTGGCCGGAACGGTGTTCAGGCCGACCGTGCCGCTGTTGGCCGCGGTGTTGAGCACGAGTGCGTTGAACTCGAGCACCAGCTGCTCTACCCCCGGGCTGTGAGCGCTGTTGACCACCGTGCCGAGGTCGATCGTCAACGGCGCGGTGGAGGTGACCATGGCTGCTAGCAGGAGCAGAGAGTTGCCCGCGTCAAGCAGCGTAGGGGTGGTAGTCACTGACGGCGGGTTCTCGGCCCCGGCCGCGTCCGGTAGTTGCACCTGGTTCGCGGCAGCGCTGACCGCCACCATGCGCACACCCGTGGCCGCCACGTACTCGAGGCCCGCGGGCAGCGCGTCGGTGATCGCAGCGTTCACGGTGCGACCCTCAGCCACGTCGACCACCAGGCGGTAGCGAACGACCTCACCGATGGCGACCTGAGTGATGTTGCCGACGTCACCGGTATGCCCCTCGCTGGTAGCGACGATGCTCTTGGCGATGGCGGGGGCCCGCACGGTCACGTAGGCGTCGTCGGTGATGAGGCCAGGGGCGGTCATGTCGACCGCGCCGTTCAGCTCGGCCTTGTAGTTCACGACCTCGGAGATGGTGGTGTAGCGCGCGCCGCTCTCGCTGTCGGTGGGAAGGACTACCTGGTAGGTGAGGTAGAGGATGTTGCTGCCGTCTGTGGTGGCGGAGCCGTCCTCCTGCAGACCGCGCGTCAGCACGTTGCCGGGCAGGAACAGGCCGCCGGCACCGAACAACGCAGCTTCCGCGCCGCCCGGCAGGGTGTAAGCCGCTCCGGTCCCCAGGTAGGCGTTCAGGCTTCCTGGCACGACATCCGCGAGGCTGAGGCCTGGCGGCAGGTTCTCGCGCAGGGTTATGTCCCAAGCGCCGTCCTTGCCGCGGCCCGCGTTCTCTACGATGACCAGGTAAGTCACCACGTCGCGCGCGTCCAGGCCCTCGGCGTCGAGGTCGTAAGGGGGGTACCAGCGTTCGCCCTCGGCACTGCCGCCGGAGACGATCTCGTCCCCAGCGACCGGGCCCGGGTGGCCGTTGCCGCTCGGGTCGTAGCCTGAGTTGCCGGTGACGTCTATGACGCCGTTGGTGATGTTGAGTACCGGCCTGGTGTACTGCAGCTGTACCAGGTTCTGGTCGGGGTACTGGACGCCCGGCGAGTCGCTGTCGGACGCCTGCACCAGGTTGGTGATGTACAGGCCGTCGGCCAGCGCCGTGCTGGCTACTTCCAGCGTGACGTACAGCTCGATGGTGCTGGGCTGGGCCACGCCGGAGGTGGGGGCGAACGAGCCGAAGTCGATGCTGAACGAGTTGGCCACCGCGTCGGTGGTCACGGTGCGCGCGTTCACGTCGTAGGAGGCGCCACCAGGTGCAGCGGCGACGTCGGCCTGGAAGGTAGAGCCGGGAGCGTAACAGACCTCGTTGACGCCGGGCAGGCCCACGCATGTACTGGTGAAGGTCATGGAGGCGGGAGCGGCGAACACGGGCAGCGGCAGGAAGTCGCTCACCACGAGGTCCTTGAACGCCAGCGCGGCCAGGTCGACCTGCAGGCGGAACGTCACCTCGTCGCCGTTGCTCACCTGCGGGGTAGAGCTGGTCGGAGCCGCGCCGTTGATGAAGGCGGTCTCCTTGGCTGTGGTGAGCCCGTCCACCGCCACGGTGGCCTCGCCGGAGTCGCGGTCGCGGAAGCCGGTCGCGGCGCCGGAGTCTACGTTGAGGATCTCGCCGTCGATCGTGGCCTCGTTGTGCAGGCGGTCGTTCTGGACCACGTGGGTGGCGTCGACCGGGTTGGGCACGCGGTACTCGTTGAGCACGCGGGCCTGGAAGGTCACCTGACCCTGGGTTGACGGGTTGGCCTGCGCGAGGCACACGGTGTCTATGCCGCCAAAACCGTCGACGACGCAGGTGCCGAGCAGCTCGTCCGGACCGCCAAGGTCGGCGATCTGACCGCTAAGGTCGATGGTGAGGGTGGAAGTGCCGTCGGCGTTGGTAGCCACACCGACGTTCGAGGCGTCGAAGGCGCCGGCGATGGTAGGGAGGTTGTGGCGGGTGTACGCCACGAGCTGCATGCTGCCGGCCACGTACTCGAGGCCGTCATCCAGCACGTCGACGATGCTCACATCGTTGAAGGCTGAAACGTCTGATACCTGGAAGTCGAGGTAGTAGGTGATCACCTCACCGGGGACGACAGACTGGTACTTGCTCCCGACCGAGCCGACCCACTTCTGGAGGCGAACCGTGCCGTTGGCTTCGGGCGGGTGATGAGTGCTGGGGTTGGTGATGCGCAGTGTCACATCATCGTCCCCGGAGAGGTCTGCGCCGACCGGCACCGCCGCGTTACCGTTCCAGCGGGCCTCGTACTCACCGGTGTTGGTGGCCTGGTTGCCGCTACCGGGC
Organism: Truepera radiovictrix; assembly: GCA_044462445.1. Lineage (GTDB taxonomy): Bacteria > Deinococcota > Deinococci > Deinococcales > Trueperaceae > JAAYYF01. The sequence continues at coordinate 2,561 of JBIQNJ010000043.1, read as the reverse complement.
GCGCCGGCCTGAGCGCCGTTCGCGTCGATAGACGGGATGTAGAAGTCGTAGGCCACGAGAACCCGGCCGGGTTCGTCAGCCGGGGCAGATACCGGGTTAACCAGTTCTATGACGAAGTTGCTGGCGCTGTAGGGGCCGGTGTCAGAGCCGGGGAAGGGTGCCGGAACCGCGCCACCGTTCGTGCCCTGCGTCACCACGTTGAACTGGCTGGTGTAACCGGCGGGCGCGCCCAGCACGGCGCCGTTGACCGAGACTCCCAGCGAGCCGCCGCGGATGACAAGCGCGTTCGGGAGGATGTCGGTGATGACCACATCGTCGATCGTCTGACCCGGCGCGATGAGTAGCTCGATCTCGTAGCGGTGGGTGAAGCTCTCACCCACCGGCGTGTCGCCCTCAGGGGCGCCGAGGCGCTTCTCGAAGCGTACGAGCTCTGGGGTCACGTTCCCGGTGGCGGAGGCTCCCCGGATCATGGGGTCGGTACCCGGATCGTCGAGCGGGTTGGCGCCGTAGCGGAAGCCCGGGTAGACCTCCACCGGGATGGCCGTCTCCGGCGCAGCGTCCTCGCTGATCTCGAGCCGGATATCGACGTCGATGCTCGGCTGACCAGTGGTCACCGAGCCGAACGGCAGAACGAGCACCATGACTGTGCCGCCCGGAGGCCCGGTGAGCGTCACCGGAGAGCCGTCGGCCTGACGCGCGAACGGATGCACCGCGTTGCCCGTGGCGTCGAGCGACACGACGATGGGCGTCAGGGGCTGCCCCAGGTAGGAGGCGCCTGCCCATGCTAAGGGAACGGGCGAAGTGGGGAGCACCACGTCGATGTAGGGGCCGTAGCCCACTTCCGTGCCCAGCGCGGCGTTCTCGAAGCTCGCTACCAAGGTGACGGCGTTGCCAAGCAGCTCGCGTCTAGCGTCTATGGTCCCCGGCCTCTGACGCCCGGACTCACTCTCTTCTAGGGCCTTGCGCCCACTGATAACGTCCCTAATATGCGCATACGCCGCGGCCGGAAAGCCGGGTGCAAGCGCCCCTTATGACCGGCTACGGCTGTCACGAACGTGATGCCCGCCGGCAATGCTACAGGTGGATTCTTACGGAGTGATCACAGGGGGTCAGAGTAAAAGTTCCCATTCCGGCGCGTTTTCATCAGCCTCTCGGTCGAGAACTGCGCCCCATCACGGTTAAGGTGGGAAAGTCCACAACCGATATATCCTCTCGCAATGAGCGCAACCACCCCCTCCGACCGCGGCGACGCCCTACGTGAGATCCAGTCCCGGATAGAGCGCCGCAACCATGGCGAGCGCGACTTCCTCCAGGCAGTAGACGAGGTGCTCGGCAGCCTCGGTCCGCTGGTGGCGAAGCACCCTGAGTACCTCGAAGACAAGCTCATCGACCGCATCTGCGAGCCCGAGCGGCAGGTCATCTTCCGCGTCCCGTGGCTAGACGACAACGGCACGGTTCACGTGAACCGCGGTTTTCGCATCCAGTTCAACAGCGCCCTCGGGCCCTACAAGGGCGGCCTGAGGTTCCACCCCGCCGTGACGCTCGACACGGTCAAGTTCCTCTCGTTCGAGCAGATGTTCAAGAACGCCCTCACGGGCATGCCCATAGGCGCGGGCAAGGGTGGCAGCGATTTCGACCCCAAGGGCAAGAGCGAGCGCGAGATCATGCGCTTCTGCCAGAGCTTCATGACCGAGCTACACCGGCACCTGGGTGAGTACACCGACGTTCCCGCCGGCGACATCGGCGTGGGCGAGCGCGAGATCGGCTACATGTTCGGCCAGTACAAGCGCATATCCAACCGTTACGAGGCCGGCGTGCTCACGGGCAAGGGGCTCGACTGGAGCGGCTCGCGCGTGCGTAAGGAGGCTACGGGCTACGGTTGCGTGTACTTCGCCGAGGAGATGATGGCGGCCCGGGGCGAGTCGCTGGAGGGCCGCACCTGCGTCGTCAGCGGCTCCGGTAACGTGGCCATCTACACCATCGAGAAGCTCCAGCAGTTCGGCGCCAAGGTCGTGGCGTGCAGCGACTCAAGTGGCCGCGTCTACGACCCGGCGGGCATCGACCTGGAGGTGTTGAAGGATCTCAAGGAGGTGCGGCGCCGGCGCGTGTCCGATTACCCGGAGAACAGGCCCAAGGCCGACTACAAGGCAGGCGCCAGTGTGTGGGAGGTGCCCTGTGAGGTGGCCATACCATGCGCCACCCAGAACGAGCTCAACGGTTCGGACGCGGAGGCGCTGATACGCAACGGCGTTGTGGCCGTCTCTGAGGGCGCCAACATGCCCTGCACGCCCGAGGCCGTGCGGGCGTTCCAACGGGCGGGGGTGGCGTTCGGCCCGGGCAAGGCCGCCAACGCCGGCGGCGTGGCCACGTCCGCGCTCGAGATGCAGCAGAACGCCAGCCGCGACCGCTGGAGCTTCGAGAAGACCGACCAGCGCCTGCAAGACATCATGCGCAACATCCACCGCCGGTGCCGCGAGGCGTCGACCGAGTTCGGCGCGCCGGACGATTACGTGCTGGGCGCCAACATCGCAGGCTTCATCCGCGTTGCCGAAGCCATGCGG
>JBIQNJ010000042.1:0-23124 GCA_044462445.1 Truepera radiovictrix | reverse complement strand
CGTCACTCTCCCTCCGCCCGCATTACCGGGTTCAGGTTCTAGGGTGTGATCTCAGTCCCGCCGCTGGCGGAACACCCCTGGCGACACAACGACCGTACTACTTCGGGCGCGCCGGGTCTAGCCGCCGGGTTACCGAAGGCGTGCCGCCGTTATCAGCCCCGCTCGGGAGCTGTTGCGTTGGGCTTCCTGGGAAGGCGCCAGGCAGCCAGGGCGCTGGTGAGGAAGAAGAGCAGCCCTGAGACGAGGAAGATGTAGCGGTATTGGGTGTTGCCGGCCGTGCTGGTGAACGCTACGACGGCGCCTGCCAGCAGCGGGGCCAGCGCGCGGGAGGCGGAACCGATGGAGGTGTCTAGCCCGTACACGGTGCCCGCCTCGCTGGGGTCGGTTATGCGGGCGAGCATCGTGCTGATGGCGGGCAGCACGCCGCCGACGGCGAGACCCACCAGGGTGTTGAGCACTATGAGCTGCCACACCTCGGTCACGAAGGTCATGGGCAGGTAGAAGACGGCGGTGGCCAGCGCGCTGTAGAGGAGCACCGGTCTCTCGCCCACGCGGTCGCTGAGCCGCCCCAGCACCACGCCGGAGAGGGTGCCGGCGGCGGAGGCCAGACCGATGGCCAGACCGGTATATATGCCAGCCAGCTCGCCCCGCACGGCGATGGCAGAGACGAACAGCGGTAGGAACGGCACGAGCATGGTCCGGCCCAGCCAGGCGATGAACCTCAGCGCGTACGCCAGCCCCACGCCCGGGATGCGGATGACGTGACCCCACGCCCGGAACATGCCCAAGAAGCCCCTCGGTATGGTGTCGGGCCGCGTGAACTTCTCATCCACTCTCAGTAGCACCAGCACGCCGCCTATCAGCAGTAGAGCGGCGGTGACGACGAACGCCACCCGGTAACCGAAGAAGTACTCGAGGAAGCCGCCGATGAGCGGACCGACCGAGACGCCGGCCCAGCTGGCCGTCTGCATGAGGCCCATGGCGTACCCCAGCCTCTCGCGCGGCGTGACCGAAGCCACGAGCGAGGAGCTGGCCGACATGACGCCCGTTATGAGCCCCTGGACCAGCCGCAGCACCGCCAACTCTTCGGCGCTGCGCGCGAAGCCCATCAGCAGGATGACGATGGCGCCGCCGAACAGGGAGCGCTCGACCATGAGCTTGCGGCCGTAGCGGTCGGCCATGGCGCCCCAGATGGGTGCCACGATCATCATGGCCACCGCCTGCACGCTGAAGACCATGGACACCCAGAACACGAGCGAGCCGCTGCCGCGCACGCCCAGGTGCTCCACGTAGTTGGGCAGGAAGGGGAAGATGGTCGAGAACCCGATGGACGCCAGCAACTGCGCCAGGAACATCACGGCCAGCGTGCGTTGCCATGTGGGTCTCAACTGCGGGTCACCGACCTAAAGCCTCCCAGTATGCCGCTCCGCGGGTGCACCGGGCAGACGCTACGCCGCGTAGCTCGCCGGAACGGATAACGGCCATGCTACTACCGTTCCGGAGGCGCCATCTTGAGTCGCCAGGTTGGTTAGCCTTGGGGCATGGTTCTGACCGACGCCCAGGTTCTCGCGCGCTGCCCGCTTTTCGCAGAACTTGGTGAGGCCGACTTGCTGGCGCTGACGGAGGTGGGCTATAGGCAGAGCTATGACACCTCAGAGGCGGTGTTCTTCGCGGGCGACGAGCCGCAGGGCCTCCACGTGGTCGTGTCTGGCCGCGTGAAAGTGTTCGTGGTGTCGCCGGCCACGGGGCGCGAGGTCGTGCTGACGGTCGAGCACCCGTTCAACACGGTCGCCGAGCTGGTGGCCATGGACGGCGGACCGTACCCGGCCAGCGCCGAGGCGGCCGAGCCGACGGAGGTGCTGGTGCTGGAGCAGCAGGGCCTCACACGCGTGCTGCGGCAGCACCCCGAGATCGCTCTGCACCTCATGCGCACCTTAGGACGACGCCTCAGGCGGCTGGTGGCGATGGTCGAGGCCATCTCCTTCCAGGAGGTCATCCACCGCCTCTCGCGTTACCTGCTCGCCGAGTCCAGGGGCGGGGTACCCTTCACCCTTGACACCAACGCGGCCATCGCGGCCCAGCTAGGCACGGTGCCCGAACTGGTCAGCCGCAACCTCTCCCGCCTGCACGCGGGTGAGGCCATACAGCTGAACGGGCGCGTGGTGACCGGGCTTGACCGTCAGAAACTAGAGGAGATGGCCGGCAGCGCCGGCCGCTGAGCTACCAGAACCCCAGTGCGCTCTTGGCGGCGTCGCTCATGGCGTCGGGCGTCCACGGCGGGTCCCACACGAGCTCCACCGAGATGCTGTCTACACCCGGCACCTGACCAAGCACGTGCCTGACGTCTGCCTCGATGCTGGCGTGCAGCGGGCAGCCGGGAGTGGTGAGGGTCATCTCGATGCCGACGTCGCCCCCGGCCACAGTGACCGTGTAGACCATGCCCAGGCTGACGATGTCTAGGCCCAGTTCCGGGTCGATGACGGCGCGCAACGACTCCAGCACGTTGCGGGCGGGCAGGTTCGCGCCGATCTCTGTAAGGGTGGTCTCAGTCACGTTGCCTCCCTTGCCGCCGCTGACGCTAGCCGGCGCCGGGCCACTACCGTCGTAGCCACCACGTGCGTCACCTGGGCCAGTTGGCTCAGCGCGCCCGCGAGCAGCAGCACGGCCGTCACATGGGCCAGCAGGGGCAGTCTGAACACCAGCGTGGCGCACAGCGCGAGCGCGCCTGCCGTCAGCGCCCAGGTGGTTATGGGCTCCAGTTCGCCCCGCATCAGGTCGCGCAGCAGCGGCGCCCCTCCCGACACGCCCCCGGTGGGCGAGTTGGCGAACACCGCCGTCCACGTCAGGAACGATGTGATCTTGACGAGCATGCCGCTGACGGCCAGGCCTATGAACCCGACGAGGAACGCCGCCCCCGCAGCCGCGGGCCGGCCCACCACCAGGAGCAGCCCGGCCACCGGCATGAAGGCGTGGGCGAGGACGTAGCGCTGGATGGGCGCCTCGAGCCGCTTGCGTAAGCGCCTGCGGTAGATGGCGCGTACCTCCAGAAGCTGCAGCAGCGCCGCGCCGGCGATCAGCAGCGTGGGAACGGGCCCGAAGGATACCCGGGCGAACGCCTCGGTGGCCTCGCCGATCACCCCTGCCGCCACGAGGTAGTTGGCCACCCTGACGCGCCACAACTCACCCCCCTTCGAGAGCGCGAACATGGAGAGCAGCTTCTGCCCGGCGCCGATGATGCCGAGCATGAACGCGCCGAACATGCCCAGTGTCAGGTGCATCTGCACCGGGTAGCCGGCCAGCCGCGCCACCGCGGGCGTGGTGCGGGCGCCCGCCAACATGAAGCCGGCAAGAACCGTGAAGGTGAGGAACAGTACCGAGAGTAGGAGCGCGTGGCTGCCAGGGTCCTTGGGCCACCTGCGTCTGGCTGTGGCCAGTAGCTGCGCGAGCAGCAGCAGCCAGGCGGTGCTGACGGCGCCCGCCCCCACCTGCAGCCACAGCGGCACGAAGCCGGCCGCGAAGCCGTACACGACGGAGGCGCTGCCTACCAGCAGGAGAGGCATGGTGACGTAGCCGAGCTTAGGCCATACCAGCTTGGTCACGAACATAACGGCCGGAAGTTGCTGCAGCGTGCCGGCGAACACGAGCCCCACGAAGCCCAGGGTGAAGACGTGGACGAACGCCACCATGCGGGGAGAGTTGACGGGCCCAAGCAGAACGCCTGCACCGCTTACGAGGGCCGCGGCGCCTAGCGCCAGCGCCAGCGCGCCCGCCACCAGCGTCGCGATGGGCAGTGCGGGAGGGGCGCCGTCGGCCCCCAGGCGCGGCATCATGCCGCCTAGCTCCCCTTGGTGATGCGCACCTTCGCGCTGCCGTCGGGTTGTTCCTCTACCTCGTAGTCGGCGCCTGCGTCGGCCAGCTGCGGCAGCAGGTAGATGGGCACACGGTCGTTGTGGATGACGAGCACCTCGCCGGGCGCCATGCTCTCGAGCATCTCCAGCGTTCTGATCATCGGGTTGGGCGGCTCCAGGCCGCGGTTGTCCAGGAACTTCTCTGAGGCGTCTGCCATGTGCCCAAGCTTCCGTCCGCATGGCCGCCCGGGGCGATGACCTACGTCATGGTGCTCGGCACCGCCCGGCTGACAACCTTGACCACGTGGCCCAAGGCACACCACCAGCCAGAGCGGAACAGGGCGCGTCGCCTGAGGCGCAGGAGCTAGACCTCAGGCGCGAACGCCTGCTGGGCATGCGCGTCTCGCACATCCTGGACGCACACGAAGACGCCCTTCAGGCCCTGATAGACGGCGGGTTCAGCCCCTTGAGCAACCCTGTCGCGCGCTTGGCCATGGCGCACACCGTGAACCTCGCTCAGGCGTTCCGCATCAGGGGCCAGGGTGAGGCGGAGCAGGAAGCCCTCATTCAGCGGCTGCTGGAACTGGCCGTGGACAGGAGCGCCAAGTAATGCCGCTGATAAAGCCCATGGAGCATGCGCGCTACTCCGAACGCGGGCCCGTGCCCAGGCCGTTACACATGGGTGAGGGCATGGTGGTCATGCTGCTGTGCCTACAGAACGGCCAGGAGATCATCGCTCCCGAGAACGACCTCACAGAGACCATCTTCACCGTGCTGGAGGGTTCGGGTTTCATCCTGGAGGGCGACCAGCGCCACACTGTTGGTCCCGGCGACGTGGTGCACATCATGCCGGGCAGTACCAAGGCGCTGATAGCCGGCGAGGGCACCTTCGCCGTGCTCGGAACCAGGCGCCTGGCAGGAGGTCCGCGTGCTGCCAAGCGATGAACGGACGCCCCAGCCAGGCCAGCTCAGACCCGACACCATGTGGATCGATCCGGATACCTGCATCGAATGCGGCATCTGCGAAGAGGTCGCCCCCGGCATGCGCGTAGACGAGCACCGCATCGCCGTGTCACCGCAGACGCTCGAGGCCATGTCAGCTTGCCCCACCGGCGCCATCCGCTGGTTGGAAGGAGAGGAAGATAGATGAAGACAGTCGACGTAAGAACCATCCACCCCCGTGAGCGCCACCCGCTCCTGTTCCGCACCTTCGACGAACTGGAGGCGGGTCAGGCCTTCGAGCTGGTGAACGACCACGACCCCAAGCCGCTCTTCTACCAGTTCCAGATGGAGCGGCCGGGCACGGTGGAGTGGGAGTACATGGAGCAGGGACCCGAGACCTGGCGCGTGCGCATAGGCAAGAGCGCCTGAGGCGAGCGGCCCCGCCGCCCCGCCGGGTAAGCTTTGACGCGTGAGCAGATGGCAAGTCGCTTTCCTGCGCGCCGCCCTCTTCTGGCTGGTGGCCACCGGCGCCGTTGGTGTTTACACGAGCATCAACCCGGGCTTCGCGGGCCTCATAAGCGCCACCCACGCCCACATGGGTTTCCTAGGCTTCTTCCTGGCCATGGTGATGGGGGTGGCGTTCTGGATGCTCCCGAGACCCGGCGGCATCCGTCAGACCGGGCTGGAGGCGGCCACGTTCTTCCTGCTCCAGGCGGGTCTGGCGTTGCGCGTGGTGGGCGAACCATGGTGGCGCTCGAGCGGCGGCAGCTTGCCCCATACCATCTTCGTGGTCAGCGGCTTCATGGTGCTGGCGGCCATGCTCACCTTCGCCTACGCGATGACCAAGCGCGTGGTGACGATGAAGGTCGTGCACGAGAAGGCGCATCTGAGGCCACGCCCCGTCACGCAGCGCAAGCCTGAAGAGTAAGGCGACGGCGCCAAGGTGCTCGGTGTTGCCACGCGAGCGCACCTTGGCGCCGGCTGCACGTTCGGTGTGGCGGAGCCTGTCTCCGGCCGGTTACTCGTCCGTTTCCAGGGGCTTGGTGCCGGCGAGCTTATCGCCCCAGCGGCGCCCGTCGGTAGAGGTGAGGACCAGGTACGCCTCGTAGAGGCCTATGACGGCTGCGATAGGCGCCAGGACCAACCAGAACAGCCCCAGCGGAAGCATGGACAGGGCCAGCGGCCAGTTGCGCTTGGCAGACGTGGTGAGGTCCATCTTGCCGCCGTCGTCGCGTACGACCGTCAGCTTCATCAAGCGCTTGCCAAGCGAGCGGCCACGCATGAACTCGAAGTCCAGACCGTCACGCAAGAGCAGGTAGGCGGCGCCGACGAGGGAGCCCAGGGTGGCCGAGAACGGCGACAGTATGCCCCACAGCACCATCGCTATGACCCAGTCGATTAAGTAGGCCAGCACGCGCTTGCCCACGTCCGGCTTGGTGGCCGAACCTGCCGCGGCGCTGGCGGCCGCGTTCTCGACGGCGCGCGCTGCAGAGCCTACGGCATCGTCCACAGCCTCTGCCGCTTTGCCCAAGGCGTTCTCAACGGCGTCAGTGTCAACTGGCGGCAGGGGAGCACCGTTATCTTGATCGCTCATGTAGCCACTCCTTTACGGACGCTGGCTGACTTCGGCTTTCTGCGCCCGGCACGCTCAGGATAGGGCATAGAACGTGTGCGGGGTGGGTATTTCGCCATCCCGCGCAGCGCCGGCCGCAACGACGCGCCGGCGAGGCGCGCCTGAAGCGTGAGGGCGTGGGCGTCGCGGTTGGGTCATTGGCCCCGGGGCGACACCCCTGCACATGACTTAAGGTTATTGCGGAGGCGCCGCAAGCACGGCGTGACCTACATGCCTAGAACTCAGAGTCTCTACCTCGTACCCACCGGGCCGGGCGTCGGCCTCACCTCCGTCTGCCTCGGCCTCGTCAGGGCGCTCGAACGCGAGGGCCTCACCGTAGGTTTCTTCAAGCCAATCCGCCAGCCGGGCGACGACTCGGGCCCGGAGCGCTCCACGGAGTTCGTGCGGCGCTCCACCACCATCAAGCCGGCCGAGCCGCTCACCTTCGCTGCTGCCGAGAGCCTCATGGCTGCCGGCAAGCTCTCCGAGATGCTGCAGCAGCTTGTAGGCAACTACCAGCAGTCGGCGGCGGGTACGGACGTCGTGATCGTGGAGGGCCTGGCTGCCACCGCGAACCACCCTGGCCTGGACGACCTTAACGTCGACATAGCACGTGCCCTCGACGCCCACGTGATCCTGGTCGCCACCCCCCAGCCGTCGCTGGCCGCGCTGGAGGACAGGCTGGACCTGACCGTTCAGCAGTTCGGCGGGGCGGCCGACGAGAAGGTGATCGGGGTGGTCGTCAACCAGCTCAACGCCCCTAGGGCCGACGTGCAGGGCACTACCAGGACCGCGCTGCAGATGCCCGAGGAGACGCTCGCTGCCGCCGATCTCAGGCAGCGCCTGCGTATCTTCCGCAACCCGGGGTTCGCCCTGTTGGGGGCGGTGCCGTGGGAGCAGGCCATGGCCTCACCCCGCACGCTGGACGTGGCCAAGCACCTGGGCGCCACGGTGGTGTACGAGGGCGAGCTGGCTACCAGGCGTGTGGTCGACGTGTCGCTGGTGGCGCGCAACGTGGCCCATATGACCCACCGACTTAGACCTGACGCACTGATAATCACGCCCAGCGACCGCGACGACATCGTGATAGCCGCAGGCATGGCGGCGCTGAACGGCGTGCCCCTGGCGGGCCTCGTGCTCACCGGTGAGCAGGAGCCCAGCCAGGACGTGCTGAAGCTGTGCGAGAAGGCGTTCGCTACGGGGCTGCCGCTGCTGCGCGTGCCCACCGACTCTTACGTCACGGCCGGCCGGGCGGCCGCCATGCCGGGCGAGGTGCCGCTGGACGACGTGCAGCGCATGGAGCGCGGCATGGACTCGGTGGCGGAGCACCTGGACCTTGAGCCGCTGCTGGATCTGCTGGGCAACGAGCGCGAGCTGAGGCTCTCGCCTCCTGCGTTCCTGTACCGGTTGGTGGAGCTGTCGCGCGCGGCCGGCAAGCGCGTCGTGCTGCCGGAGGGTGACGAGCCGCGCACCGTGCGGGCCGCCATCACCTGCGCCGAGCGTGGCATAGCCACCAGCGTGCTGCTGGGAGACCCCGACGAGGTGCGCCGTGTGGCAGAGGCCCAGGGCCTGACGCTCGGGCCCGGTGTCGAGGTGATCGAGCCCACCGATGAGGTGCGCGAGCGCTACGTGGCCGCCATGGTGAAGCTGCGCAGCCACAAGGGCCTGACGGACGACGGCGCCCGCAACCAGCTGCGCGACAACGTGGTGCTGGGCACCATGATGCTGGCCGTGGGCGAGGTGGACGGGCTGGTGAGCGGCGCCGTGCACACCACGGCCAGCACGGTGCGGCCGGCGCTGCAGCTCATCAAGACGCATGACAACGCCAAGCTGGTGTCGTCGATCTTCTTCATGTGCCTGCCCGATCAGGTGCTGGTGTACGGCGACTGCGCCGTGAACCCGGACCCCAATGCGGAGGAGCTGGCCGACATCGCCATCCAGTCCGCCGACTCGGCGCGCGCGTTCGGCATCACGCCGCGCGTGGCGCTGTTGTCTTACTCCACGGGCACCTCGGGCGAGGGGGTCGACGTAGACAAGGTGCGCGAGGCGGCCCAGATAGCCAGGGCCAGGCGCCCCGACCTGCAGATAGACGGGCCCCTGCAGTACGACGCGGCCACCGTGCCCAGCGTGGCGCGTGGCAAGGCGCCCGACAGCGCCGTCGCGGGGCGCGCGACCGTGCTGATATTCCCCGACCTGAACAGCGGTAACGCCACCTACAAGGCCGTGCAGCGCTCGGCCGGGGTGGTGTCGGTGGGGCCAATGCTGCAAGGCCTGAAGCGGCCCGTGAACGACCTGTCGCGCGGGGCGCTGGTAGACGACATCGTGTACACCATCGCCCTGACGGCTATCCAGGCGACGCAGCAGCCGCCCGCACCCGAGGGTACGCCTTGAGGTAGGCCAACCATAGGCCCTGAAGCTCGCCGTAATGTTTCGCCTGCTCGCGGGCGGCGCTCTTCACTAGGGTCAGACCGGGCGTGTAGACGGCGCTGATGGCGTCAAGCGCGCCCGTGTCGCGCCAAGGCGTGTGCTCCAAGCGACCGAGGCCGCGCCACATCACCTGCTCCGCCGACCACGGACCTAGGCCGGGCAGCCCCTTGAGCCACTTGAAGGCCTCGTCGTACGGCGCCGTGCGCAGCTCGGCCTCGTCGACCGAAGCGAACTCGGCAGCCAGGCCCTCAAGTCGCTCGACCTTGCGCAGGTTGTTGGTGGCGGCCAGCAGCTCTGGCCGGGCGCCGTGGGCCATGCGGGCGGGTACAGGGAAGAGCGGCAGGCTGGCGCCGTCGGCAGTAGGTACATGATCGCCCAGCAGGGCCACGATGCGCTCCATGGTGGTCACTGCGAACTTCTGGGGCGTGCGCTGGCGCACGACCGTCCAGCAGGCGGCCTGGAAGGCGCTCCTGAAACGCGGCGGGTGATAGCCGTAAAGCGCGGCCACGACGGGTTGGAAGGCGGGGTCGTTAGCCGACTCCTCGACCAGTGGTCCGACCTCTAGCCAGAGTGCCAGGAAGTCATCAAGCTGCGCCACGATCTCGTGCGCCTCGCCCAAGGTGAGGTCGTGCGCGTCCGGAACGTGAAGCTTGAAATCTGGCACGAACGGACCCTCGCCGGCGCCCGGCTCCAGGCGCACCGTGGTCAGGCGCTCCGGGTCAGTGCCCACCCGCAGGGCCAGCTCCCAGCTCGGCCCGGCACTGCCTGCGCTCACCACACCGGGCTCCTGGACATCGCCGGCGGCGCCGCAGGGTGAACCGGAACCTTCCACGCGCCGCCCGCGGTCCGGCACCGGCCCGAAGCCCTGAAGCGCCGCCACGGTCTGCTGCCACGAGAACGGCGGTGAGGGCGTGAAGGTTATGGGACGGTGGGGGAAGGCGTTGTCGCTGGCCGGCACCCCCTGAGCTTATCTGCTGGCGGCGGGTTCACGGTGCGCTTGGTCTGCTCTGTGCCGTCCCGGCCCGAACGTACCGGCCGGCGGCGGGTCGCACAGCCGGCCTCGCAGCGCGCCGGAACAAGAGACCCGGCCGGGGTTCGGCGGGGCCGACGTGCCGTACGGCCCCGTGCGCGTATAATCGCGGGCCGTGGACGTCACCGCCGCCACCCTCGAGAAGCTCTCGTTCGACCGCGTGCGAGAAGCACTGGCTGACCGCGCCGCCACCTTCATGGGTGTGGAGCGCGCCAGGGCGCTCGTACCGTACGACTACCCGTTCGAGGCCGACAGGGCGCTGGACCGGGTCGATGAGATAGTCTCGGGCGGCGACTTGGCCCTGGGCGGCATCGAGGACATTCGCGGCTTCCTTAAGCGTGTGCGTGACGGCAACCTGCTGGACGGCACCGAGATCCTCACCGTGGCCTACACGCTGGACGCGGCCTCCACCCTGCGGCGCGCCATCGTGGCCTCTGAGCGCGAGGCGCTGACCGAGGTAGCCCTGGGCATAGGCACCTTCGACGGGGTGCTGCGCCAGGTGCGCGAGCAGCTAGACCCCGACGGCAACGTGCGCGACGACGCCACACCCAAGCTGGCAGACATAAGGCGCAGGCTCAACCCGCTGCGTGGTCGAATACGCGACCGTCTGCACCGCCTGCTGGAGAGCTACGCGGAGTACGTACAAGACCCGATCATCACCCTGAGGCGCGACCGCTACGTCATACCCATCAAGGCGCACCAGCAGGCGCGCGTGCCGGGCCTGGCGCTGGACCGCTCCGACTCGGGGGCCACGGTGTTCATCGAGCCGGCCGCCGTGGTCGACATGAACAACGAACTGGCGCTGCTGGAGATGGAGGAGCGCGACGAGGTTCGGCGCATACTCCTGGCCCTGGGGCGGAGCCTGGCCGACGAACCGAGGGTGGACGAGACGCTCGAGGTGGTGGCGGAGCTAGACCTGCTCAACTCGTGCGCACGCTTGGCCAAGGACTGGCGCCTGCGCCGCCCGGTGTTCGACGAGGCCGGCCGGGTGCGCCTCATCCAGGCGCGCCACCCGCTCATACAGGGCTGCGTACCCAACGACATAGAGCTGGACGAGAGCCGGCGCCTGCTGATAATCACCGGCCCCAACGCCGGCGGCAAGACGGTGCTCATCAAGACGCTGGGTCTGGCCGCCGTCATGGCGCAGAGCGGGCTGTTCGTGGCTGCCGGGGGCGAGAAGCCGCCCCTGCTGCCCCGGCTGAGCGCGCTGCTGTCGGACATCGGCGACGAGCAGAGCATCGAGGCCTCTCTGAGCACGTACGCGGGACACCTGCAGAACCTCAAGGCCATCGTGGAGCGCGCCGACGAGAGCACGCTGGTGCTCATAGACGAACTGGGTTCGGGCACAGATCCCGACGAGGGGGCGGCGCTGAGCCAGGCCATACTCGAGCGGGTGCTTTCGGGGGGCGCACGGGGCCTCGTGACCACGCATCTCGCCCCGCTCAAGGTGTTCGCCAGCGATACGGAGGGAGTGGCCAACGCGGCCATGCGCTTCGACGTCGAAGAGTTACGACCCACCTACCAGCTCATCGTCGGCCAGCCGGGGCGCAGCTATGCCCTCTCCATAGCCGACCGGCTCGGTCTGCCCAAAGAGCTGCTGGCGCGCGCGGCTCAGCTGCTGGGGCCGGAGGGCGAGCGGCTTGAGACCCTGCTCGCTACCCTCGAGCGGCAGCGCGAGCAGTTGGAGCTGCAGCTCAAGGACGCCGAGGAGGCCAACGAGCGCGCCGTGGCCGAGGCCAAGGTGCTGCGGGACCAGATAGCCATGCTGCGCAGCCGCGAGCAGGACCTCATCGCGGCGGCGGCCGAGAAGGCCGATGAGCTGCTGCAGGAGACGCTGCAGCAGGCCACCAAACTGCGGCGTGTGGCCCAGCAGCAACCCGAGCAGCGTTCGAAGGCGTTGACCGAGATCCAGGAGCTGCGGCGCCGGACGCGCAAGCTGGCGGAGCCGGCAGCGCGCAAGCCAGAGCCCAGAGCCGCCACGGCGGCCAAGGCCGCGGAGCCCAACCCGTTCCAGGTCGGCGCTAGGGTGCGCGTGGAGAGCTACGGCGCAGAGGGCCAGGTGCTGGAGCAGCGCGGCAACGGCCAGCTGCTCGTGCAGCTAGGCCTGCTCAAGGTAGAGGTGTCGCGCCGCGACGCCACGCCGTTGGGGCGCCCTAAGGCGCGCGTGCAGCGCAGCCACGTTGCGGCTTCCGGCTCGTTCGATCGTGAGCTGAACCTGCGGGGCGCGCGGGTGGAGGAGGCGCTGGAGCAGGTGCGCGATTTCGTGCTCGAGGCCCACTCGCTTAAACTCGAGAGCGTGCGCCTGCTGCACGGTAAGGGTACCGGTGCCCTGAGGGACGCGGTGCGCAACTACCTGAAGGGCGAGCGGCTGGTGGAGCGTTACGAGGACGCGGTGCCTTACGAGGGCGGCCACGGTGTCACGGTGGCCTACCTGCGTCACTGATGGGCCATACTTGAGCCCATGCCGAACCGCCCAGTTGTTGTTTTCGACCTAGACGGCACACTCGTCGATTCGCTCAAAGACGTTGTGAACAGCTTCCTTCACGCCTTCGAGGTGCTGGGGCTGCCCCGGCCGCCCTACGTCGAGGCGCTGGCCAACGTGGGCCTGCCGCTGGAGGACATGTACGCCCTGTTCGCCCCCAGCGAACTGGCGCCGCAGCTCACCGCCATCTACCGCGAGCACTACCCCAAGCACTTCACCGACACCACCGTGCCGTTCGACGGCGTGCTCGCGCTGCTGGACCAGTTGGGGGAGAGGGGCTACCTGCGGGCTGTAGCCACCACCAAGCGCACGGACTCTGGTCGGCAGTTGGTGGAGGCCGTGGGCCTAGCCGGATACCTCGACCACGTGCAGGGCACCGACGGCTTCCCGGCCAAGCCCGCCCCCGACGTGATCCTGAGAGCCGTCGCGCACCTTGGGGGCACTGGGGTGGTCATGGTGGGAGACTCGGTGGTCGACATCGTGGCAGGCAGAGCCGCCGGCCTGCGCACTTACGGTGTGACCACCGGCACGGCCAGCGAGGCCGAACTCGTGAACGTCAGCGCTACGGTGGTGGCCCCCAGCCTGAGCGGTCTGCTCGACATGCTCGCCGCTTCACACGCCTGAAGCCCCGACCCGGTTACTCTTTCCCGATGAACGGCATAGAGAAGCAGTACGTCATCGACGCCCTGGCCGAAGACTCATGGCGCATGTTCCGCATCATGGGAGAGTTCGTGCAGGGGTTCGAGGAACTGGCCGACGTAGGCAAGGCAGTCACGATCTTCGGCTCGGCCCGGCTCAAGGAAGACACAGAGGTGTACCGCAAGGCCCGTCAGCTAGCTGCTGAATTAGCGCGCCATGGTTACACCATCGTTACGGGCGGCGGCCCGGGCATCATGGAGGCCGCCAACCGCGGCGCCACCGACGAGAACGGTCGCAGCGTGGGCCTCAACATCGACCTACCGCACGAGCAGGAGCCCAACAGGTACCTGACAGACTCGGTGGACTTCAAGTACTTCTTCACCCGCAAGGTCATGCTGGTCAAGTACTCCACCGCGTTCGTCATCTTCCCGGGCGGCTTCGGCACGCTGGACGAGCTGTTCGAGGCGCTCACGCTCATCCAGACGCACAAGATCAAGCCGTTCCCCGTCTACCTGGTGGGCGTGGAATACTGGCGCGGCTTGCTGCAATGGCTGCAGGGCACCCTGCTGCGCACCGGCACCATCTCAGAGAAAGACATGCACCTGTTCAAGGTGGTGGACGACGTGAGCACTATCCCTGACGAGATAGAGCAGTACTACCGCAGCGAGAACCACGGTGGTTTCAACCTGCCTTGGTAAGGGGCTAGCGTCAGTCGTGGAACGGCGGCAGCGCCGCCAAGCCGAACACCTGCCCGGCCAGCTCCCAGATCTGCTCGGGCTCCAGGCCCGCGCCCAGGAAGGTGCTGGTGCCGCGCCATACCTCTACGTGAGGGTGCGGACCATCCTGCGTGCCCTGGGCGGCCTCCAGCGTGCCCGAGTTGCCGGTGGTGGCGATGATGTCGCCCTGCTTCACGCTTTGGCCCACCACTACGCTCTCGGCTATGGCCGCCAGGTGCGCGTAGCGCGTTATGAAGCCGCCCGCGTGCTGTATCCATACCTGCCTGCCCCTCAACCCGTCGAGGATGTCGGGCGGGGTCTCCAGCGAGCGGCCGGCCTGTTCGATCATGGCGTTGTACTCGTCCAGCGTGTGTTCCACATAGTCGTGGTCGGCCCGGAGAATCACGCCGTCGGCTACCGCGTTGATGGGGGTGCCGTACCTGATGGCCACGCTGACAGTGCCCGAGTAGAAGTCGAAGCCCTCATGGACGCCGTTGCGGTAGGCGCGGGGGGCTCCCGGCAGGTGGTTGCGGCGGGAACTGATGGTGGCGCCTTCAACGGGGACCATGTAGCCCGAGGGCCAGCCCTGCACGAACGGTCTGCCCGCCAGCTCGGTCAGGCGCGGGTACACGCCGGAAGTGCGCACCTGAGGGTTCGTGAGGGCCATCTCGGCGGCGTTGCGGCCCTGGGTATCTACCTGTGTGGGGTCGGCGCCCGCGTTCAGGAGGTAGATGACCTGTGCGGGTGTGCCCATGCCCGCCGCCAGCATGAGGGCCGAGGTGCCGCTGGCGGCCTGGTCGTTGATGTTGGCCCCCGCCTGAAGCAGCGTCTCGATCATGTCGGTGCCGGCACCGCCGCTGATGGCGTACATGAGGGGCGTGAGCCCGGCCTCGTTGCGGGCATGGAGGTCGGCCCCTGCCTCGACGGCAGCGATCACGGCAGCGGGGTCGTTCTGCTGCAGCACAACGAAGAGGTTCGGGACCTCGGGCTCCTTGGGCCCCAACGGCAGAACCTTGAAGGCGAACAGCGCCGCTACTGCGAGCGCGATTACTAGTACGGCAGCCACCAACAGACGCATGTAGGCATGCTACCAGGGCCGCCAGAACGTATGGGGCGCTTGGCGAGCCTGTATGTTGGTGGGCGTGCTTCGGCTTCGCGCAGAGTTGCGCACCCTCGTGACCCTGGCTTTGCCGCTCTCCTTCGCTCAGTTGGCGCAGAACTCCATGGGCTTCGTCGACACCCTTATGGTGGGTCGGCTCGGGCCTACCTCGCTGGCAGGACTCGCTCTCGGCGGCGCTGCGCTCTCGACCGTATACATGATCCTGATGGGCATCCTGCTGGCGGTGGCGCCGCTGGTGGCCCAGGCGGTCGGCGCGCGCGAGGAACTGGAACCCGGGAAGGTGGCGGCGCAGGCGCTGCTGTTGGCGTTCGCCCTGTCTGTGCCGGGCATAGTGATCTTCCTGGTAATCGAGCCGGTGCTCAACGCCGCTGGGCTTCCTGCCAGCTCGGTCGGGCCCGCCTCCGCCTACCTCAGGGCAGTCGCTCCAGGCCTGCCTTTCGCCCTCGGTTTCGTGGCCCTGCGCGGCCTGCTCGAGGGCCACGGCGACGCGCGACCTATCCTCTACATGGCCGTGGCCGGCGTTGGCCTCAACGTCTTCCTGAACAACATGTTCATCTTCGGGCGCTTCGGCATGCCGGCGTTCGGGGTAGTGGGTGTGGGCCTGACCACGGCCACGGTCTGGGCGCTCATGTTCGTAGGTGCCGTGATGCTTGTGCGGGCCAAGTATAGAGAGCAGGCCGTGTTCGCCAACCTCAGGAGTATCGACTTCGCGCGCATGCGTGAGATCCTGCGGGTGGGTCTCCCGATCTCTGTGATGATCGGTCTGGAGGCGAGCACCTTCACCGGCACCAGCTTCCTGATGGGCGGCTTCGGAGACTCCGTGCTGGCCGGCCATCAGATCGCTTCTCAATCGGCGTCGATGATGTTCATGATCCCCCTCGGCATCGCTACGGCGACCGCGGTGCTGGTGGGGCAGGCGGCCGGCAGACGCGACCCGGCAGGTGTGCTGCGAGCCGGGAGGCTAGGTATAGGCCTGGCGGCTGTCTTCATGAGCCTATCTGCGCTGCTCTTCTGGCTGGCGCCCAGGTTCGTGATCGGGCTGTACGTTGACGCAGACCTGCCACAGAACGGCGAGCTGGTGCGGTACGCGGCCATGTTCCTGATGAGCGCAGCCATGTTCCAGGTGGTCGACGGCATTCAAGTCACGGCGCAAGGAGCGCTGCGCGGCCTGAAAGACACGCGCGTGCCGATGGTCCTGACCATCGTTGCCTACTGGCTGGTGGGCATGACGCTGGGTCTCGTACTCACTTACGTGTTCGGCGTCGGGCCGCGCGGACTATGGTTCGGCCTGGTAGCCGGGCTGGGAACGGCGGCGGTGCTGCTGGTGATACGCTTCAGCCGGCTCTCCGGTCGCATTGCTTCGACCCAGTGGCTCGACCAGCAGCTCGGACCCGCCAGACTAGAGACGGCAGACTAGGTTAAACTCGCAACAACGGAGGCTTTCAGGTGGACACCTTCTTGATCATCGGGCGTAACGCCATCTTCGTCATGCTCGGCATCGTCATCTTCTCGGGCTTCTTCGTGGCGCTCAGCAACTTCATCGTGCGCAACACGTCCGAGGAGTACCCCGAGCACTGAGCAAGACGCGGAACCCTTCAACCGAACCGCGTCGCAGGGGCATCAGCGCTCTGGCTGCCGGTTACCTGAACACCCCTGCGCTCAGCGTTGCCGGTGCAGCGGGCTTCCTTCGTGCAGCTTACGTGCTGGCGTTCCTCGCGCAGTGCGTGTTAGCCGCGGCAGTGGGCGTGATCGTGGTGGCGTTGGCAGGGGAGGGCCCGCGCAACCCGAGCGCACTGCTGGCCTGGATCCTTGTGGGTATCGCCTTGGCGCAACTACCTGTCGCCCTGCTGGTGGTATCTCGGCTCACCGTCGTGAAGCCGGTCAGGGGCGCCAGGCGCGCGGCGCTCTCAGCTGCCCTTATGACGGGCGTGCTGCTGGCGGCCACCGCGTGGTACCTGTCTCTGGCGCTGGCCATAGGCCAGACCGGCTTGCCGCTGTTCGTCCTGCTGTTCCTTACCCTGAGTGGGTACGCTGTCGGTTTCCTGCTGGTCGGCCGCCTAGCCCGCGTGGCCAGCGCGGAAGTGCTGGGCGAGCTGGTGGCAGAAGGGGCTGGTGAGGTGTCCGAGCCGGCGCAGCGGGAACGTACATGAACATCTGCCGCAACCGGTGACAGAGATGTGCCCGAGCCCGCAGAGCAGGAGGCCTGACCTAGCGGTCAGTGCCGCGCCTCGTCGCGGTAGGCGTCCCTCAGCACGTGCGTCATATCGAGCGCCTGCGCAGTACCCAGCACCACGCAGTCGGCCGCGTTCGGTGCCACCCCCACAGGGATAGAGGTGATGCCCGAGAGGTAGGCGTCCAGGTTGCGCAGCAGCGCGCCGCCGCCCGTCATGACTATGCCACGCTCGATGACGTCGGACACCAGTTCGGGTGGTGCCTGCTCTAACACCTTGACCATGGCGTCGGCGATCCTCTTGAGGGAGGACTCGAGCGCGTTCACGACGTCTTCGGTGGTGACCGTGACGCTCTTCGGCATGCCGTCTATCAGGTCGCGGCCGCGAACCTCTATAGAGCGGGAGTCCTCGGGCACCACGATCTTGGCGGCACCGACCTCGCGCTTGATCTCCTCGGCCGTGCGGTCGCCTATCAGCAGGCTGTAACGGCTCTTGACGTAGGCCATGATGTCGCGGTCGAAGGTGTTGCCCGCCACGCGCAGGCTCTCGGACACTACGATGCCGCCCAGGCTGATGATGGCCAGGTCGGTGGTTCCGCCCCCTACGTCGATGATCATGGAGCCCACGGGCTCCGCGATCTTGATGCCGGAACCGATGGCCGCGGCCACAGTCTCCTCGATGAGGAAGCACTTCCTGGCCCCCACCTCGCGGGCCGCCTGGATGACAGCGCGCTTCTCGACGTCGGTGATGCCCGACGGGATGCACACCATGATGTTGGGCCGGATGAAGCGGCTGGGCCCGGTGAGGACTTTGCTGATGAACTCCTTGAGCATGCGCTCCGTGAGCGTGTAGTCGGCTATCACGCCGTCGGCCATGGGCCTGATGGCGGTGATGTTGCCCGGTGTGCGACCCAGCATGCGGTAGGCCTCCTGGCCGACAGCCTTCACTTCTGTGGTGCCCTTCACTACGGCGATGACCGCCGGTTCTCTAAGAAGAACGCCCTTGCCCTTCAGGTGAATACGCACGTTGGTGGTGCCGAGGTCTACGCCGATCATAGGCAGAGGCTACCAGTTGAGGGGCAGTCGGGTGCGTACAGACGGCGGGCTGCGCGAGCCCTGCCGTGTTGCCACCTCTGGCCGCGTAGAAGCGCAGACGCCGGACCCAGCGGGGGCGGGTAGGGCCGGCGCCGGCACCTCCGCCGTAAACCTAGCGCGGTGCAGACTTGGTCGTGTGCGGTGGGTTGGCTTGAACCCACAGGTTATGGGCCCGGGCGGCGGTAACATGTGCCGGTGCAGCAAGAGGAGCCCGTACCACACGCCAACTTCACCACGCCGGCCCCCTTCACGGCGCTGGCACGGGTGTACGACCGCATCATGGCCGACATCGAGTACGACGAGTGGATCGAGTTCGTACTCGGCAAGGCCATGGAGCTCGGTTTCGCCGGCGGTCCGGTGCTGGACCTGGGTTGCGGCACGGGCAACGGCACCGTGCCCATGGCGCAGCGCGGCCTTGACGTGTGTGGGCTGGACGCGTCCGCCGACATGCTGGCGGTGGCCAGGGCCAAACTTCCCACCATGGCGTTCACCGAGGGCAGGTTCGAGACGTTCCGTCTTGAGGAGCGCTTCGCTCTGATCTACTCGATCTTCGACTCTCTCAACAACCTGCTCGACGACACCTCCTTCGCCGCCATGGCGCGCAACGTCTTCGACCACCTGCTGCCGGGCGGGTCGTTCGTGTTCGATGCCAACACCACCGAGGGCCTGCGCCAGTTGTGGGAGGGGGGCGTGGCCTCCGGCTGGGCGGACGACGTGTACTACCGTTGGGAGCACAGCTTCGACGAAGAGCGCCAGCTAGCCAAGGTTGAGGCCTACTGCGACACGGCCGAGGGCGCCTTCGCCGAGGTGCACCACGAGCGGGGCTACGAGCCCGAGCTGCTTAGAAGGCTCCTGACAGACGCAGGCTTCGAGGCTATCGACATCTCGGCCCATCCGGACGGCGCCCCGGTGGACGGGAACACGGACCGGCTGTGGGTGGCTGCCAGGCGCCCCTTGCGCTAGTGCTTGTCCAGTCCTGACTGCTCACGCACCACGCGGGCGACGTTAGACACGTCTTCGTCGCCGTAACCACGCCTCACCAGGCTCGTCTCGAGCTGCTCCACATAGGCGGCCACGGGCATGGCCACGCCGAGCTCGCGCGCCGCCGTGAGCGCGATGCCGAGGTCCTTGCGGTGCAGGCGCGTTCTGAAGCCGAGCGGGTACTCGCCCTTGAGCATGTTACGGGCGCGGTTCTCCAGCACCCACGACCCCGCGGCTCCGCCACCCAGCGCCTGCAGAGCCGCATTAACGTCGATATCGGCGGCCAGCGCCAACGCCATCCCTTCCGCCACCGCGGCGTAAGTGCCCGCGATGATCGTCTGATTAACGGCCTTGGCCACCTGACCTGCACCGCTAGGACCCACGTGCGTGATGGTCTTGCCCAGGTGCTGCAGCACTGGCCGGGCCTTCTCCAGCGCCTCCGGCTCTCCGCCGACCATGATCGAGAGGGTTCCGCGTTCGGCCCCCTCGCTGCCGCCGGACACGGGTGCGTCGAGCATGCTGACGCCATGCTCCGCCACGGCCGTGGCTATGCGGCGCGTGGTGGCGGGGCTGATCGTGCTCATGTCCACCAGCACGCTGCCCTGCTGCATGCCTAGGGCTACACCCGTGTCACCCAGCACCACGGCCTGCACGTCAGGTGTGTCGCTGACCATGGTGATCACGACCTCGGCGCCTTCCGCGGCTGCGCGGGGGCTGGCGGCGCGCACGGCGCCCAGAGCCGCAAGGGGCTCCTCACGCTGCCGGGTGCGGTTGTGTACGGCCACCTCGAAGCCCGCCTCCAGCAGCCGGCGCGCCATAGGCGCACCCATCGTGCCGAGGCCGACGAAACCTATTCGCATGCTCATTAGCTTCCTCCACGTCGATCGTGAGTACCAAGAGTTGACCACAGCTCCTGCAGCGTCTCAAGCGTGCGCGAGGCCACCAGGCGGTTGCGCCGGCTTATGGCTGCGCGGCGCGGTACGGGCGGGTGATCGGCCGGGTCCTCGCCCGAGAAGCGCGGCAGCTCGGCCGCCTCGCCACGCAACTCGGACTGCCACAGCTTGCGCCACTCGGCCGGCAGCTCGCGCGGCAGCTCGGTGCCCGTGAGCGCCGCCCAGGCGTGCGCCCATGCGCGCGGCACCGTGCGGTACGGGTCGTAGCCCCCGCCACCCGTTATCACCAGCCGGCCCGCAGTGAGCTCGTCGGCCAGCGCCACCACACGCCTGTAGCTGGTCGCCATGGCCCCGAGCGTTAGGCTCATGTCGGCCAGCGGGTCGTTGACGTGCATGTCGGCCCCGGCCTGCAGCACGATAAGGTCGGGTCTGAACCGCCTGAGCGCGGCGGGCACCACGATGTCGAACGCCTCGAGGAAAGACTCGTCTTCCGTGTACGGCTCCAGGGGTACGTTCACGGAGGTGCCGCGGCCCGCGCCCTTGCCCGTCTCGTAAGTGTGGCCTGTGCCGGGGAAGAGGTAGCGGCCGGACTCGTGGAGGCTGACGGTCAGCACGTTCGGGTCTTCGTAGAAGATCCACTGCACGCCGTCACCGTGGTGGGCGTCTACGTCTACGTAAGCCACCCGCATGCCGTACTTGCTTACTGCGTGGCGGATGGCCACGGCCAGGTCGTTATAGAGACAGAAACCGGAGGCGCGGTCGGCCAGGGCGTGGTGCAGCCCGCCGGAGAAGTTGGCGGCGCCGCGGTACCTGCCCGACGCCACGAGGTCGACGGCGGTGACCGTACCGGCCACGACCCCCAGAACGGACTCGTGCATGCCTCCGAAGATGGGGTTGTCGCTGGTACCCAGGCCGTAGGTAGCGGCGCCGGCTACTTCCTCGCCCCGTGAGGCGGCCTTGACCGCCTGCACGAAGCGCTTGTCGTGCACCGTCAGCAGGGCCTGGTCTGACAGGGGCGAGGGGCTGACTATCTGCCCGTCGGCCAGCAGGCCCACGCTGCGCAGAAGCGTGCGGGTCAGCTCAAGGCGGAGCGGCTTGAACGGGTGGTCGCGACCCAAATCGAAGCGAGCCAGTGACGGCTCGTAGACGAACGCGTGGTCCGTCAGGCTCACCGCTCCGGCGCCCTCGCGGACCGGGGCTGCAGGCTCACGCTCGTTCGGGGGGCCAGTAGACGGTGTAGCCCAGGCCCCGCAGGTGGGCTGCCAGTTCGTGGCCGGCGGCGGTGCCGACGCGCAGCACGAAGCTCACGGTGTCGGCGTCCGAGCGGGAGGTCATGACGCTCGAGACGTTGATGTGGCGGCTGGCCACGCGGTCGAGGAGCCCGGCCAGGGCGCCCGGCCGGTTGATGACCTCCACCTCCAGGCGCGAGGACGCCTCTGACACGCCCGACATGCGGATGAGCGCGTCCAGCATGTCTATGGCGGTGACTATGCCTACCAGCTTGCCGTCATCCATAACGGGCATGGCGCCGATCTTGTGCTGGCGCAACACCTTGGCCGTCTCCTCGATGGGGTCCTCCGGGTCGGCCGTCAGCACGGGCGACACCATGAGCCGCGCCACCGCGTCCGTCGCCGTCACACCCTCGGGCGCCTTGGGGTGGTCGGCGCCGACCAGACGCACGTCGCGGTCCGAGACTATGCCCACCAAGTGATCGTCTCCGGCGGCTCCGGCGGCCTGATCAAGGATGGGGAAGTGTCTTATGTTGCGCTGCTCCATGAGCAGCTGAACGTCGCGTATCGGGGTGTCTGGCCCAATGGCGACGACCTGTTTGGTCATGATCTCTCTTACGAGCATCTGATCTCCATGGTCGTTGCGATGCTACCAGCCCACGCCGCCGACTTCCGGGCTCAGGCGTCTGAGCCGGTGGAACTCGGCCACAACCTCGGCCGGCGCGAGCGGGCCGAGGCGGGCCATCAGCGCGTTGGCGGGGCTGGAGCGTACCTCCTCGTCTGTGGTCCCGAAGGGCTCTAACCCCGCGGAGCGGTAGAGGCGTTCGAGCATGCGCTTATAGGCGAAGTCGCCCAGGCCGCTGCGCTCCAAGTCGTAATGCCAGGTGTAGAGGGTGGCGAACACCACGGTGTGGTCGAAGCGTCCGCCGTCGAACGATGCCAGAAGCATGCGCTCGGCCCAGCGCTGCCCTCTCTCCTCGGGCGCTACCTCCACGGCGCCGAGCTCGAGGATCTGCTTCGTTCTGTCTGCTCCCCAAGATTCGATCTCGGTGGGCGGGTGGAACGCCACGTAGCCGAGTAGCCGTCTTCCGCGCACCAGCGCGGTGATGGTGCCCTGGGGGTCCGTGGCTATGTCGATGAGCGCTTCGAGCTGCTTCTCCGGCGGGCGGAAGCGGTCCAGCTGCTGATGTGGCTCAAGCCCTGCCAACAGGGCGGCGTCTGCGCCCACGACTATGCGTGCCTCGGTCGGCGCCTCGGCCTCCGGTTGCTGCAGCTCCATGGTGGCGCCGGTCATGCCGCTACATCTCAGTCCGTCGAGAGGGCGCGCGTGCGCGAGCGCCAGGCTGCTACCAGGGCGTCGGGCAGGCGGGCCGGGGTGCTGGGCCCGGTGCCGTCCATGCCGAGCAGCAGCCTTAGGCGGCGATGGCTCTTCCAGCTGCCGTCGAGGGGCGGATGGATGGCCCCGTCCATGCCAGCGTCGTCCGCGGCCTCCCCGAAGGCGCGGAGCAGCCCCTCGTGATACGGGCTGAGGGCAGCGTCGTCCAGGGCCGCGACCAGTGTCTCGGCCGCAGCCTTCTCGTTGCCGCCGGCCAGGTGCGCGGCGCAGGTGAGCGCGGCCAGCTGAGAGTAGAGGCCTGCGTCGCCGCGTTCGTTGGCGGCCTTGCCCGTGGACTCGTCCAGGGCGGCGCCCGCCTGGGCCAGGTCGGTGAGGGCCCCTGCCAGTTCCATGCGTCTGAGTTGTGCCGCCGCCCTGGCGGCGAGGGCGTGCGCGCGCTGATAGGGGAAGCGCGCGGATTTGAGCGCGGCAGCGGCCAGCGCCTGACCCTCGTTGCCTGTCGCGGCGAACTGACTGGCCAGCAGCAGCGCCTGACGGTGAAGGTCCGCCTGGAAGCGCGGCGCGTCCGACAAGGCGGCTATGACCTCGTCTATGCGTTGGCGGG
>JBIQNJ010000041.1:15755-23470 GCA_044462445.1 Truepera radiovictrix | reverse complement strand
GCCTCCTTGGCCCGGGTCACCGGCATCGTCAGCTGCAGCTGCCTGTACACCTGCGACTTGAGGATCTGTTCCATGTCCTCTATGCCTGCAGTGTCAGGCGTGCGTCCTACCTGGTTGAGCCCCTCCTTGATGGAGCGCGACACGACGCGAGGCGACAGCACGGCCTCCAGCTCTTCGATGGTGGCTTGGTAGACAGGGTTGGCCATAACCGCCATAGCCTAGGCCGCACCCAACGACGTGCAGGGAGTCGGGTGCGGCGCCATGCTCAGAACTCCTCGTCCCAATCGATGGTCGTGCTGCCCGTGGGCTTCTTCTCCTGTTTGAGGCCGGTGCTCGTGGTCGTGGTGGTGGCGCGCTGCCTGCCGGCGCCGATGAGCCCGAACTGGACGCAGATGCCGTACAGGCCGACGATGGCGAGCACCAGGGCGATGAACACGAGGACCGCCCACACCGCCAGCGAGATGGTGCTGGAGAACACCGACCAGGTGGCCAACGCCGTGAGGAACGGCAGGTTGGCGAAGTGCCCGACCAGGCCGGCCAGCGCAGCCAGACCTTCGAAGAACACGATGGCGAGGAGCAGGAAAAGGGCCCAGCCGACCAGACGCCAGTTGCGGTTGCTGCCGCCGAAGGCCATGTTCAGCAGCACGAGAGGAACGATGGCCATGATAGCCAGCAGGATGAGCACGATAACGCGGACGTAGCCGGACCAGTAGCTGTCTACTGCGACCTCGAGGTCATGGGCGGCGGGGGCAGGCTCGTTCAAAAGCGAGGCCCGCACCGCAGCCGTCTGGGTGGCCAGCAGCGAGACGTCGTGGCTCGTGAGCGTGAAACGGTCCTGGAGCGAGCCGAGCAGCTGCTCGGTGGCGTCGCTCAGCTCGACATCGGCCAGGCGCAGTACGGGCGCAACCGTGCTCTGGTAGGCGGCGCGCAGCTGGTTGAGGCCGGCTCGGGCGCCGTCCACATCGCCGCTGCGCTGGGCGGCGACCACGCGCGCGGCCAGGGCTTCGAGCTCGGTCACGGGCGCCGCCAGGGCGGTGTAGCCGGAGGCGAACAGGTCCTGGGCTCCGGTCTGGGCCAGGGCTGCCGGCACGCCGGCGCGGGTGAGGTCGCGAGTCAGGGAGGCAAGCGTTGCGGCGCGGCGCTCGGCCTCGAGCTCGTCAAGCCGCTGCTGGAGGGCGGTCTCGAAGTCCGGGGTGGAGAGTAGCGGCAGCAGGCCCGCGTCTGCGCTTTCGCTGGCTGGGGCCGGCTGCTCGGTGGTGGTGGCGGGCGCCTCGGCGGGCACGGGCGTTTCGGCCGTGCTCTGCGTGGGTTCGGCAACGCTTTGCGCGGGTTCGGCAATGCTCTCGCTCGGAGCGACGACGGCAGCCGCCTCTTCGGGCGTGTCCTGCTCGGTCGGCGCCGGCGCTTCTGGAGTCTGGTCCCTGGCCGCGTTCGAAAGGTTGGTCAGCTGGGCGGAGGCCATCTGGAGGGCGGCGGTGGCGTCGTCCGCGTTGGCGCCGACGAGGGCGTTGGCCGCGCTGACGAGGCCGCGGTTCAGTTCGGGGCCTACCCTGGGAGAGTCCTGGATCAGCAGCGACTCGCCGTAGGCGGAAGCCAGCTGCTCATAGGCGGCGGCCTGATCGGTGGCGACGAGCTCTTCGGTCAGCCGCACCTTCTGCGCTATCACGTCGGCTGCGCCGGCCTCGAACGCGAGGCGCATGGCCGTAGCGTTGGGAGCCTCCTGCAGCTGGGCCAGGTCGCCTTCGGCGAAGCCCAGGCGGCCTGCTAGGTGTACCAGCCGGGTGCGCGCCAGGGCCGTGTCGCCGTTGGCGGCGGCGGTGAAGGCCGAGTCCATCACCAGCCGGCCGAAGCCGCCGGACAGCACCGCCGTCTGCACGGCCATGTCTGTCTGGCTCTGGTTCTCGATAGCGATGCGCGTGCGGTCGAAGGTGCGCTCCATGGCCTGCACCAGGGTCGGGCTGGTGGCGTTCGTGGAGAGGGTAAGCAGCGCGTTCAGCGCACGTTCCAGCTCGTCACGGGCCTGCAGCCCGTCACTGGGAACGCTGGCCACCGCGATCTCGAGGTTCTCGATCGCCAGGTCGTAGCGCTGGAGCAGGCTGTCTTCCTGCGCCGTGGCGCTTCCGAGTAACAGGGCGATGAGAGTGGTGGCGATGACGAGATAACGCCGGTTCATGCTGCCTCCTCCAGAGCGGCGCGCGCAGCTAGGACGGCGCCCAAGTTCACGTTAGGTTTGGTGACTATCACTACAGCGCCGTCGCCGATGGGGAACACGAACATCGTGCCCTCCCTGCGCTCCAGCGCGTAAAGCTTCAGCCGTCCGGCCCTCGCGAGCAGGTGTTTCGTAGAGATCACGAGGTTGGGAAGTCTATCAGTCTGCACACCGGAACCGCGCTCCAGCAGGACGTCCGGGCCGCGCACGATGACCACCTGCTCTACGGTCTCGAGCTCGCCGAACTGCTGTAGGGCCGAGGTCATAACCTCTTCCGTGAGCCGAAGCGGCGGCTTGAGATCTGCCGGTTTGGCGTGCGCGGCTATCTGCGGTGCGCCCTTGTGGGCGTAGCCCACTTCGCTGGTTATCGGAAGCGGCTTATGCACTGCCACGGTCGAGGGGCCGGCCACGGCCGTCTCTACCGGCTTGCGGCTGGCGCCCGCCCGTCCCTGGACCACCCCCGCTGGGGGGTTGGCCGCCGAGAGCATGCGCTCGATCTCGGCCTGCTCCTCCGGGTCTATCTTCACCACCTGGGTCGTGTGGCTGGGCTGCAGGCGGTAGAGGTCGTCGGCTATCTGCTTGAGGCTATGCGTAAGGCCGGGGCCTGGCAGGGTGCCGCTGAGTTCGCGCCGTACGCCTTGCGCCAGGAGCCTGCGCATAGCCCTCACCGTTACCGTGTCGGCGGTGTACTCGCTGGTCGCCAGGGCTGCACTGAGAACCCTCGTGGCCGCGCGGTGCGACACGAGGGCCGAGAGAGCCGTGTGCGTCATCACGTACACCTCGTTCGGCATCAGTTTCCCTCCTCCGCACAGCGACACGTGAGAAGTGCGGCTGCCGGGACAGGGTCCGAGCAGGCGTTGTCCAGCCCCTGACCGAGTGACACTCAATCTTCCTGCCACTTAGGCTGGATTTGCCAGCTTCGTCCCGTTGTGGAGCATAAATTTTAGCGCCGCGCGATGTTGTGAGATATGCCGTTGTGAGGGGGGCCCGGCGGCCCAGGAGTCGGCGCCTGCGGGGCGGTTCAGGCCCTGTCGGCGGCAGGGCGCGCCAGAGCTGTGCGGAACTCGTGCGCCACTGTCAGAGCTGCCGGGTAACGCATGCGCGACGGCCCGACCACCGTGAACGTCCCCCAGGCGTTGCCGAACGGGAAGTCGACGACGACCCGGGCCACCGCCTCGTCGAGATCTAGCACCAGGCCCGACTCGTGTGACTCGGCGAGCGGGTTCACGGGCAGCGAGCGGTCTTCACCCTCGACGTGCTCTACCACCAGTTTCACGAAGGCAGGGTCGGCGGCCTCGGGCTCACCCAGTAGCCGGGACAGCCCGTTGGAGAACACGCGCGCGGGCTGCAGGGCGTTCCAGGCGGTCGCCAGCGCCAGAAGCGTGCGACCCAGCTCAGCCTCGGCCCGGGCGGCGATTGCCGCCAGTGCCCTGGGCACCTCGCCGACGGGCAAGGTGAGCTGGCGGAGGTTGCGCTCGGCGTCGTCTATGACAGCGTCGTCGGGTACCGGGTCCAGGTCCACCGCCAGTTGCCGCACCACACCGTTCTCCAGCACCACCACCGCCATGAGGCTCCTGCTGGACAGCATGGCCAGATGGATCTCCAGGATGCGGAGGGCGTCGTCCGGGGGCAGCCTCACGGTTACCGCGTAGCCGGACAGTTCGGACGCCAGCCTGGAAGCCAGCGCGTAGAACTGGTCGCCTGCGGCCCCGGCCAGGCGCAGGCCTATCCGGCGGCGCTGGCTGGGCGTCAGGGGGTTAGGCGGCAGGAAGCGGGAAGCGTACGCCTTGAAGCCGAGGGTCGTAGGTATGCGGCCGGCCGAGGTGTGCGGCTGCTGCAACATACCCTCGTTCTCGAGGGTGCCGAAATCGTTGCGCACGGTGGCGCTGCTGACGTTCAGTTGGTCAGCCACCTGCCCTGACGCCACCGGATGCGCCGTCTGGATGTAGGCCTCGGCCACAAGCTGCAGCACGCGGACCCGCCGCTCGTTCATGCACGCGATGGTATCACTCGGCATGGCGCTGTAGCAGCGGCCTCAGGTGGCCGCCAACTCACGCACCCGCTGCAACTGGTCGGGCTCTACGGGCATGACACTAAGGCGGTTGCCACGGCGGAGGAGGGTCATGCCCTCCAGGGCCTGGTCGCTCTTCATCTCTTCAAGGCTCACCAGCCTGGGCAGGCGCTCCACGGGCTCCAGGTCCACCAGGTACCAACGGGGCTCTTCCTTCGTGGCCTTCGGATCGTAGTACTCGCTGTCCTCATCGAACTGCGTCGGGTCGGGGTAGGCCGCGCTGGCCACCCGGGCCACACCGATGACCCCTGGGACCGCCGTGCTGGAGTGGTAGTAGAGCACGAGGTCGCCTACAGACATCTCGTCTCGCATGAAGTTGCGCGCCTGGTAGTTGCGGACGCCGTCCCACATGGTGCGGCCCTCGCGCTCGAGTTGCTCGAACGGGTAACAGTCGGGTTCGCTCTTAACGAGCCATGAGCGTGCCATACGGAAGATTCTAGCAACGCTGACGGTGCGGCGCCGTAAGCCCACCACTCGGCCTCGTACGGGCTACGCCCACTGGATGATGGCCGTGCACCCACTGTTCATCACAGCGGTCTCGTAAGGGCCTCACCCTGGGCCCGTGTCAGGTCAGGGCTGCTCTTCAGGCGGGAAGACGATGGTGATGGTCGTGTCGCCCGGAACCTCCAGTGTTACGGGCTCGCTGGTACGCCCTTGGAAGCTGGCGCGAACGACCCAGGTTCCGGTTGCGTCGAACCGCACGCGCCGCGGCACGGAGGCGATGATGGTGCCGGCGCTGTAGGCGGAGGCCGCCGGTCTCTGCACGACCACCAGGCTGACGGGCGGGAGGTTAGGCGGGTCTACCCGGACGTCCACGAAGTGGCTGATGGCGCTCGTACCTGGCGCGGCGGTCGGCGGCTCCCTCGTCGACACTAGCGACAGGTAGCCGGCCAGGCCGGCCACCAGCACGAGCGCCAGAACGAGCAGGGGCAGACGCCACTGGCGCTTGGGTCGTTTGGGCACGGCGCTGATGTTGAGGTCGATCGGCGGGACCCGCACGTCTTCCTCGACGTTGCCCGGGCGGTACGTGGCGCCCGGCGGAAGGTCCTTTACGAAACCCGCACCGCTGTCGCGCAACCGGGCGTCCAGCGCCATCGTGGGTCCTGGGTCGCTCTGCAGCACTATCGGGTCGGGTTCGTCGGGGAACGGCGGAGTCGTCAGCACCGGAGGAGGGTCCAGGTCGCCCCCGTACTCGTAGACCTCAGGCTCCTCGAACAGTTCGAGCGGTTCGGTGTCCAGCGCCCCCGCGTCTACGTCCGGCAGCGAGTTGACGTCGTCCAGCGTGGGCTGCCTTGACTCGTTGCCGACGCGCGCGGACGACGCGAACCCTGCAGTGGCCTTGGTAGGGAGGCCGTCGTCTACCGGGTCCAGCGGCGGCACGTCCCGCGGCCTGAGATCGAGCTTGTCGAGATGGAGCTCCAGGTCGAGCTGTCCGAGGCCTAGGTCGTCTGCTGGTGGCGTCTTGGCGCTGGCGCCCGCCGCCGTCGGCAGGACCAGGTTGCCGAAGCCGGCCGGAGGCACGGTGACGGCCCCCCCGGCAAGGCGGCGCACCACGCTGTAGAGCTGAGCTGCGTCGCCCGGTCTGGCAGGATTGCCGGTCGCTCCCTTGAGCGCAGAGACGACCTCGCTACTCATGTTGGACGTTCCGGAACCGAGCAGCGCCTTGACTACGCCCTTCAGGTCGCGACCCAGCGCTGCCTGCAAGGCCTCCTTGGTGGGCACGGCGGGATCGTCGGCCTGCCACGGCACGCCGTACCCCTCGACGTAGAGCCTGCCGTGCGACACCAGCAGCCTGTCGATCGTGAGGTCGCCGTGGGCGAGGTTCATGCGCGCGGCGTCACGCAGTGCCGTCAGGGCGTGCAGCGCGAAGGTGTCGTCGATGGCGATACCCGAGCTGGCCAATTGCACGGCACCCTGAGGGTAGGCGGTCACCAGCACCCCTTTGTTGCCGTCGAAGCCGGCGGCCAGCACGGCGGGGATGGCTTCGCTTTCCAGCTGACCGGGTTTGGTGCGCGGCGCGCCAGGGAAGTCGTAGATGAGTACCCCGAGGCCCGTCACGACATCGACCCCACGACTGGTCGTGACCTGACCAGAGCGTCTTAGCTGCTCTGCGCGTTGGTAACGAGCGGGCTCGCTCACCGCGCCACCTGCTCGGAACCGAGAGTGCTGTGCACGACCTGGAGTATAGCTACCCGCTGGCCGCGCACTCAAGGACGAGACCTCAACGTGAGTCAGGGTCGCCTCTGCGACCGCCCGCTGGCCGCGCACTCAAGGACAAGGCACGTCGCCTTTTGTGGCGACCGCGCCGGAAGGCGCCGCGGGCAGCGTACTCAAGGACAGGCAGGTGAGCTGCGGGGCTGGTACGCTTCTGACACGATGGAAGTCACCCGCGAACGGATCATCAACGCACTGCGCACCGTCAACGACCCGGAGCTGCACCAGGACCTGGTAACGCTCGGCATGGTCGACCAGGTTCATATAGACGGAAGCGCGGTGAAGCTCAAGATCAACCTGACCACACCCGCCTGCCCGCTTAAGGGAAAGATCGAGAAGGACGTGCGCGAGGCCGTTGCACGCGAGGTGGGTCATGTGGCGCTCGAGGTGGAGTTCGGCGCCAACGTGCGGGGTCCGCAGAAGGAGCCCATGCCGGGGGTTCGCACGGTGATCGCCGTCGGTTCCGGCAAAGGCGGGGTCGGCAAGAGCACGGTGGCGGCCAACATCGCGGCGTCGCTGGCGCTGGAGGGCGCGCTCGTGGGCATGCTCGATGCCGACATCTACGGCCCCTCGCAGAGCAAGATGTTCGGCGTCGAGGGCAAGCGCCTGATGGCCGACGACGACAAGCGCATCCTGCCTCTGCGTAATCACGGCGTCAAGGTCATCAGTATCGCCAACCTGGTGGAGGACGGCCAGGCCCTCACGTGGCGTGGGCCTATTCTGCACGGCACCTTGACCCAACTGCTGAACCAGACCACCTGGGGCGAGCTGGACTACCTGATAGTAGACCTGCCTCCTGGCACCGGCGACGTCCAGCTCTCGCTGACGCAGCTGGTGCCGGTGACCGGTATGGTCATGGTCACCACGCCCCAGGACATGGCGCTGGTAGACGTGCGCAGGGCTTACACCATGGCCCGCAAGACCCACATACCCGTGCTGGGCGTGGTGGAGAACATGAGCTACTACGCGCTGCCGGACGGCTCGCGCGACTACATCTTCGGCGAGGGCGGCGCCAGTGCTTGGGCCGAGCAGGAGAGGCTGCCGCTCCTGGGCCAGATCCCTATCACACGGGCGTTGCGTGAGAGCGGTGACACGGGCACCCCGCTGGTGATCTCAGACCCGGACAACGCCAGCGCGCAGGAGCTCAGGCGCGTTGCCCGCGTAGCGGCCGGCCAAGTCAGCATCCAGGCGATGGCCAGTCTGCCCATGGCTTGAGGTCAT